>CAYRGS010000029.1:2704-24494 GCA_964423875.1 uncultured bacterium
GTCTCGGGATCGATGCCGGTGGCGTCCTCCAGTTTGAAACTCTCCCGGGCGACGATCGGTCCTTCGCCGTCCACCAGCTCCGCGATGGAGAGACTCCGCCCGGGTGCTCCCCGAGCATGAACGCGCTCCCCCTCGACGAACAGGTCTTCCGGGTCCGCTTCAAGCGCCCGCGAGGCCCTCACCAGAAGGAGACGCTTGGCTTCCGCAGCCGCCATCCGGACCGCGTTGCCGTCGAAGAAGGTCGTCTTGCTCGCCGAAGTCTGAGAAGTATACGGGCTCGAGTCCGTATCCACGGCGTCCACCATCACGTCGGCCACACTACATCCCAGCTCCTCCGCAGCAATCTGCCTCAAGACGGTGTGCGCGCCCTGTCCGTGCTCCATGGCGCTCGTCTTGAGCAAGACCGAGCCGTCCTCCCGAACCACGATCTCCGCATCCGCCTGAACCCCGGCCACCGTAGACTTGGTCATGCAGGCGATCCCCCGTCCCCGCCGTTTCGTCCCGGCCAAGCCGCCCGGAGCACCCCCGATCGGCCCCATGGCCCGGCTCACCTCCCGGAGACATTCTTCGAGACCCACGCCCTTCAGGACCTGCCCCGTGGCATGCTCGTCACCCTCACGTACCCCGTTCTTCATCCGGATCTCAAGGGGGTCTATCTCCAGCGCTGCGGCGATCCGATCGAGTTGCTGTTCGTAGGCGAAACAAACCTCCGAGACCCCGAACCCCCGGAACGCCCCCGCGACGGGCTTGTTGGTGTAAACACAGTAGGAATCGACCTGGACGTTGGGGATACGGTACGGGCCGGCCGCGTTGGCGCCCGCCGTCCGGGCGACGGAGGCCTCATACTCCCCGTACGCCCCAGCGTCCCAAATCAGCTTCGCCTGCCGAGCCACGAGGGCGCCGTCCTTCATCACGCCCGTTTTGTATTCCGCATGGAACTCTTGCCGAACGAAGGAGCTTCCGAACTCTTCTTCCCGGTCGAAAACCAACCGCACCGGCCGGCCCGGGAGCTTGAGGGCGACCGAGGCGCTCAGGACCTCGGCAACGGCGCTAATTTTTCCACCAAATCCGCCCCCGCAGTATGGCGCCACGACTCGGACCCGCGACAGATCGAGCCGCAGGGCCTCGGCCACCTGCTTTCGCACCAAGTGCGGCCCTTGCGTCGAGGTGTGGAGGGTCAGCTTTCCGCCCGTCTCGAACCGGGCGATGCAGGCGTGCGGCTCCATCGGGCAGTGCTGCACCATGGGGAGTCGGTAGGCGTCCTCGAAGATGAAATCGGCGTGCCCGAACCCCTCCTCGACGTTTCCCTTTTTGAGCTTGAAGTGGTTGCAAACGTTTGTACCCGGTGAGGGGAAGACAATCCCAGGAACCCGCTCATAGGTCCCGAGGTCTTCATGGAGGATGGGGGCCTTGGGGGACAGGGCGTCCAGCGGATCGAATACGGCCGGGAGATCCTCATACTCGATTTCGATGAGGTCGCCGGCCTCGGCCAAGGCGTCGCCGTCCACTCCCGCCAACGCCGCGACAGGCTGGCCCACGTAACGCACCTTGTCCACAGCAAAGAGGGTCTGGTCCCGGATGAAGGTGCCCCAAAAAAAGTCCGGATAATCCTGCCCCGTGACGATGGTCTCGACGCCGGCGACGCGCAGGGCGTTCTCGGTCCGGATGGAGCGGATGCGGGCGTGCGGTCTATGGCTTCGGACGATCCGGACTTGTAGGGCAGTCTCGGGATAGAAATCGGTAGCGTACCGGGCGGCGCCGGTGCTCTTCTCTCTCCCGTCCTCTCTCGGAACGTCCGCCCCGATGTATTGAACGCCGGTCAATGAACCCTCCTCAGGCCGAATGACTGGGGATGAGACGGCGATGGCTGTCTCGGCCGCTCTCGGAAGGCGCGCTGAATGGCGACCCGGGGGGTCTACGACCCGGCCCGAAGCGGGGGGGGAGGAGCCTCGGGGATTCTTGAAGCCGGACCATTTACCCCTCGAAAACCTTGCCCCCCTCGCGGACACGATACAGGGCCCCCTCCTTCCGGATCTCCGCCTGGCCTTCCTCCCACCAAGCGCGCATTTTCCCGGGATTGGAGAGGCCATGGGGGTCGGCGACCTTCTTGAATTCGAGCTGCTCGACGTCCACAACCTTCATCCCGCCGTCTTCCAAAACGGGCGTATGCGGGTTGAACACCGGCGCGCCGTGCTCTTCGAGGTATTCGATGATCTCGTCCATCCGCTCATCGGTCGTATAGCGAACCAACTGTACGGCGAAGGCCCCAACCTTCCCGTCCAGCCGGACGAATTCCAGATGCATCGGGGTCTCGTCGCCGAAGTGCTTGTAGAAGCGCTCGGCCAATTCCAGACTGCGGCCGGGCTCGAACAGGGTCTGGAGATAGGTCAACGAGGGGTCCGCCTTGATGGCGTATAACGTGGTGTGGTTCCAGGTGTATTCGTACAGGGGCGTGGTCCGGGCGGACTCCGCCGCGCTCTTGTGGTAACACACCGACCCCCCGAAATCGGCCACGAGGTATTCGAACCATTCCACCGACGACTCGGCGACCAGACAAAAGGCGGTCGCGCTCCCGTCGGGGATGAATTCGCGCAGCGGCTTGAAGTACTCGGGAATCGGCCAGGCGAAAACGCTGCACTCGTTGACGACGACCCCATCGGCCTCGCCCAGGGCCTGGCCGAAGCGGGCCGCGGTCATGAAGTCGTCGAAGACCGCGATGAGGTCGGCCCAGGGGAACGCGGGCGTTAGGGGCATCTCCAACTCGGTGACAATCCCGTTGGTTCCGTAGGCGTGATTCACCTTGTTGATGTCGCGCCCGCGCAACTCCAGAACCCGGGGCTCGTCCTCCAGGGTCACGACGCGAACGGCGTTGACGTTGCCCGGGTCGCGGAGCAGGCCGTGCCGGATGGACCCCACGCCCCCGCTGCCCCCGGCCACGTGGCCGCCGACGCTCGCCGTGCGCTTGGTCGACGGATAGAGGCGGATCTCCCAGCCGGTCTTCCGGGCCTCTTCATCCAGTGCGTCCAGCATCATCCCCGCCTCGCACCGGATGATTCCCGGTTTGACCCATTTGACGGCATTCAGCCGCGTGACGTCGAGGATGGCGCCGCCCTCGGTCGGCATGGCCTGGCCGTAATTGCCCGTGCCGCCGGCCCGGACAGTGATCGGCACCCGCCACGCCACACATGTGCGGGCGGCTCGGACGACCTCTTCCTCGTCGCGGGGGGTGATCACGATGTCGCCGATCTTGTCTTTCAAGGTCCGCTTGAGGATCGGGCTGAACCAGTAGTAGTCGCGGGACTTCTGCCGGACCAGGGCCGGGTCGAGGCTCGCCGGCACGCCGTCCAGGGCCCGGGCGAAGGCCTCCCAGTCGAGCTCTTTCCGTTCCGGGTGCATGGCGCTATCCTCCACGATTTTCAGGCCGGACCGGCCCTTCCAGGGCCCCCTAGTTTTCCCGTTTCACCGCGCTCTCGTGCCACTTCCGGAGCAACAGGTGTTGGAAGAGCGTCAGGACCAGGAAGATCAAGATGCCTGAAAGGGAGATCATGATCAACGCCGCGAACATGCGCGGGATGTTGAGCCGGTAACCCGATTCCAGGATGCGATAGGCCAGCCCCGACTCGTCCCCGCCGGTTCCGGACACGAACTCCGCCACCACCGCGCCGATCAGGGCGAGGCCCCCGCTGATCCGCAGGCCGCCCAGGAAGTAGGGCAGCGCGTTGGGCAGGCGCAGGTGCCACAGAATCTGCCACCGCGACGCCCCGTAGAGCTGGAACAGGTTCAGGAGGTTGTGATCGGTGCTGTTGAGACCGAGCGTGGTGTTCGAGACGATGGGGAAGAAAGCGACGATCCAGGCGGAAATCAACAGCGCGATACCGATGCCCTGATCCGGAAACACATTCCCGGCCCAGATGATGATCAACGGGGCGATGGCCACAATGGGCGTCACCTGGAGCGTCACGGCGTACGGGAAAAAGCTCATCTCGACCCATTTGGACAGGGTGAACAGCACGGAGATGATCAACCCCCCGACGGCGGCGCACAGGAAGGCCAACCCCGTGATCCTGAGCGTAACCCACAAGGAGGGTGAAAGCGTGCCCCAGTCCTTGAACAACGTCTGAATCACCAACCAGGGGCGGGGCAGCACATAGTGCGGGATATCGAAGAAAACAACGATCAGATGCCAGACGATGAGGGCGAGCACCCCCACGACGACAGGGGCCAAAATCTTGGGGAACAGGGAAACCCGGACGCCGAGAATCCGCCGATCTTCCCTGCGCACGGGCGGCAGGTCCTCGAAGTCCCGCCGGGCCTTCGGGGCCCCGGCCGTGAGCGTTTGCGGGTTGGCCGTCATCGGCTCATCATGCTTCAACCGCCGGCCCCCATGGCCTCGTGGAGGAGGCCGGACACCTGGCGGCAAAAATCGTTGTAAACCGGGGAGGTGCGAAAGCGCTCATCGCGCGGATAGGGCGCGTCTATCGCAATCTCCCGGATCACCCTTCCCGGCCGCGCCGCGATGACGCAGATCCGGTTCGACAGGAAGACCGACTCGTACACGCTGTGGGTCACGAAGATGACGGTCAAGCGCTGGCCGCTCCAAAGCTCCAACAGGTCGTCGTTGAGCTTGAAGCGCGTGATCTCATCCAGGGCGGCGAAAGGCTCATCCATGAGGAGGATATCGGGCCGGGTCACAAGCGCCCGGGCGATGGACACGCGCATCTTCATCCCCCCCGACAACTCGCGTGGATAGGCCCCCTCGAACCCGTCCAGGTGAACCATCCCGAGCACTTCGTCCACCCAGTCCTCGGCCTTCGATTTCGCGACGCCGCCGAGCTTGAGCGGCAGCCGGACATTGTCGAACACCGTGGCCCAGGGCATCAGCGTGGGCTCCTGGAACACAAAGCCGATGTTCCGGCTGTTCCCGTTCCGCGTTTCGCGCGCGGCCTGGGGCCAATCGATCCGGCCGCCGGTCAAATCGCCCAATCCGGCGATCAGGCGCAGGCCGGTGCTTTTGCCGCAACCCGAGGGGCCCAACAGGCTGACGAACTCGGACTCGGAGACGGCCAGGTCAAAGTTCTTCAGCGCCACGACGCCGTTGGAATAGACCTTGTCTACGTTCGAAAGGGTCACAATGGGCCCGGCCATGACTCGGTGGAATCCCTCCCCTGCCGCGTGCGGGATCATGGTGGACCGTCCGCCGGCCGGCGGCTGGACCACGCCGGCCGGCGGACGCCGAACAATCGCTACATCTTCAAGCCGTGCTTCTTGTTCACGAAGCGCAGGTCGAAGGCCTTCATATAGGGCAGGCCCTTGTCGAACAGCCCGGCCTGGGACATGACCTCGAAAAAGGCCTTGAGGCGCGCCTGCGTCATGGCGCCGATGCCCAGCTTCTTGGTGTCGCCCGAATCGACGATCCCGTGCTCCTTCATCTTGGAGATGCCGAATACGATTTGATCGTCTTTCATTTCCCTGTTGTCTTTCTTAATCAACACGTTCGCGGGAGCGGGATTGCCATAGAGGTAGCTGTACCAGCCCTCGATGCTCCCGTTCACGAATTTCCGCACCACGTCCGTCTTGTTGTCCACCCAGTCTTTCGACGTGGTGACCATCGCCGAGTAACTCGGCCAGCCGGCATCGGCAATCAGGTTGACGATCGGATCGACCCCCTCCTTCTTGATGTAAAACGGCTCGCTGGTCACATACCCCTGCTGAATGGCCTTCTTGTTCACCAGGAATGGGGCCATCTGGAAGGTGTAGCGGCGGATCTGACTATCCTTGAAACCGTACTTGATCTTGAAATACTGCCACCAGGTCGTCCGGGCGGCCGTCGACATCAGGATCGGCTTGCCCTTCATGGCGGCGATGGTGTCGTTGCCCTGCCCCGGATGGGAAATCAGGACCTGCGGGTCTTTCTGGAAGATCGCCGCGATGGTGATCATGGGGACGTTGTTCTTCAGAAAGTTCAGGGCCTGCGAGGTGTTGGTGGCCAGGTTGATGTCGATCGCGCCCCCGGCCAGAAGCTGAGAGTTGTTGGCCCCCGGTCCGCCCATGCGGAGTTTCACGTCCAGGCCGTATTTCTTGTAAATCCCCGTGGCGATCGCCTGGTAGAAGCCGCCGTGCTCGGCCTGGGCCTTCCAGTTGGTCATAAACCTGACCCTCTCCGCAGAGGACGCCGCGCCCGCCGCCACGAGGACGAAGAACGCAGTCAGGACTGCCTTCCAAATCAAGTGAGATGCGGTTTGTTGGACGGTTCTCTTCAACATCGCATTCTCCCCTTTCTGATCAAGCACGGCGTTCGCTCGGACCAGACTCCCCGAGATCGAGAAGCGGTTTTGCGGAATCCGCGCTTCGGGCGAATCCAACGCTCCGCTGGATTTCGCCGCGTTGACCTGAAACCCTCGCAGCCGCCGGATGCGCCGAGGGTCCCCAACCTACTTCGACTACGACCTTCCCAATCCTGATAAGACCTGAATTATACCGAACCGCGCCATCTTTTTACAGGGTTTCCGTCGAACGCACCCTCCTCCTTCCCGTCTGGGGGATGGGGAAATGATATGATCCACGCTACACACCGTCCGGCGGGATGGAGCGGTTTCCGCCGTGGAGACCCCATACAAGAAGCACGCGCGTCGGAGGCCGCCCGCGTGAGCGCCCCCGAATCCTACAACCTTCGTCCCCGCGAGACTCTCTCCATGCGGACCCGGGACGGGGTGCGCCTGGACGCCGACCTCTACCGGCCCGACACCGACGGGCCCTTTCCCGTCCTTCTGATGCGCCAGCCTTACGGCCGGGCCATCGCCTCCACCGTTTCTAACGCCCACCCAACCTGGTATGCCCGGCACGGCTACATCGTCGTCATTCAGGACGTGCGCGGCTGCGGGACCTCGGAAGGGGAGTTCGATCTCCTGGCTCAGGAGCTTGACGACGGCTTTGACGCGATCGCCTGGGCCGCCGGGCTGCCGGGCGCCACGGGAGAAGTGGGGATGTACGGGTTCTCCTATCAGGGGATGGCGCAGGTCTTCGCCGCGGGCTCGGGCGCCCCGGCACTCAAGACAATCTGCCCGGCGATGATTGCTTATGACGTCTACGAACACTTCGCCTACGAGGGCGGAGCGCTCCGCTTGGAGCTGGTTATGGCCTGGGCCGTTCAGGTCGCCGCGGAAACGGCCCACCGCAGGCGGGACGCGGAGGCGCACCAGGCCCTGTTCGCCGCCTCCCGCTCTCTTCCCCTTGATGGGAAAACGCCGGCCCGGCCCGAGGTGATCGAGCGGCACGCCGCGGACTCTCATTACGACGACTGGGTCTCGAACCCCAAGCCCGGGCCTTATTGGGAGCGGATCTCCCCCAAGACCGCCGCCCGGAGCATCGACCTGCCGGCGCTTCACATCGGAGGGTGGTTCGACGCCCTGCTTCCCGGAACCCTCGCGTGCCATCGAGACTGGGCGGCGCGCTGCCGCCGGCCCCAGCGCCTGGCGATCGGTCCTTGGGTCCACATCCCCTGGAGCCCAAAGGCGGGGGACCGGGATTACGGGCCGAGCGCCGTGAGCCCCATCGACCGGCTTCAAATCCGTTGGTTCGACCATTGGCTCAAAGGAATGGACACCGGCCTGCTGGACGAGCCGCCCGTTCTGCTCTACGAGATGGGCGGCGAGCGCTGGCGCGCCTTCGACCGCTGGCCGGACGGACCGGGCGGTTCCCGCTATCTATCCAGCGGCGGGCGGTCGGCCATCGATCTCACGGACGGCGAGCTGGTCCCCGGGCTCGAGGCGGGGGCGGGGGAGGACGCGGTGGTGTTCGACCCCTGGCGGCCCGTTCCCGCGGTGGGGGGGCACCTTGGAGCCCCGGCCGGTCCCGCGGAGCGGTCCGACGTGGATGGGCGGCCGGACGTGCTGACCTACACCTCGGAGCCGCTGGAAGAAGACCTGCACCTGGCCGGTGACGTGACGCTGGAGGTTTGGCTCCGGTCCGACGCACCGGCCTTCGACCTCTCGGCCGTCGTCTCGGAGGTGACGCCTGAGGGGCGGGCGTTCACCCTGACCCAGAGCCATGCGCGGATCGAAGAGGGCGACCGGACTGGACCGTTGAGGCTCTCCCTCCGCGCGATCTGCTGCCGAATCCCGTGCGGACGCAGACTCCGCCTGAGCCTGGCCGGGGCGTGTTTTCCGGCCTATGCGGTCAACCCGGGTACGGGCGCACAACCGGGCGACGCGGCACTGATCGACCAGCGCGTCATCACGCTGTTCGTGGCCACAGGAGGCAAGACGCCCTCCCGCCTCATCCTGCCCGTCGGGTGAAGCCTTTCGGGGCGGATCGTTGCGGGACCTTCTGAATTCGCAACCCGGAATCGGGTGGCACGTTGGATTTTTCACCACACGGATTGGTCGGCGCCGGACGCCCCCCCCCCGGCGCGGAGGCGAGGGGGGCGGGGAGGAGAACCGAGCATGTCTTTCGCGGACCTCAGGGCGTTTCTCGACCGTCTGGATGAACGGGGCGATTTGAAGCGGATCGACGGGGCTCACTGGGACCTGGAGATTGGAACCCTCACCGAGCTGATCATCGAGCGGCCCGACCACCCCGCTCTTTTGTTCGACAACATTCCGGGGCATCCCCGGGGTTGCCGCGTCCTTAGCAACTCGATTTCCACCATCTCGCGACCGCCATCGCCCTCGGCCTTCCCGAAGACACCCCCGGCCTGGATGTCCTGCGGCACTGGCGGACCAAAATGGGAACCTTTCAGCCGGTCCCTCCCGCGATCGTGCGGGAAGGCCCTGTCCTCGAAAACGTCCAGAGCGGCGCCGATGTGGACCTGTGGCGGTTCCCGTCTCCCCGGTGGCACGAAAACGACGGCGGGCGGTTTCTGGGAACGGGATGCGCCGTCATCCTGCGCGATCCCGACACCGGCAACGTGAACGTCGGGACTTACCGGATGATGGTGCACGATGAGAACACCCTGGGGATCCTGATCATCCCCGGAAAAGACGGGGACCTCCTGGTCCACAAATATCACGCCTTAGGAAAAAGCGCGCCAGTGACCGTGACCTTCGGCCACGAGCCGGCGATCTTCATGGCCGCCGGGACCTTTCTTCCCCCTTCCCACAGCGAGCTGGAGTTCGCCGGCTGGCTGAAGGGCAAGCCGATCCCGGTGATTGAAGGGGAGCGGACCGGGCTGCCCATCCCGGCAACGGCTGAGATCGCCATCGAGGGGGAGATCCCGCCACCTGAGGTGGACGAGCGGGAGGAAGGCCCCTTCGGCGAGTGGACGGGGTACTACGCCGGGGACCGCCTTCCCCGCCCGGTGGTCAAGGTCAACACCCTTATGCACCGGGACGATCCCATCATCTACGGGGCGCCCCCGTTCCGCCCGCCCCTGGCGGAGCTGAGCGCGGTCCCGTTCTGGGCGGCCTCGGCCTGGGACACCCTGGAGGCCTCCGGTATCCAGGACGTCAAGGGCGTCTGGCAGTACGGGACATCGAGTTTCATTACGGTCGTTGCGATCAAGCAGCACTATGCCGGCCACGCCAAGGCGGCGGGGTTGATCACCGCGGGCTCGAAGAGCGCGGCGTACTGCGCCCGGTGGGTCATCGTCGTGGACGAGGACGTGAACATCACCGATCTCGACGAAGTGATCTGGGCAGTGGTGACGCGGGCGAAGGCCCCGGACGATTATGAGCTGATCCGGAACGGCTACAGCTCCGGTGTAGACCCCATCCACTCCCCGGAGGTCCGGCGGAGAGCGGACGCCCGGGCATTGACCAACAACCGCTTCATCATCAACGCCTGCCGGCCCTTCAGCTGGAAGGATGAGTTCCCCATCGTCAACAAGGCGTCGGCCGAGCTTCGCCGGAAGGTGGCTGAAAAATTCCGGGACGTCCTCGAGGACGGGGGGCGTCTTCGCTAACCCGCATTTCTCACAAAGTGTGACGGGCCGGTACGGAGACCGGCCCCTACGACGAAAAACGCCGTGTGCCTTAGGGGCGGCTCCCCGTCCCCGCCAGAAGAACCGACCGATTGGAGTATCCGTCGGCATCAGCGGAAACAAACGACCGGAAGTGATTCCTCGGCCAATTACGATTCAGTCGATGCGTTGGTGAGAAATCCAGACAAAAATGGCGTGAGAAAAACGCTTTACACCGCCGCGAGGAGGCCTTCGAGCTCTTCCATTCGGGATTCGGGCGGGACGCCCCCGTCGCTCCAACCCCTCAGCCGGTAGTACCGGGTCTTCATCTTCTCGAACGCTTCCCGGTCGATGCGGTGCCCCGCGTACTCCTTGAGCGGCAGGCCTTCGTCGAAGTATTTCTTGGGGAGGGTGTCGTCGTCGCGGGTGACGCCCTCGCGCATGTTGATGAACCGCTCGATGTCGATAATCCGCCGGCCGATCTCCCGGAGCTCGTCCTCGCCGAAATCAAGACCGGTCACGTCACGGATCAACTCAACATAGTGGGGATAGTCGAACATCCGGGGGCTGTTGAAGCCGTGGGACACGAACCGGCACGAGCCCACCGCGTCGTTGACGGCATAGATCTCGTCGCTCCAGGCGACGGGGATTTCCCGGGTGTCGTACGCCGTGAAGTCCGGGTCGACCTCTTGACCGTAAAGCTTCGTCGTCACGTCCTTGGGGAGGCGGAAGATCTCCAGCGTGGGGCGGTTGCGGAGGTGGTCCATCCCGCGCGAGGACACGGCCAAGCCTAGGGCGAAGCCCTTGAGGATGCGCGGGTCGTGGGGGTCGGTCTGGGTCAGGCCCTTGGAAGCGATCAGGTAATCCTTCGACTCCTCGCCGAAATGCCTCCAGGCCTGCGTGCTGTCGGCCAGCAGGTCGCCGAAGCCGCGACGCTCGGAGATGTCCTGGAGGAGATCCACGACGAGGTCGTAGTCCTCGAACCGCAGCGCGCGGCCGCCGGTCATCTCATCGGTGACGATCCCCTTCTCGTAGAGCTCGATGGCCCAGCCGATGATCGACCCCGCGGATGAGGTGTCGAGGCCCAGCTCGTTGCACATGTTCGAGAGGCGGATGACGTTCTCCGCGCCGGTGATGCCCAGGTTCGAGCCCATCGTCCCGATGCTGGAGTACTCGGGCCCCTCTCCGCCCTTGTGGCCGAGGCCGTCGTCCACGCTGTTCCGGGCGCGGCAGTGGACCACGCAGTTGAAGCAGGAGGCCATCTTCGTAACGTGCTTGTCGATCTCTTCGGCGACCAGGCTTTCGTCCCATGCATTGAGTTGGCTGTTTTTCGTGCGGATGGCGCCCAGGATGTTGCTGGGCCGATAGAGAAGCGGCGTGCCGTACCGGCCCAGCGTGTCGATCACCTTGGCCTGTACCAGGTAGGCGTTCTGCTCCTTGCGGTGCGCCCCGGCGGCCGGCTCGTCGAAGTATTCGACCTTGCCCCGTCCCGAGCAGACAACGGCCTTCAGGTTCTTGGACCCCATGACCGCCCCCAGGCCGCCCCGGGCGGCGATGGCCTTCTCCCCCCCCATCATCCCCGCCATGCGGACGAGCCGCTCGCCCGCGCGGGTGATGAACCCCGCCTTGGCGCCCCTGCCGAAATCCCGCTCCAGGAGCGCCAGGAAATCGTGGACGTTCATCCCCCACATGTGGGCGGCGTCCTTGAGCTCGGCGTGGCCCTTCTCGAGATGCAGATAGACGGGCTTCTCGGACCGGCCGGTGAAGATGAGGTACTGGTAGCCCGCGTCCCGGATGGAGGCGGGCCAGTGGCCGCCGATGTTGGAATCCCCGAGGATCAGCGATTCCGGGGACTTGGCCGTGATGTTGAACCGGGAGGTGCTCGGGGCCTTGGTGCCGGTCAGAAGCCCCAGCCCCATGATCAGGGGGTTCTCGGGCGAAAGCGGGTCCGTGCCGGGCGGGAGCATTTTGTAGAGGTAATACATGTTGATCCCGCGTCCGCCCAGCAGCGACCGGACCAAAACCTCGGGCACCTCTTCTTCACGCATCCGTTGCGTCGTCAGATCGACGAACAGGACCTTACCCTGGTAATCCATCTGAAATCTCCCCAGGGGAGCCGGCGGGCTCGGCGGACGTCATGCCGCGGGAACCCCTCCGGTTTCGCCTTGTTCAGCCGGGGCCGGGGCGTTACCGCCCGTCCCGGCGGGAAGCGTCGGTCACGCACCAGAGGCGTAGAGATCAACCCGCTCGCCCTCTCCGGCATGTTCTCCCGACTTCCGCCACTTCTTGAATTCCTTCCCGGCCCAATCGCACCAGTCCACGTAGGACCGCTCGCAATCGATGCCTTGCTGGAGACAAAGATACGGACCGAAGAGGGAAGCGTGCTCCGAGTCGGGCAGGTGGCCGTATTCCGTCTCCAGTCTGTCCAGAATGGTGCAGTATGCGTCCAGGCGCTCCTGGTGCAGGGTCTTCGCTTCCCGGAGGACGTTGACGGCGTCTTCGGTGGCCATCATGTCCACGGCGAAAAGGCGCAGCACCAAGTCGTCCTTCACCTTGAGCGGACCGGGAGGCGTCCGCAGCCACGTCTTGAGCGCCGCGATACCCTCGTCCGTGATCTCAAAGACCCGCCGGTTGGGCCGGGAGGTCTGAATCTCCTGGCGGGACTTGACGAGCCCCCGGTCTTCAATCTTCTTCAACTCGGGATAGATTTGGCTGTGCTCGGCGTGCCAGCAGAAGGTCAGGGATTCCTCGAACCGCTTCTTGATGTCATAACCGGTCAGCGGCTTTCGTCTGAGAAGCTCAAGAATGGCGTATTTCAGCAAAATTCACCTCCCGATCCCCGATGATGGACCACAAGCTTGAATAATATTTATATATATAAGTTTAGACATAATCAAACAGCCGAGTTTATGGCGGGCCCGGAGGGATCCATCCCGGAGGCCCCACCCGTCATCCTCCCGCGAAGGAGATCATCAGCGCCAGCTCATCGCCGTCCCGAAGGGTGCGCTCCAGGCTTCCGTCCCGGCTGACCTGGGCGCCGTTGACGGCCACGAAAATGTGAGGCTCAAGCGCGCCGTCGGCGTCGAACAACTCCTTCTCCAGGGCGGGGTGATCGGTCTTCAGGCGCTCAAGGACCCGGCGGACGGTTTCTTCCCCCTCCAACGAAAGCTCCAGCCGCTCCGCTCCCACAGCGTCTCTCAGCACGCTGGTCAATGTGACTTGAATTTTCATCGGCACACCGCAAGGGTGGGGCGGGATCGGCTCCCCCCCTCTCCTCCCCCGCATCAACGGGTCCTCCGCACCCTGCGGGCCTTCAGCTCGAAGCGCGGGAGAGAACCCGGCTCGGCCGGGGTGATGAGCGCGCGGACGCCCAGTCTCGATTGAATCTCGCCCGAGAGCCGATCCAAAACGGCATCCGGCGACGCGCCGGCCCCGCACTCGACACACAGCTTCAGCTCGGCCATCTCGCGGACGGTCTCCACCTCGATCCGGAACTCGCTCACCTCCTCGAACTCCCGAACGATGTTTTCGATGGCGCTCGGGTAAACGTTCACCCCCCGGACGATGAACATGTCGTCGGCACGCCCGATGATCCCGCCCTCGGCCCATAGGAACGTCCGTCCTTCCGGGTCCGGCTCGGAGGAGATCTTCACCAGGTCGCGCGTCCGATACCGGATGACCGGCATCCCGGTCCGCCCCAGGTTCGTGATGACCAGCTCCCCCTCCTCGCCCGAGCCCGCGGGGCGATCGCCGTTGGGCTCGAGGACCTCGCAGATGAATTCGCACTCGTTGAAGAAAATGCCGCCCGGCCGGTTCACCCCTTCAAAGCCGAAAGCCCCGACCTCGGTCGCCCCGGCGTGGTCAATGCACCGGGCGCCCCAGGACCGCTCGATGCGCTGTTTGGTGGAGGGGATGTTGGCCCCCGGCTCTCCGGCGTGAAGGGTAACCCGGACGGGGGATTTCGCCAGATCCACCCCCATTTCCCGTGCCTCCTCGACCAGCCGCAGGGCGTACGTCGGCGTGCAGACCACAGCCGTGGCCCGCGATTCGAGGATGGCCTCGACGCGCTGGCGCGTGGAAAGCCCGCCTCCGGGGATGAGCATCGCGCCGATCTTCCGGACGCCCTCGACCGCCGCCCAAAACCCGATGAACGGGGCGAAGGAAAAAGCCACGAACACCCGGTCGTGGGCCGTGAGGCCCGCCCCGGCGAAAACGAACCCCCAGCACGTTCCCCACCACTCCCAGCTCTCGGCCGTATCCAGCCATCGGAGCGGCCGGCCCGTCGTCCCGGAGGTTTGATGGACGCGAATATAATCCGCCTCCGGGAAGGTGAGGTTCGATCCGATCTCGGGATTCTCCGCCTGGTCGCGGACCAGCTCGTCTTTGAAGGTGAAGGGAATCCGCCGGAGGTCGTTCAGACCCCGGACGTCGCCGGGCTTTACGCCGGCGGCGTTCAGCTTATTCGTGTAGAAGCCGTTCCGGCCGTGGATCGCATCGAGGAGCCCCCGAAGCTTTTCGACCTGGAGCGCGGTCAAATCCTCACGCTTGGCCGTTTCGATATCCTTTGCGAAGAACAACCCGCGCCTCTCCACATACCGCGCTAAGGCCCAACGCCGGCGCGTCCGTCCATCCAGGACAGGGACGGCCCCATCCCGGAGGGACTTATTCCACAGGCCCCGGACCGACTTAATCGACCTTCGATTCGTCCCGGTACATCACCTTGTGCCGGCGGTTTTCAATCCAGTCCTGGATTTCCCCGTCCGATTTCTCGTGCGAGGCATCGTAACGCCCCCAGTGGAGGATTTCCTCCAGCGGCTTCTTTTGACGGACGTAAGGCTCCTTCTCCGGATGGCCGAAACACAGGATGTCGATGACGTGAAGGACTTCGGGAACGCCCAGGATCGGCTTCAGGGCTTTCTGGGCCTTCTCCTGGCCGATGGCCGTGACCCACCAGGAGGAATACCCCAGAGCCGCGGCGGCCAGGTGCATGCTCATGACCGAGGACGCCAGACTCTGAAGGAGAATCCGCTGGGCGTTTTCCTGGTACATCCTGTCCAGGTCGCTGCCATCGTTGAGGACGGGGAAGGCCTTCACGTAGCGGTAATCGACGAGGGCCACGATCAGGCCGGGGGCCGTCTTCATTCCGTTGTAGTTGGGCGTGGGAAATCCCATCTTGAGCTTGGCGCGGGCCCGGGCCTCCTGGATGAAGTATTCGCCGATTTGTTCCTTGATCTTGGGGTCTTCGACAACGATGTATTCCCAGGGCTGGGAATTGGCACCCGAGCAGGCGTGGCGGCCTGCTTCGACGACCTGTTCGAAAACCTCCCTTGCAATCGTCTCTTCCTTGAACTTCCGGCTCGTGTGCCGACGCCGGACGATTTCCAGATACTCGGAATAAAGGTCCGTCGTGATTCCCGTGGTCATGTCCTCTCTCCCTTGATCCGGCTGACTACGCTATCCAATCAAAATCCTTTTACAAATTACATCATTGAAACGGGATTTCCCATTTCAACTTGAGACTTAACCCGGATTTCTCACCAAGCGATGGTCTTGCGGTTCGCGCGCCGCATGAACCGCCATCGGTGGCCTGATTCGGCTGAATGGAGCGGATGCGCGCAACGGCCGTTTTTCCGGGCTGGGACGGGGACCCGCCCCTACGGTTATAAAACAGGGTTTTTTCGATGTAGGGGCCGGTCCCCGTCCCAGCCCGTCACACGCCCATGGGAGAACAGAATGCTGGAATTTGGTCAGCACCCGTCCGTTGGGTAAATGATTGAAAGCCAACCGGTTCAATCGACCTACCCCGTTCCGGCGTTTAAGTTGGTGGGAAATGCGGGTTAATCCCCTCGGGTCTTGCTTGCGGCTTGTGGGGACCCTCCCTTCAAGACAGAATCGGCGCCCGTCGATCGCGACGGCATGGCAGAGCGCAACGTTGCACACCTACGAACTGAGAGCCGCCGCTCAATGTCGACTCCAGGAATGAGGAAGCAGACGGTCCACTCAAGATACGCGGCGGTCCACAACCCTCCGGGCCTTGAACTCGTGACGGGGGAGGCTCCCCGGCTCGGCGACCTCGATGTTGAACCGGAGCCCGCCGTGCAAACGGCTCAGCGTCTTACCGACCTCTCGGGAGAGATCCTCCCCTCCGACGCCGCCCTCGCTCGGCTCGAACCGGACGGTGATCTCATCCACGCCCGAAGAATTCTTCGCCAGAACCACCTGCCACTCGTCCACGGGGACGCACTCGCGCAGGGCGCGCTCCACCGTCGTCGGGTAAACGTTGACGCCCCGGACGACGAGCATGTCGTCCACCCGGCCCAAGATGCCGCCGCCGAGCAACAAGAACTTCCGGCCGCAGGGGCAATCCCGCCCCGCGGGCCGGACGAGGTCGCCCGTCCGGTACCGGACGGCCGGGTAGCCGTGCCGGCCGAAGTTCGTGACGACCAGCTCGCCGGACTCCCCTTCGCCGGCGGGCTCTCCGGTCGCCGGGTCCAGGATCTCGAGGAAATTCTCCGACTCCAGGCAGTGAACACCGCTCTGCTCGTCGCACGAATACGCGAACAGCCCCACCTCGGTCATCCCAGCGAACTCGAAGCTCTTCGCCCCCCACGCCTCCTCGATCGTCCGGCGCGTCGCGGGGATCGACACCCCCGGCTCGCCCGCATGGATCGTTCGCCGGACCGCTGAGCCAGCGATGTCCATCCCCCCGTTTCGGGCCACCTCGGCCAGCCGAATGGCGTAAGAAGGGGTGCAGACCAGGACCGTCGCCTCCAAGTCGAGGATCAGCCGAAGCCGCTCCTCGGAGGAGAAGCCGCCGCTGGGAATGACCGCTGCGCCAAGCCGCTCGGCGCCGCCGAACATCGTCCAGAAGGCCGCGAACGGACCGAACTGAAAGGCGAAGAAGACCCGGTCCTGTTCGGAAACCGCCGCCGAGCGGTACAGGTAGGCCGCCGTCTCGAGCCGCCAGTCCCAGCTTTGCCGGGTTTCCATCACCCGCAGGTACCGGCCGCTGCTCCCGGAGGTCTGGAAAATCCGGATGTAATGCCCGGCGGGCGCGGTGTGGTTCCGGCCGAAGGGCGGGCGGGCGGCCTGTTCCTCCATCCACTCTTCCTTGGTGGTCAGGGGGAGGTTTCGCAGGTCATCCATGGAGCGGACGTCCCCGAGGCGGACGCCGGCGCGCTCATACTTTTCTCGGTAGAAACCGGATTTTTCGAAGACGTACGCAAGCAGCGGTCGCAACCTTTCCCATTGCAGACGCCGGACGGCCTCGGGCGAGGCGGTCTCGATCTCACGCTTCCAGTAGGGGGGGGACCGTGTCATATGCCGGTCATGAGGACGTGAAGAGGGCGGAGACTCAGGGAAACGGGTCGTCGTCCTTAGCCGCCGAGACCGCCAAGGAAATCCTCCAGCCGGACGCGCTCCATGACCTCGGGGGGGATTTGATTCCGGTTCGCGAACTCCGCCAGGGTCGGCTTGGCCGTGGCGTCCACGCCGACCTTCGACGTGAACCCGTCGGGCTCGGAAGAGGGATCGAGGTCCGACCCCCGGGCGTTGGGAATGATGAGCAGGTCCCGGTGCGGCTGGCAGCGGGTCCCGATGGCCCATTGGACGCGGAAATCGTTGAAGACATCCACGTCGTGATCTACGACGACCACCCGCTTCAGGTAGAGTTCGGACCCGAAAGCAGCCAAGAGAGCGTTCATGGACTGGCCCTCGATCCGCTTCTCGATGGACAGATAGGCCGTGAAAGGCGCCGGAATGCGAACCACCCGCGTGGAAGGAACCGCCGCCCGGACAGCCTTGAAGAGGTTGGCCTCCATGGGGATGGTGGAGAGCACCATATGGTCCGCGTGGGCGACGTTGATGTCGTGAAAGAGGGCGTCTTTTCGCCGGGTGACGGCCTTGACCTCGACCACTTCCCGCATCCGCTCGCCCAGGGAGTAACCCGTGAACTCGCTGAACGGCCCCTCGGGCTCCCGCACGCCGGGCGGGATCTCTCCCTCGATCACGATCTCGGCCCGGGCCGGGACGGGGATGTCCACCGTCTCGCCGCGGACCACCTCCAGGGGCTCTTGCAGGAGTCCGCCGATCACCGAAAGCTCGTCCTCGTCGACCGCGCCCACGTGTAGGGTCCCGAGCGCCCAAAGGGGGTGAAGGCCCAGGACAAGCGCGATGGGCAGGGCCTCGCCGCGCCGCTCGGCCTTCCGGTAGAACTCCCAGTGGTGCTTGGCGAGGGTCAGGTGGATGCCCGTCTTCCTCGGGCCTTTGATCATCAGGCGGTTGAAGCTGGCGTTCAGGTCGCCGGTCTCTGGGTCGCGGGTGATGGCCATGGCCCCGGTGATGTACGCCCCGGCGTCCGTGGCGTGGTGGTGGATCTGCGGCAGCCTGAGGAGGTCTGCCGCGTCCCCCGTCTCGACCACCTCTTGGACCGGCCCGGCGCCCACCTCCTTGGGGGGGACGGGGTTCAGACCGCGCCGGTCGAACTCGGCCACGGCCCCTTGGACATCGGTCCCCAGGGCGAAGGCCAGGCGCGAGCGTTTGGCGAAGACGTTGGTGACAACGGTGAAATCCGTCCCCTTCACACCGCGCAGCTCCAGGATGGGCCGCCGCCGGGCCGCCTCGAGCTTTTCGGTTAGGGCTGTGATCTCGAATTTCGGGTCGATCTCCCGCTCCACCACCTCGTACTCTTCGGGGGAGCCGGATCGGACCTGTTCGAGAAAGGTGCGGAGGTCTTGCGCCACGGTGATTCATCTCCTCTCTTGCGCCCGCGGGAACCGCATACCGTTATCACGGCTTCGAGGATGAGTCAATGAACGGCCGGCCGGATTGCGATCCGAGGGTGAGAAAAGACGCCTTCAGGGACGCGAAAAACGAAGTGAGCCAAAAGGATTCGCCCTGTCCGGACTGGACAGCCCTGCCGACGCCTGGAATCCGGCCACGACCCGCCGTATAATGGGAGGCTTCAAGCCGTCAGGTTCCCCGTCTTCCCCGGAAGCGCGGCAACGGAGAAACAACCGATGTCCGGCGCCGGGCTCTGCGGCGGCCCGCCGGACCAGAGGATCAACTCGGCTCATCGGTCAAGGAGACCCATGGCTTACGCCGAAATTCCGGAGACCGCCGAGCGCCCGACGCGGGGAACGCCCGGCGAGGTCTTCATGAACATGCCCGGGTGGTATAAGACCCGCCACCCGGAGGTGATGCGCCACCGCTGGCTCCGGACGGACTTCGAGGACCGCGGCCTTTTCGACGGGCCGGTGAACCCCGTCCGGATGGAGGTGGACGACCCGGGGGGCCTGACCCGCCACATCAAGGAGACCCTCCTGGAGTGGGGGGCCGACATCGTGGGCGTGTGCGAATTCGTCCCTGATTTCTTCTTCGCCGACACCGAGCCTCCCCCTCACAAAGCCGTCATCTCCTTCGGCGTGAAGATGACCTTCGACGAGATGAAGCGCATCGGGCCCGTCTCCCAGATCGAGGTCCACCGGGTCTACTACAAGATCTTCGACCTCTCGGTCCGCCTGGCCCAGTACATCCGCAGCTTCGGCTATGAAGCGACGGGTTACGGCAACGACGGCCCCCTCCTGATGATTCCCTACGCCTGGCTGGCCGGACTCGGCGAGCTGGGCAAGCACGGCTCGCTCATCACCCAGGAGTTCGGCCCCAGCCTGCGCCTGGGCGCGGTGTCCACCGCGTTGCCCCTCACGCCGGCGCCCGGACCGGCCGACTTCGGCGTCCAGGACTTCTGCACGAACTGCGATCTGTGCTCCAAGCACTGCCCGGGCCTGGCCATCCCCGACGAGAAGCAAGCCGTCCGCGGCATGCAGATCTGGCACGTGGACACCGAGGCGTGCCTGCCCTACTTCAAGAAGTACGACGGGTGCAAGCTCTGCCTCATGGTGTGCCCGTACAACCTGCAGGGGGCGCAGAAGAAGGATTTTCACGCACTGGCGAAGGAGCTGGGCCGGCAAAAAAAGACAGCCGGCGAGTGGGTCGAGGAATGGGCCGCCGAAGCCTCGGACCCGGTCCCCCGGGCCCCCGGCCAGCGGGAGCCGCCGGATTACGAACGGCCCGAGAACCTGCCGGCTGACCTCAACCTGCCCTCCCGCGGAGTCGAGACCCCCGCGGATTGAAGAACGCCACGGGAAAGTCGATGAAAGCACCGTTTCCACCGTAACGGAAAAGGAGTAGGACTGTATGCCACTCTATGAATTCCGCTGCGAGAAATGCCGGAAGAAGTTTTCTTTTCAGGCGTCGATCACCGAGTACGGAAAGAAGCGCCCCGTCTGCCCCAAATGCAAGAGCCGGAAGGTCACACGCGTCGTTACGTCCGTTTCCTCGTACACCGACTCAAAATCCTGAGGGTTGAAGCCTCTCGGGCGAGCCGCCCAGGCGGCCGATACGGCGGCGCATGTCCCGCACACGGGTCGGCCCGTCCGAAATTTCTCCAGATCAGTTGAACGACGGTCTTCAGGATTTCGAGAGGGGCCTGCGCGCGGCAGCGACCCCTTATGTGAAAACGCCGAAATTTGATCCAGGAGAGACCATGACCATCGCGTCCGACGTAGAAATCGCCCAAGCGGCCCAACTGAAACCCATCGCGGAAGTGGCCGGGGAGCTTGGTCTGGGACCGAACGAGATCGAACCCTACGGCCGCTTCAAGGCCAAGGTCGGCCTGGAAGCGCTTCAGCGGCGGTCCAGCGATGAGGACGGACGCCTGATCCTGGTCACGGCGATGACGCCCACACCGCTCGGCGAGGGCAAGACCCTCACCACGGTCGGACTCGGCCAGGCGTTCGCCCGGATGGGGAAGCGAAGCGTCATCTGCCTTCGCGAGCCCTCCCTCGGCCCGGTCTTCGGCGTCAAGGGCGGGGCGGCGGGCGGCGGCAAGGCCCAGGTCCTCCCGATGGACGAGATCAACCTTCACTTCACCGGCGACATCCACGCCGTGACCTCCGCCCACAACCTGCTCTCCGCCCTGCTCGACGCCCACGTCTTTCATGGAAACGGGCTGGAGCTGGACATCAACCAGATCACCTGGAAGCGCGTCATGGACATGAACGACCGGGCGCTTCGCAACATCGTCGTCGGCCTGGGCGGAAAGTCCCACGGCGTTCCCCGCCAGGACGGCTTCATGATCACCGCCGCCTCGGAGATCATGGCCTTGCTCTGCCTCGCCTCCGACCCGGTGGACCTGAAAGAGCGGATCAGCCGGATCGTCGTCGGCTACACGCGCCGGGGCGCGCCGGTCACCGCCGGCGACCTCAAAGCCTCGGGGGCGATGGCGCTCCTGCTCAAGGACGCCCTCAAGCCCAACCTGGTCCAGACCCTCGAGGGCTCGCCGGCCTTCATCCACGGCGGGCCGTTCGGCAACATCGCTCACGGCACGAACTCAATCATCGCCGACCGCCTGGCCCTCAAGCTGGGGGACCTGGTCGTGACCGAGGCGGGCTTCGGCGCGGACTTGGGGGCGGAGAAGTTCTTCAACATCACCGCGCGCGCCGCGGGCTTCACCGTCCACGCGGTCGTCCTCGTGGCGACGATTCGCGCCCTCAAGCTGCACGGCGGCGTTCCCTTCGACAAGAAAGTCCTGGCAAAAGAGGACGTCGGCGCCGTCGATGAAGGGTTCGCCAACCTGGAGGCCCACATCGAAAACCTCGGCCGGTTCGGCGTGCCGGTCGTCGTCGCCGTCAACCGGTTCGCCTCGGACACCGACGCCGAGGTGGAGCGGGTGAAGGCGCGGGCCGCGGACATGGGCGCGCCCTGCGGCGTGCACGAGTTTCACGGGAAAGGGAGCGAGGGGAGCCTGGAGGTGGCCGAGATGGCCGACGACCTCGCCCGGCCGGCGAAAAAACCCCAGACGCCCCTTTATCCGCTGGACATGCCGCTTCGGCAAAA
>CAYRGS010000029.1:24504-34301 GCA_964423875.1 uncultured bacterium
CGAGACGATCGCAACGAAGGTGTCCGGCGCCGGCGCGGCGGCCTTCGAGGCGGCCGCGGCCCGGAATCTCGAGCGGCTGGAGGCGCTCGGCTACGGCGCGCTGCCGGTGTGCATCGCCAAGACCCAGGCCTCGCTGTCGGACAACCCCACGCTTCTGGGCCGGCCCAGGGGGTTCACGATGAACATCAAGGACGCTTATGTCTCGGCCGGGGCGGGGTTCGTCGTAGCGATTTCGGGCAACATCATGCAGATGCCCGGCCTCGGAAAAATTCCCGCCGCCGCGGGGATGGACATCGACTCGAACGGGAAAATCACGGGGCTGTTCTAACCTCGACTTTCCACAAAACCAGACGCTTGAACGGGCGAGTACGGAGACCCGTCCGTAAAGACGAGCGTTGCGTGCATCCGCCAGAAGACAATAGAGACAACCCAATCGACAACCCTAAACATCGAACCTGCCTACTATAGCTGTACCTTTCCCCAAAGGGATTTTCGGGCACTTATGGGGTTCGATGGTCTCGGCCTCAGGAACCTTCAGCCCATGGATGACCCAACGAGCAGAATTCCTCCCGCCCGGTGGGTATGGAAATGGTCTCCCAACAATTTAGGGGTGAGAAATCGTTGCGGTGTTTGGAGCACTGAAATAGATCTTTCCGTTTGTCCCAACGGCCTGAATCCGTGGCGCTCCGCTTGGGTCCATCAGGTTTAAAATACTCTCACCTCCCTGCACAGTAAGACCAATTCGAAGTTTATTGTTTTTGTCGTAGAAATTCATGGATTCGCCATTGCCCTCACCGAGAACAATCCGTTTTTTCCCATTTGAGCCAAACGTAGTGAGAGTTCCATTTCCCCCACCGAGCACAATCTTTGTCGGTCCGCTTTGTGAGTTCGCAACAATCGAGCGTGCACTAATGGTCCCAGTGTGTCCAAAGAGACGAAGCCGCGTTTTTCCGGATGAATCGTTTATCCTGACAGAGCCCTGTGACCCATAGAGTACAAACCGCGCCTTTCCGGCTTTGTTGTATGCTCTAACACTGCCATCTGCCCCAATGAGACGAAGCCGTATCTTTCCAGCAGAATCCCTTAGGGCAATCTGTGTGGTCGTGACGCTCTTTGGGCTGATGGAGCCCGTATACGCCACCGTCCACCCTGCCGTACCAGCGACAACGGCAAAAAGAGCCAGGGTGCCTACCCCCACAAGGGTCTTGCCCAGCCGTTTGCACCTTCTCTCCAGCGCTTCGATTCGTTTCTCTAGTGTCATCGGATTTTCTCCCACTTGGACCCAAGAGTTAGGTTATCTATGGGCGCTGGAGAAGAACCTCTCTTCTCCAGCCCCTATTTTAGCTCAGCGGGCGCAGGTGCCTAGTTCGTCCGCTTCACGACGTACTGAAGACGCAGGGGTGCCTCTTCGAAGGAGTAGCGGCAGGGGATTTCCTTGACGTACTGGCTCGTCACCACCTGAACCTCGAAGCGGTTGTTGTCCTTTTGCATGTTCTGCTTGCGCCCCGCCGCGATGGAAAACTCCCGCGAGCCCAGCTTGACCTTGACCGGGACGTTGTAGATCTCCATGCAGGCGTCCTTGAAGACGGCCTTGCCTTGCGCCCGTCGCCGCTGGACGAAGGAGAATCCGAACTTTTCCACGCGGGTGAAGGCGGAGCGTACGCCCCGGTTTTCCGTCAAGAAGACCAGACCCCGCCCGTCGGTGAGACGCATGGCCTCCGCCAACACCGCCGGCCGCCGGACCTTGTTCAACAAGACGCTGAGGTCGCGCCCCACGTTCTTCGTGGGCAGGGTGACGCCGCGCGGCAGGTTGTAGTCCAGGACCAGGTCTTTCTTGCTGGCCTGGTCGGTGAGGACGATACGGTTGCCGCGCAGGGTTTTCCACCTTCCGCTGATCAATTTCCGGCCGATGAGGGCCTTTCTGCCCAGCTTCGCCTGAAACCGCAGCGCGGGGAGTTTCGGCATAACCTTGAGCTGAAGGCGGGGGGCCTTCTGCGCGGCGGCTGGTCCGGCCGCGATGATCAGAGCCGAGAGAAGGGCCGCGAGCAGGGCAATCCGGAATCCGGTTCGCCCACCGATGTTTGGATTGAATCGCTTCCTTGCGTTCATCGGAAGATTTCCTTTCATGGCAAGAGATCAGTCCGCGGCATTCGGGGTGCCCTGGAAATTCAGGCGGAGACGGCCCCAGTCGTTGTGATCGCGAAGGGTATTGATCCCGCCGTTGATGTTGAAGCGGAGGTTGGTCTGGTTGCTCGAACCGTTTCCGTTCCAATCGATGGCCACGCTGTTGCACATTCCCCGGGGCTCGTTCAGGCTCGCCTCGTTCAAGGCGGCCAGGCGTCCGCGGGAGTAGCGGAATACGCCGTCCGGGGTGGTGTTGCAGTTCGTGTCCACACCGCGCATCTGATAGTCATAGTTCATGACGCTCACGTAGTTGGGCTTGTTGTTCCGGTTCTCATTGCCCCCGTGGCGGATGTTCAAGTTGTGGCCCAGCTCGTGAATCAGCGTTCCGGTCTGCTGGTTCAGGGTCCCGATCTGTCCCGTGAAGGCGCCCAGGGAGACGATCACGTCATTACCCAGGATTTCCGCCCGCCCGGAGGAGGAGGTGTTCACCCGCTTGTGGGCGAACAGGACGTAGTGGAAGAGCTTCTTCCTGCGTTTCGAGAAGAAATCCTTCTTGAACTTCCCGAACTTCCGGGGGCTGCCCGAACCGAAGTCGACTTCATTCTGGTGCGGAACCTTTTCGTTCACGTCGATGTAAGCCCGGATCCCGTTGCTTCCGCTGGGATTGGAGACCGGCGCGGAGGCCATCATGCTTCGCAGCGTCGTCAAGGCCCCGTTCCTGGGCTTGTGGTTGTGCCCGCTGGTCTTCATCCAGTCGATCTCCAGCAGGATGTCCTTCTTCCGGGGATGGACGCCCATGAGGGGCAGGTTGGTGTTGGTGTAGACGTAGCCCCTCGGCCGGTAGCCTTCCAGCTCCCAGCCGTCCCGCAGGCCGTCCCCGTCGGTGTCTTTCTTCCGGGGGTTCGTCCGAAGCGCGGCCTCCACCACGTCGCTGATGCCGTCGCCGTCACGGTCCTTCTTCTTCTTGGACCAATACTTCACCCGAGGCACCAAGCCGAACACGAAATTCTTGCCTTGTTCTTCGTACAGCCCGACAAGGATGGCGTCGCTCTTGGCCCACGAGCTCTTGACGTAGGTGAGGCGCGCCCGCGTGGACTTGCTCTTGCCGCGCTTGAGCCGCTTCGAAGGACCGTACCCGTGGTTCCGCGAAACCTTTCCGTTGCGAAGGGAATACGCACCCATCCGCACCTTTCGGCTGTGGGAGGAGTTCAGATCGAAGGAAATGCTGAAGGTCAGGTCCTTGGCGTTCTCGCTCCGGGAGCGGAAGGTCCAAGGCTTAATCTGGTCCTTGGCCTTCTTCCAGGTCTTGTTCAGATTGAAGACCTTTGAATAGAAGGGGGCACCGCCTCCGACGTACATGGTGAACCGGATCTTCTTGGATGTGATCCGTCGGGACCCGGTGTAACGAAGCTGCACGTACGCGCGCCCGGAACCTCGGGAGATCATCTAGGGCCGGTAGCCCGTGAAGACCTTTCGGTTGCGGCCGTCCAGGGCATAGGCGCCGACGTAGATCTTGTCTCCCCGCGCCCCGTCGTACTTGAACCTAGCGCTGACAATCAGGTCCCCGTCCGTCTGGTGAACACGCGTGAAGCCCGACATGCTGTTGGCTGCATGGGCGTCCGTCGCCGCAAGGGAAAAGAGGAGAGACAGGCCGACGAAGGCCGGGAGGATTCCGCGAATCCCGGAGCTCGAGGGCCTCCTGCGAAATGGACCGAATCGTATCATGTCTATGGTTCCTCCTGGTGGACTTTGAATCGCTGAACTGATTCCTATCCGTCAATTTCTTCCTTTCACAGGATTTGGACATCGGAATTTTCAAAAAGTTCGCGAGAGAAGGAAGATTTTGATTTCAGGCGGCTCCGCAGGAGGAGGGAGCCAGCGGGGGAGAGGAGGGGTTGGAGCGTTTTCGCCCCCATCCCCGCCGGCTCCCGCGCGACAGGCGTCTTGACCGAAGAAGGCGGGTTACACGCCGTCGAGTCACTCGACGGGGGAGAGGACAACCTTCCCGAAAAACTTCCCGGCCAGCAGGGCCTCGTGAGCGGCGGCGGCTTCCTTCAGGGGAAAGGCGGCCCCGCCCTGGGGCCGGACCTCGCCTCCGGCGAACGCCTCCTCCAGCCCCTTAAGGATACCCGGCACCTGCGGTCCGGCGTTGAACATTGTCATAGAGAACAAGTACAGGTCCTTGTGTAGGGCCGCGCCGATGGGAAACGTGGCATCCGGCCCCTTTCCTGTTCCGTTTCCGATCAGAACGATCCGGCCAAAGGGGGCGAGGGCTGAGAGATCTCGCGTCAGGTTATCCGCCGCAACGGTCTCGATGATGATGTCCACCCCCTTTTCATCCGTCAACTGCTTAACCTGTTCATCGAAGGGGGAATCGTTGTAGAGAATGACATGGTCGGCGCCCAAGGCCTTGGCCCGCTCGGCCTTCTCTGCGGAGCCCACGGTCGTGAGGACTTTAGTCTCTTTCCACTTCGCCAGTTGTATGGCCGCCGTACCTACGCCTCCGCCACCCGCTTGGATGAGGACGGTCTCGCCGGCCTGGAGGTTCGCCTTGTTGAACAGGGCCTGCCACGCGGTCATAAAGACAATGGGGATACCCGCCGCGTCCTCAAACGAGAATCCATCCGGGACCCGCGAAACCTCGATCTCTGCTATGCGCGTCAGCTCCGCATAGCTCCCGCTGACCGCGCGCCCGTAGACCTTCTCCCCCTCTTTCACTCCGGTTACACCCGGACCTACCACCTCCACCACGCCGGCCGCTTCTACACCGGGAATGTAGGGAAGGTTCATCATGGCGGACGCAGCATGTTTCCCGGAGCGAGTGGCCATATCCAAGGGGTTCACACCCACAGCTTTCACCCGAACGAGAACTTCGCCCTCACCAGGTGCCGGATCGGGGGCGTCTTCATACACCATGTTCTCCGGACCGCCGAACTCATGAACCCTGATTGCCTTCACTGGTGACTTCCTCCTCTTTCAAATGGGACGCTGAACCGAATCATGGACCACCCCGTCAGAGACCAAAGCACCTGCGGCGCAAATCGTTTTGGATATTAACCAGTTTAGCACGCTCCACCCTCATGGGGTCCGCGGGTGGACGCCCTTGGACAAAGCGACTTTTTCATTCTGTAAGGCTATATTGAGACGAGGCCGAAAGGGGCGCTTGCGTGCCGGCCAAATTGCGGTTGGAATACATTACGCTCCTCAGAACCTCTCCGGCGCACGGCCTTCTTCAGGGTCGCACGCTATCGCAAGTAACCTGGCCCATTGGCTACAGACGGACTGCTCAGCCAAACCCACACCCACCCCAGAAAGGCCAGACCTCCGGCTTGGCCGCAGAAAGTTTTTCAGGGGGTCCCACCCCTGGGGGGGGTTCCCAACCCCTGGGGGGGTCCCGGGAGGCGGACCCAACCGGGTCAAGTTTTTCAAGAAAGCCCTCCTGGAGAGGAGTCGGAAAACCGGCATGAAGAAATCAAGCGCGGGACCGTGGCGGGAATACGGAGCGACGAAGCGCGAGTGGGACGACTGGCGCTGGCAGATGAAGAACCGGATGGTTCGGATCGAGGATTTCCGCCGCCGGTTCTCCCTCTGCCCGGAGGAGGAAGAGGGGATCGCCCAGTCCGAACACAAGGGCGGAGGAGACGGGGGGAGCGGGGCGGGCGGCTTCGGGGCCGGGCTGACGCCCTACTTCGCGAGCCTTATGGACCCGGAGGACCCGGATTGCCCGCTGAGGCGTCAATTCATCCCCCGCGCCGAGGAGGCCCGGCCCTCGCCGGCCGATTTCCCGGACCCCTTGGGGGAAGAGGACCTCTCGCCCGTGCCCACCGTCGTCCACCGCTATCCGGACCGGGTGCTCTTTCTGGCCTCCAACGTATGCTCCTCGTATTGCCGGTACTGCAACCGCAAGCGGATGGTGGGGGACCCGGAGCGGGCCGTCACGGCGGCCCAGTGGGAGGAGGGACTGGCCTACGTCGCCTCGAATCCGGCCATCCGGGACGTCCTGGTCTCGGGCGGCGACCCCTTGACCCTCTCCGACGGCCGGCTCCTCGGCCTCCTGGGGAAGCTCCGGGCGATCCCTCACGTCGAGGTTCTCCGGATCGGAACGCGCGTTCCCATCACCCTGCCCCAGCGTGTCACCCCCGCCCTCGTTCGGGGGCTGAAGCGGCTCCATCCCCTCTTCGTGAGCCTCCACGTCGTCCACCCCAAGGAGCTCGCCCCCGAGGTCGAGCGGGCCTGCGTGCGGCTGGCGGACGCGGGAATCCCCATCGGCAGCCAGAGCGTGCTGTTGGCCGGGATCAACGACGACGAAGAGACCCTGAGGACCCTCATCCACCGGCTCTTGAGGCTCCGGGTGCGGCCGTATTACCTCTTCCAGTGCGACCAGATCGAGGGCACGGCCCACTTCCGCACGCCACTCCAAAAGGGCATCGACCTCATGAAGACCCTCATCGGCCACACCTCCGGCTACGCCGTCCCAAAGTTCGCCGTGGACCTGTCGGGCGGGGGGGGGAAGGTTCCGCTGTTGCCCGAGTACCGGGAGGCGTCCGAGGACGGACACATCGTCTTCAAGAACTTCGCCGGAGAGCGGTTCGAGTATCTGGATGACGTGGGGGAGGGGTGACCTGCATTTCTCAAAATGATTCCGTTACGGGCGCGTGTATCATCGGCCATCGGATGGTTCGCGAACACGGCGGGGCGGGCACGGAGTCCCGCCATGCCTCGGAAGGCCGTGAAACCGCCCCGGGTGAAGAGTCTTCCCATCACCCAAGCGCGACAACACCTCGGCGCCGTCGTGAAGAGCGTCCACCTCAAAAAGGAATACGTGATCCTGGAGAAGGATGGCATCCCCATCGTTGGGATCACGGATATCGATGAATTCGAGGACTACCTGGAGCTCCAGGACCCCAAGGTCCGAGAGCATATTCGGAAGAGTCGGGAGGAGCACCGGGCCGGAAAAGTTCGCCCGGCCGAAGCGCTCCAAAATGGGCTTGATGCGATTGCACGCAAGGCGCGCAAGCCAAGCGCGGGCAATCGGCGTTAGCCTTCCATGGCGTCACCCTTTCGTCTCTCCACAACGCCTCGTTTTGATCGCCTTGCCCGAAAGCTTACTGGGTGCAACCCTGAGTACTCGGATATCTATCGAACAGCCCGCGCGACTCTCCGTGAAGACCCGCTCAACCAAACCCGACAACACGCCATCAAGAAGCTCCGAGGGGTCAGGAGGGATGAATGGCAGTACCGGCTCCACCAGGGCCGGTTCCGTTTCCGTTACGATGTCTATGAGAATGAGGTGGCGCTTCGCCACTGCGGCCTCCGGCGGGAGGACACATACCGCTGATTGGGGGGCAAGATATGTATATATTTAAAATCAATTATCTATCTTACACCTGGGGAAATTCGGCTTCCGGCCACTACACCCTCGACACCCCCCTATACCTCCGGACCACCCGGCCCGCGGCGATGAATAAGAGGGCCGAGAAGATCAGAGCGCAGAACTCGTAGGCGACGACCACGCGGTAGCTACCCGTGAGGTCGTAGACGAGCCCGCCCAGCCAGGCGCCCGCCGCGCCGCCGATCCCGAAACCGATGGTGGTGAACCCCAGGATGGTCCCGAAATTCTTTCCCCGGTACATGTCCGACGCCAGGGCCGTCGTCTGCCCGGTCATCGCGCCGATCCCCCCGCCGAACAGAAACGCGAAGAGATAGAGGTCCCACACCCGCTCCGGCGTCTGGTGGAAAAACAGGACGGCCAGGCCGAGGGCCGCCACGAACGCCCCGCCCACAAAGGTCTTCACGCGCCCGATCCGGTCCGAAAGCCCCCCGCCGACCACACGGTTCACAATGGAGATCACACCGCTGAGCGCCAGGATGCTCGACCCGAATAGCGCTGGATGCCCAACACCCACTGTCAACGCGACAAAGTGCGTTCCGATGAAATGAATGGACGTGGCCAGGCCGAGCCACGCGATGGAGATCAGCCAGATGGGGCCGGGCCGAAGGGCGCCCCTCAGGGTCCATACGGCGGCGGCCCCCGCGGCCGCGCGCCCCCCCCCCCCCCCCCCCCCGGCGGGTGGGCCGATCTCAGGCTTGGGCTGAGGCTCCCGGGCGACCTCGGACGGCGGCTCCCGCATGAACAACACGCCGACGACGGCAACGACGATGAACGAAATCACGCCGACGGCCACCAAGCCGCCGCGCCAGCCGTACGAGTCGATGAAAATCTGGGCCAGCGGCGCGAGGATGAGGCTCCCGCCCCCTGTCCCCGCCCCGACCAGGCCGATGGCCAGCCCTCTCCGCGTTGTGAACCACCGGGCCACCAGCCCCTGGGCCGAAGCGGGCCCCAAAGCGGCCAGGGTCAATCCGCCCAACACCCCCCAGGTGAGGTACACGTCGAGCAGGGACTCCACCCGGCTCGCCAGATAGAAGGTCAGCCCGACGAGGAGCCCGCCGAGGAGATAGAACCGCTTCGGGCCGAGAAACCGCACGAGCGCGCCCGCCAACGTGCCCCCGGCCCCCATGATGAGCAGACCCAGGGAATACACCCCCGCCAGGTCGGCCCGGTTCCACTCGAACTCTCTCAGCATCTCGACGTAAAAAACGCCGAAAACGCCCCGGCTCCCGAAGCCCACCGTCGTAATAACGGCCGCGGAGAAAACGATGGCCCAGCGGTTTTTCATCACGCCGCTCCTGTCCAACCACCAGCCCCTGCCAAACCAGTCCCTGAAGCACCGCAAATTTCCGACACGGACCCCGAATCAACCGCACGGAGTATCGGGCCTCGCCGCCCTTTCCGTCAACCGGCGCGCCGTCTTCCCCCTTCCCCTCTCCTCCCACTCCCCTCCCGCGGACACCCTTGACGGAGACCCGCAACCTCTGGTGTCATCTTCCTGGCATTATTCACAACCCGATCCCGCCGACCCGCGTTGACCCTCTCCGGCGATCAAACGGCCGGGCGGTCCCCCAACGACGAAAGGAGATCCCCAAGATGAGCCTGGATGTGGACAAGACCGGCCGGATCCTGACCGTGATGATGAACCGCCCGGAGGCGTTGAACGCCCTCGACCCGGAAACCGAATCGCGGATGCGGGAGGTCTTCGACGATTTCCGGGAGAATGACCGCCTGTGGGCGGCCATCCTCACCGGCGCGGGAGAGAAGGCCTTCTGCGCCGGCGCCGACATCAAGAAGACCATCGGCTCCGTCTTGGACGAATCGGCCTGGGTCCAGCGCAAGTCCTACCTCGGCGGACGGGACGTCTACCACGCCCTGGAAAACCAGACCAAGCCGATCCTCGCCGCCGTCAACGGGTACGCCCTCGGCGGCGGCCTCGAGCTGGCGCTCTGCTGCGACATCCGCATCGCGTCGGAAACGGCGAGCCTCGGCCTGCCCGAAGTGTCCCTCGGGATCATGCCGGGCGCCGGCGGGACGCAACGCCTCTCCCGCATCGTGGGCATGGCCCAAGCGCTCGACCTGGTCCTGACGGGAGAACGGATCGACGCCCGCGCGGCCCTCGCCATCGGACTGGTAACGCGCGTCGTCCCGCCCGGCGAGCTGATGAAAACGGCGCGGGAGCTGGCCGAGAACATTTGCCGGAAGGCCCCCCTCGGCGTCCGGTTCGCCAAGGAGGCGGTCCGCCGGGGCGCGGAGATGAACCTCGCCGACGGCCGAGCCTTCG
>CAYRGS010000030.1:0-33525 GCA_964423875.1 uncultured bacterium
CAAGGTTCTGTCATTCCGAGCGAGGGGCCTTCAGGCCCCGACGAGGAATCTCGCAGTGTGGCTGTTTTTTTGATCTCTTTCCCGAACTCCGCTAACATTTCCACTGTCTATCCGAAATGACGAAGAGGCCAATTGAGGGGTTCGGCATGAGGTCGTTCGCGCGGGGAGAGGCGCTTTCGGTTCTTGGGGTCCTTTTTCTCGCGTCGGCGTTGTTCGCCCAATCGCTGACCGTCCGGGTCCCGAAGGGCAACGTCCGCGCCCGACCGCAGACCACCTCCCCGATCATCGGGAAAATCAAAAAAGGCGAGCGGTACGATGTAGAAGCCCGTCAAGGGGACTGGTTCAAGATCCTCCTGGATACGGGGCGGGAAGGGTGGGTCTTCAAGTCGCTTGTGACATTGGCTCCGTGAAACTCCAGCCTGAGGCAACGGTCAAAACTGAGCCTCAAAGCGCTGTTCTTGGCTTCACCCATAGGGTTCCCCTCTCAGAAGGTGGCAAAGGGGAGCTAACAGATTGATTTTACAGCAGAAACGAGAACCACCCTACAAAAAACTTATGGTCCATCTGGGAAATCCGGGGTAAAGCCATTAAGCCGGACACGACATTGGCGCATCACGACGAGGCCAGTATGATAATATGGAGTGCTCCAATAATCCAAGCGGATTGAAGGAACCGATTGAGGAAAAAACTCATGAAACCAGCGGATTACGCCAAGCACATCACCTCGCTCAACCGCGACCTTTACGACGAGTTGGGAATTGAGCAAGCCTTCATGGCCCTGTCGGGGATCAAGGACCAGGAGAAGGTCATGCAGATGGTCATCACCCGGATGAAGCAGGGCCTTTGGAACGAGATCATGGTGGGCAAGGCCTGCGCCTCCTGGATCCCCAACGCCCCGCTGGACATGCAGGTCCTCCTCGCCCGACAGGTGGACGAGGAATACCGGCATTACCGGTGGCTGAAAAAGCGCCTGACCCAGCTCGGCCAGGACCCCTTCGACTGGGACCCCCTCGATGTGTACCAGGAGATCCTCGACCTCTGCCTCGCTGCCACGGAGTGGGACATCTCCGAGCAGATGATGCTCATGAACTATACGGTCGAGACCGTCATGGCTTATTGGGGCAACGAGCCCTTCATCAACGTCATCGAGCCCATCGACCCCTCCACGGCGGCGATTTACCGGAAGATTCAGAAGGACGAGATCTTTCACCACAAGGTGGGCCGGCTCGCTATCGAACGCTACGCCACCGACGAGGAAAAGCAGGCCCGCACCACCGCGGCGCGGGACAGAATCATCCCCTACATGCGCCGCATCGTGCCCGACTGGCGGGCGCGGGTCGAGGCGGCCGTCGCCTCGGTCTCCTGACCCCCATGTGGCTCGAGGACGATCGGGAAAAATCGGTCGACATCGGTTCGGGCTCCTGGATCGCCGACGTCGCGGCGGCGGAGGGAACGGACCGAATTGATTTAGACGCCCTCCAGGCCGAGCGCCTCGCCCGGGCGAGGGACATCCTGCGGGAGGGGGCTCTGTCGGCCTTTCTTTGCTTCGAGGCCGCCAACATCCGTTACCTCACCGGCCTTCCCCCCGAGCCCTGGGACGAGCGGGACCGCGCCCGTTGCATTTTGTTGACCGCCGGTGAAGGCCCCTTCCTCCTGGAATCCGGGCCCGCGTCCGAGGCCCCCCCTTCCCTCGGGCCCGGACGAGACGCGGCCGGCTCCCCGGGAAACCATCCCGAGCGCGCCCGCGCGCTGGAGCTGAGGCCGGACGAGCTTCTCTGGATTCCCGCCGATTCCGGGCGCGATCCGTTTGCCCCGCTGCTCCACGCGGGGATCGGCCTTCACCGAAAACTGCGTCACCCCGAATTAAGCGGGCGGTTGGGCCTCGACCGGTTGGATGCGGTGGAGGGGGCTGACCCGGCGGTTGGACAACGCGACCCGGCCGGGGACCTCTTCGCCGATGCGCGTCCGCTCCTCCTGCGCGCCCGATCCTTGAAAGACATGGAGGAGTTGGAGTGTCTGCGGTTCGTCACGGACATCGTGGACATCGTGTTTCAGATGGCGCGGGCCGAGTGGCTCCGGCCGGAGAGGACGGAGCGGGAGATCGCCGCCCGGTGCCAGGAGTTTTTGATCTCGAGCGGGTTCGAGTCGGTGGAGGGCGTGATGTGCGCGGCGGGGGCCAACAGCCTCCTCCCCCGAGGCCTCCCGACGGACCACGCCATCAAAGAGGGCGAGCTCGTGATCCTCGGTATCCGCGCAACCGGGCCGGGGGGCTGCCGGGTCCGCGCGCAACGGACGTTCAAATGCGGTGGGAAAATCCGCCCAGAGGAAAACGCCCTCTACCGCCGCTGTCACCAGGCCATGCGCTTGGTCATGGCCAACTGCCGGCCGGGTCAGAAGGTGCTCACGCTTTTGGACGTCCTGAGGGAAGACGAGAGCCTCCCCCGGCCCGTCGGCCATGCCTTGGGGCTGGATTGGGACGAGGGTTACGGGCTTGGTCCGGACGAGAGGCCGGTCGAGGCGTGGGAAGAATTCTTGCCGGAGAACCTCTATCTCACCCTGCGCGTTCACGCCCGAGAGGGCGATTTCGCCGTCGGGTTGGAGGAGAACTTCCTGGTGAGCGCCCAAGGACCCATTTACTTCACGTGCTTCCCGCTGGAGAAAGACCTTTTGTGATCTGCAGGCCTCACGAAACTCAAAGCTATAAAACACAAGTCCATGATCGACAGGTTGCACCGATCAAAGAGGCTTTTCTAAATCAAACAACCGCTCATTCTGATGTCAGCATTGGCGTATCATCCCTCCGATATGCACATCTCCGCTTTTTCTAATCTGTGCAATCTGTGGATGAAAATGGGGGTTCTCTGTGAATTCTGTGGATTCGATTTAAAGGAGAAAGAGCATGCCGCGTGAATACTTCAAGGGGACCTGGGAGGAAGACCGCGGATTCTCGCCAGCGGTAACGACCCAGGGCGGAAAAGTGATCTGGCTTGCAGGCGTGGGAATGGCGATGGATGAGGAAGGCCATTCCCTCGCCGGAGACTTCGTGGCCCAGGCTCACGCTTCGTTCCGCGAAATCGAACGGACGCTGAAGAGGGCGGGCGGAACGCTCCAGGACATCGTGACGATGACAGTCTTCACGCTGGACGTTCGGTACGGGGAGAAAATCATCCCGGAGATCCGCAGGCAATACTTTCCCGACGCGTTCCCGGCCGCCGCCCTGATCACGGTTTCCGGTTTCGCCCGGCCGGATATGATGATCGAGATCCAGGCCATCGCTGTCGTGGGAGAAGAGTAGTTTCACGGATTCCGGCGATCACGGATTTTGAAGTCGTTCAATTCCGTTGACTCTTATGCCGTCAAAGGCGATCGTTCACCCAATTTTGCCCCCTCATCTTTTTTGAAATCTGTGTGATCTGTGGATTCAGGTTTGCTCCGTTTTTGAATCTGCGGATTGAAGAGGAGACCAAACATGCCGCGCGAATACTTCAAGGGAACCTGGTAAGAAGACCGCTCTTTCTCGCCCGTTGTGGCGACTCGAGGCGGGAGGACGCTCTGGCTGGCCAGCGTCGGGATGAGGGAGGACGAGGAGGGAAACTCCCTGGCGGGCGACTTCGAGGGCCAAGTCCACGCCACGTTCAAGGCGATTGAAAAAAACCTGTCGCGGGCGGGCGGAACGCTTCAGGACATCGTGACCATGACGGTCTTCACCCTGGAGGTGCGCTACGGGGACCTCTTCACGGAGCTTCGAAGACAGTACTTCTCGGGCGGGTATCCCGGCAGCGCCCTCATTACCGTTGCCGGATTTGCCCATCCGGACATGATGCTCGAGATCCAGGCCATCGCCGTCGTGGGGGACGAGTAGGATTCGCAGAATTTGCGGACAAATAAGGAAAGACCTTTTTGATCCACAGACGCCGTCCCCGCGCAGGCGGGGATTGCGCAGATTTAAAAGTCAAAAAAGACCATAATTGTCATACCATCAGCGGCGTTCGCGGGTGGGGTTCTCAGGGAGTGTTCCACCCAAAAACCTGTCCAGGGGAGGAAGAAAATGGAGATCCAATTCGTCCACCACGAACCCGCGAGGACGTACGACAAGGTCTGCCGGGTCGATCAGATTCTCTATCTGGCCGGAGAGGATTCCAAGGATACGGCGACGCAGAAGGTGCGGGGAAAGGACGTCGCCGAGCAAACGGAGATCCTGTTTCAGAATTTGAAGAACACGCTGGAGGGCTTCGGGAGCGGCCTGGACCACATCATCAAGATGACCGCATACCTCGTGGACCGAAACGACCGCAACGCCTTCAGCGCGACGAGGGCGAGGTGCATGAACCACACCCCGCCCAGTACGCTGATCATGGGCGTCCAGCTCGCCGAGCCCGAGATGCTCGTCGAAGTGGACGCCATCGCCGTGATTCCGGATGGGAGTACGAGGGTGATTCAATAGTCTTTCACCAGGGCCGGGAGCGGGAATTCATCTATCTTAGAATAACAGAAGAATCATACCGCCGTCCTGGGGAAGGCCATCCCAGCGGCGCTCCGGGGGGGGCACTTGCGTGCCGGCCAAGCTGCGGATGAGGGCCCTCGTGCTTATCACAACCTGGTCGGCGCACACGATCTGTGAAGGGACGCCCGAGCCGCTCCCGCTCGAAGCGGATTTCTTGGTTCGAGTGGCGGGAAATCCGGCTGACCATGGTGCTCGAATTAGTCCTTGCAATTTTCGTAGATAGCATTTATCTTGGTAACAATCCATCCGATATACCTGCGACAGGCGTAGGCGACGGGTAAAGGTTTGCGGCGAGTGCGGGAGATTCAAAGTGCCTGAAGGCAGCGTAAAGTGGTTCAATGACTCAAAGGGTTTTGGGTTTATCTCTCAGCCTGATGGGGACGATGTTTTCGTTCACTTCTCGGCTATCCAGAATGACGGTTTCAAGTCCCTTCAAGAGGGTGAAAACGTTACATTCGACATTGTCGAAGGCCCAAAAGGGCTCCAGGCGGCGAATGTAAAAAAGGTATCGGAATAGCCTCTGCCCAATCCCCGGTCACCAGGGAAAGACGGCGACGTTGGTTTGCCGCCCTCTCTCTGTCTGAGCGCCGAATCCGGGACTCCCCGATTCAAAGTTCCCCTCGCGGAAAAATCCCTGCGGCGCCCGTGAGAATCGTGTATCTGGCGGGGAAGAATGAGTTTCTCTCGCTCCCCGGCCTCTCCCGTTTCTCCAAGCGACCGAGCCGACCCCATTTGATCTTCGCGAACGGCCCGACTAACAAGGAGTGATTCCATGGCATTATCGGCTGTAATGACAACGAGCCGCGGTGAGATCAAGGTGGATTTGCATGAGGACAAAGCCCCCGTCACCGTGGCAAACTTCGCCAATCTGGCACGGCGCGGCTACTATGACGGCCTGACGTTCCACCGGGTGCTCCCGGATTTCATGATCCAGGGCGGATGCCCGCAAGGGGACGGCACGGGCGGACCGGGTTACCGGTTCGAAGACGAGTGCTCCCCGGACCTGCGTCATGACGGCCCCGGCGTGCTCTCCATGGCGAACGCGGGGCCGGGCACTAACGGCTCCCAATTCTTTATCACGCATGTCGAAACCCCCTGGCTGGACGGCAAGCACACCGTCTTCGGGCGGGTGACCTCGGGCCGGGAGATTGTGGACGCCATTCAGCAGAGCGACACCCTCGAGAAGATCACCATCGAGGGAGACACCTCTGCGCTCTTTGAGGCGCACAAAGACCGAATTGATGAGTGGAACGCCATCCTCGGATAGCCCCCGGTCGGTCAAGCAGCGGGTTTCGATTCGGGGCGAGGCGTTGACGACCCCCGGATCCCCCCCCCCCCCCCCCCCCCCCCCTTGTCCCCGGATGATGAGTCGCCGGACGGTCTCCGGCGTGAATGAGGGAACCAGACCATGGTGCGTCAATACTGGCTGATGAAGAGTGAGCCGGAGGCCTATTCCTTCGATGACCTAATGGCGGAGAAGAACCGGACAGACCATTGGGACGGAATCCGGAACTACCAAGCCCGGAACTTCATGATGGAAATGAGACAGGGGGACGCCGTCCTCTTCTACCATTCCAGCACCAATCCGCCGCATGTGGCCGGGATCGCCGAAGTAGCGAGCGAGGCATACCCCGACCACACGTCCTGGGACAGGAAGGCAAAATACTACGACCTGAAATCCACCCCGGAGAATCCCCGCTGGTATATGGTGGATATCCGCGGGGTGAGAAAGCTGGAGACCCCGGTCCCCCTGGAGGCCCTGAAAGCCAACCCGAGGCTCAAGAGTATGCGGGTGGTTCAGAAGGGTCAACGGCTCAGCGTCCAGCCCGTTCTCCGGAAGGAGTTCGAAGAAGTCCAGCGGATGGCGAAGGTGCTTTCAAAGAAGACTTCCTCCAGATGAAGACGCAGGTTTATCCGGCGTATCCACAGCCCCCGCTGAGTCTGGCTCCTGCTGGGGGGAGACTTCCCCCCAGCGGCGGGGCATCGATGGTTTTTCCACCCCCCCCGCGGTTTTCATCCGACGAAATAATCCTTCCGGATCGGTGTTGGAGGAAGCAAGCTCGTTTTCGGACCCAATCACCCCAATAATCGTGAATCCCTTTCCGCCTTCAAGCGTCTAAATGACAAGAATTTGACAACCCGAGGAGGCGCCGCCTCCTAATATTGAATTGAGTTCTTCGAATTTAGCCGCTGGTTCCCGGTTGCACGGACTGACAAAAAACCCAGAGAGACGCACGGAAAGATCGCCGTCCTGGCCGCAGCAGTCTCCGCCGACGCGAAAGCGGGGCAGGAGCAGGCCATCGGGAAGAAGATCGGAGAGATTCTCTCGCTTTGAAGCGGGTCCCATTACCATTCGCGTGACAAATCCGCCCGGATGAAGATGAAGTAATCAGCGCAGAACCGATGGAGCTTGCGGGGTTGCGCCCCGTCCATCGATAGCGCTTCCAACAAGGGCTTGAGGGTTTCCCAGTCGGGGAATCCTCAAGCCCGTTTTGTTGTCCCAAAAAAGAGCGGTAAGATTGCGCTGGATCGCTCGCCCTCGCGGATCGGAGCTTTCACTCCCTCGCCAGACCCACCATGTCTTCGGCGTCGCCGCCGTCCGGGAACGGCCCCTGCTTGAGCTCGATGAGCTTGGTGTCCTCCTCCAGAAACTCGATGGAGTGGCCCTCCAAGAGCAGGATGAAATCGAAGGGCCGCAGGTCCGCGTCGCCCAGATGGTCCCCCTCGCGCGTGTAGACGCCGATGCGCCCCAGCCCCCGCTGGCACATCATGAGCTGGAACTTGCTCGACCCGGGAAGCGGCGACGAGACCTTGTGGTAGTGCGGCTTGACCCTGGAGCCCACCTCTCGGTTGAGGAGGACAATCTGGAGGGGCAGCTCGTTGTCGGTCAGGTGGGCCTTGGTGTACGTGTCCATGTCGATCTTGGACAAGTCGTAATGGCGGGCCATGTGGGCCCGGTCTTCTTCGGTGTCGATCTTCGGCGGAAATTGGGAGTATTCTTCCAGATCCCCCCGGACGAGAACCGCCACGGTCCTGTCGTCTTTCGCCTTGAAGTATTTCAGCTTGTCCGATTCGACCTGCACGCTGGACCTCCCTGTGGGTGGGGCTGGCCTCCGGCTTCACCCCATGATCTGAGGGCATTATACGGCGGGCGGCTCAAGATGTCAGGGAGTGTTGATATCCGCTCCGGAATCGACCATCATCTAGGGGGAACCGGCGCTGAGGGCTCAACGCGAATCGAAACGCCCGTGGACATCCGTTTCCCCCCCCTGAAAGGCCGTCATGGAACTGAACGACATCATCACCGTCAATTGGATGTACGAGAAATTTTATCCCTACGTTGCCCGTCAGATCCTGGACGAATATGGCCGGACCTCCGGCCGGGCGCTCGAAATGGGGGCTTACGCACCCGGCATCTCCGCCGCGCTCCTGGCCCTCGCCCCGGACCTCGAGATCACCGTCGCCGACAATACGCCGGGCCTCAAACCCCATTTCGAGGATTACCTGAGCCGGGCGGGGGCGCTGGAAAAGGTCTGGATCGAGGAGGGTGATGTCGAGGCCCTGCATTACCCGGACGCGACCTTTGATTTGGTTTATTTCCGGGGCGCGCTCTTTTTCATCTGGGACCCGGTCAAGCTCCTCCGCGAGGCCGACCGTGTTCTCAAACCGGGGGGCGTGGCGCTCATCGGAGGCGGGTTCGGCGCGGGGGCGCCCAATGAGGAGATCGACCCAATCGCCGCCGAAGCCCGGGACCTGAACCGCAAGCTCGGCAAGCGGGTGGTGAGCCACGAGGAGGCGGAAGCCTATGCCCGGGAAGCCGGTGTGTGGGAGCGCTCCCGCCTCGATAAGCGGCACGGGCTGTGGGTGGTGATACGGAAGTAAAACAGCAAAGTCCCAGGGGGGGCACTTGCGTGCCGGCCAAGCTGCGGATGAGGGTGCTTGTGGTTATCGCAACCTGGTCGGCGCACGCCATTTGTGAAAGGAGCCAGTTTTTTTGGCGAGCGCGAAACAAGGGTAGGGCAGCCATCTTGGCCGCCTTCCGAAGGCGGGGATGTCCCCCCAAAGTCTTAGCCTCCAGAAAGGTTTTCGGCCTCTAACCTGGATTTCTCACGAAGGCAAACGCCCGAACAAAATGAGTGGAGTGAAGCGATTGTCTCTCAAAGACATGCCCAACGGTCGGGTGTTGACCAAGGCACAACATTGTGTTCCTTGCGGGCGTGTGACGGGCCGGGACGGGGACCGGCCCCTACATTGAAAAAACGCGGCTTGTGCCCGTAGGGGCGGGTCCCTATCCCCGCCCGAAAAATCGACCGGTGCGTGTATTCGTCACCTTCAACACGACAAAGCCGACGATGGCCATCCCTTCGCCAAGCGAAACACGAAACCATCAGTTTTGTGAGAAATGCGGGCTAGAAGATTTTCGGCCTCTAAATCGGAAGGTGGGTGATCCGGTAGAGGTTCCGGCTCATGAACTCGCCGACCAGGACCGTGATGATGGCGATGTAGAAAAACCCTGTGGCCGTCCGCGTGGCGCGCATCCGGAGGCTGATCGCGATGACCAGGGCGACAATGAACGTCCCGGCCAGCCCGACCAGAATCCGTCCCCAGAACTCCAAACCCCACCGGGTCAGAAAGACATTCTCGCCCCACACGATTCGGATCTGCTCCGGCGTAAACTCTTTGAGGACCAGCGTCAGGATCGCGGCCCCCTGGGCCAGCAGGACCGCTAGGAGCAGCCACGTAAACCGCCAAAGCGGGTCAAGCGGCAGGTCCGATTTGACCAAGTAATAGTGGCCGAGCAGCATCCCCGTAAAGACCGTTCCGAGTGCCAGGGTGGAAAGGAGGAAGTTGACCGGGAGGAGCCTCGCCTGAAAGATGGTCATGCCGGCCTCGCGCACGGCGATTGAATCGCTGATGACCGAAAAGATCCCGACAAGCGCCGCGACGCCCAGGACGGCCTTCGTGACGCCTTCCCGCGAGCGGTAAAGGGATATCAGATACACAAGGGTCAGGATCACGAACCCGCTCATCGCGCCGAACGTCCGTCCCTTCCACGTGGACCAAAGCGGTGTCCCGAGCAGAGAGAGAATCCCGTCATACGCGGCCGGCCGGGGGGCGATCCACCAATGGATCAACACGAGGACGGCGAAGATCCAGGCGCATGTCTTGAAGAACCCTCTACCCAGGACCTGGAAGGGGATGAGCGCGAGCAACCCCACGCTCCCCACGAGGAACTGGGCGAAGGTGATGGCAAACATCTCGCGAATGACTTCCATGTCCTACCCACCTGAGTGCAGAGGAAACTTCCTAGGGGGGGGGCGGGACGCGCGGCGTCGGGTTTCCCAGCACTGGCGTGCTTGGTCGATCACCTCACAGATGGTGTACGCTGACCAGGTTGCGATAAGCACAAACACCCTCATCCGCAGCTTGGCTGGCACGCAAGTGCCTTGCCGCACCGGCGTGTCTGGCCGATCACCTCCCAGATGGTGTGCGCTGACCAAGTTGCGATAAGCACAAACACCCTTATCCGCAGCTTGGCCGGCACGCAAGTGCCCTTTCAATGGTCCGGGTGTTCGCCTTCCAGGGGTTTCGAGATTTCCAGGACATAGCCGTCCGGGTCGTGGAGGAGAAACATCCGCGTCCCCCAGGGCATCGACATCGGCTTGCAGACAAAGTCCGCATCCAGTCTTTTTAAGCGCTCGTATTCCGCGTCCACGTCATCGCTTTGCAGCGTGAGGATCGACCCCCATCCCCGGTCGCCGGGTTCGGGGTTGAACTTCCATTTTTCAAACTCCTCGCGCGACAGATCTTCGTGCACCACCACGTTGAACCCGCCCACCTGAAACCGGGTGTCCAGCTCTCCTTCCCGGGCGATGGGGATCCCCATCACGTCCCGATAAAAGCGGACGGAGCGCTTCAGATCCTTGACGAAAAGGAAAATCGTTGAGATCCCGGTGATCATGATTCCGCTCCCTTTCGGAGATTCATCCCTCCCCCCCCCTCCCCGGGGTGCCGCATGTTTGGGGGGTTGTCTGAAAAGGTTATGCCGATCCGCTCTTTCTCGCCAGAAACAGGAGATGGCCTTTTTTAGTGATCTCTTTGCCCCCGCCGCGGAGGTGGGCGCGCAAGCCTTCTTCTCTCCGAGGGCTCCATCGCTTGGGCGCGTCCCCGTCCCCGAGCAGGACCCCCTCGGCCTCTTCCGGGGAGCGGAAGACCAGGACCTCCTCCTCCACCCGGCCGTGGATGATGTCAAACCCGGCCTTCTCCAGACCGCGGGTCAACGAATCCTCCGTATAGGCGAACCTCGAAGGGACCCCGGTCTCCTTCCATTGATTCCTGTGGAGCGCGACGGCCGCGAAGATTGCTCCGGGGGCTAGGGCGCGGCCCGCCCGCTCGATCAGGGCGTCGGACATGCACAGGTGCGCGGTCAGGGTGTCGGGCCGTCCACCCCAGCGGGCGTCGTCGTATTCCACCGCCTCTACATCGGCGACGACGAACCGCAGGTTGGCGACCCCCTCGGCCTCCGCCCGCCCGGCTGCCCGTCGAATCGCCTCTGCGTCCCGGTCCAACCCCGCGACTTCCGCCGCATGGAGAGCCAGGGCGAAAGCGAGCTTTCCGTCCCCGCAGCCCAGGTCAAGCACCCGCCCAGCCTTCGTGACCGTTTCCAGGAGCCAACGCAGGAAGACGGGGTTGAGGTCCGCGTGCCGCATTGGACTTCGCAGAGCCGGGTCGTAAGAAATTCTTCTCGCGTCCCGCTCGAAGCGATCACCGTCCGCGGTCACCCCGCCAGGTCCAGGCTTTCGGCGATCGCCCTCATGGCGTCCAGGACGACCTGGAGGTGTTCATCCAGGGGGACGCCCAGGTCCGCCGCGGCCGTTTCGATCTGTGCCCGGTCGACACCCTTGGCGAACGCCTTGTCCTTCCACTTCTTCTTGACGGACTTGATCTTCATGTCCGAAATGTCCCGGGTAGGACGCACCAGGACGCAGGCCGTGATGAGGCCGACCAGCTCGTCGACCGCGAAGAGCGCCTTGGCCATGTTCGACGTCCGGGGGACGTTCAGGTATTCGGCGTGACCCTTGATCGCCTCCAGCCCGTCTTCCGGAAACCCTTTTTCCTCCAGGACTTTGACCCCCACGAGGGGGTGTTCGTCCGGAGTGGGGTGTTTCTCGTAATCCAGGTCGTGGACAAGGCCGACCACCCCCCAAAACTCCTCGTCCTCCCCGAATTTTCGGGCGTAGGCCCGCATCGCGGCCTCGACGGCGAGGGCGTGCCTGCGGAGGCTCTCGCTTTGCGTCCACTCGTGAAGGAGGTTTTCCGCCTCGATTCGCGTCATCATCGCTTGCCGCCTCCCCGGAAGAGGTCCTCATCCTTGGGCCGAAAGAGCATCCGGGCGCCCGCGTCGCTTTTCTCGAAATCCACCCCCCGGATCAGGACCGCCGGCCGTCCCTCGCCCGCCTGGCCCATCAGCAGAGAGGCCGCCGCCGCCGCTTCATCCACCTGGGCCACGAGGGTCATCTGGAGCGTTCTGCCGAACAGGTCCGTATCGCCGCGGCGGTCGATGATGGGCTCGATGCCAGCCGCCCCGATGGCCACCCCCGCGACCCCGCGCCGGAACGGCCGCCCGTGGGTGTCGCTGACGATCACGGCCACTTCCGTTCCGGTCTTTTCGTGGATCGCGTCGCGCAGCTTGCGGGCCGAGGCGTCCGCGTCTTCCGGCAGGAGGACGACGACGTCCTCCCCTTCCGGGCCGCTGAACACGTTGGAGTGGTCCACGCCGGCGTTGGCGCAGACGACGCCCGTGCGATGCTCCGTCACTAGGGCCGCCCGCGAGGCCAGCACCACTTCGTTGGATTCGCCCAGAATGACCTCGACCAGCCGGGGATCCCGGTCGGTCGAATCGGCGACCTCCCGGGCCCGCGGCGTCGGCTCCACTTCGGACAGGGCGCAGACCCGCCCTTCGGACTTGGAGACGATTTTCTGGGCCACCACCAGGATATCGCCCGCCCGGAATTCCATTCCGCCCGCCCGCGCGGCCCGGCAGAGGATTCCCGCCAGATCGTCGCCCGGCTTGATCTCGGGAATGTCGGGCAGCGCCCGGCATTGATAACCGTTCACGGCGAGACCACCGGACCCGATGCGAGAATTCTCGAGAGCCCGCTCAGGGCCATGGGGTCCAAAACGCCGCGTAGAGATTCCAGGTCTTCCGGAAGGTCGATGTCCAGACCCAGCCCGGCCGAGCGATGCTCCAGGAAGGCTGCGCCGCTTGCGACGGCCCGCGCCCGGTGGCTGTTGAAGCTGTCTGGTCCGAAGGCCGGACTCAAAACGTCCGGCGGATGGAGGAGCAGGGCGTTGGTCCCCTCGCCGCGATGCGAAGGGGCCGCCACGACGCATCGTGCGTCTGTCCCGCGGAGAGCGGCCATCGCATCCACGTCTTCGGCCTTCAGGAGGGGAAGGTCCGCGGGAATGATCAGGATGGCTTCCGGCGGGAGCCCCGACGCGGAGGGCGGGCGATCCGGAGAATCACGGAACGCCGAGACGGCCTCGCGGAGGGCGCCGTTCAGGTCCCCGGATTCCTCGAAGAAAGAATCCGCGCTGAGCGTCTGCGCCGCCGACTGGGCATCGACGTCTTTGGAAATCAGGACAACGCGCTTCACGGATTCAGCCTCGACCAGGGACCGGAGGACCCGTCTCATCATCCAGAAGGAGAGGTGCCCCCGGGCGTCTTCGTCCAGGACCGCGGACAGGCGCGTTTTTCCATCCCGGAACCCTTTGAGCGGAACGAGTGCGAGCATGGGAAGGTTGGCCCTTTATGTGCGGGATGTCTGGAAAATTTCGTCTGAAATTTCAAGGACTTCACGGCCCAGCCGAATTTTGTCTTCCAGCGTGTTCATGACCGTGTTCGTGACCCTGACGCGGAGACCCATCTGCTCCACGCGCGCGGCCTCGTCCCGGTCCACTTCGTCTAGCACGAAGCCATCGAGCAAGTCAACGTAACGCCGGGCCACGCCGGAAGACGACGGTTTCTCGCCCAGCTCCTTCATCATTTTCGCTGCCGGGCCCTTGAGGGCGCGCCCGCCCACGATGGGACTCACGGCCACCTTCGGGCCGGGGGAGGACCGGATGGCGTCGGCCATGCCCGGCAGCTCCAGGATCGGCCTTAGGCTCACGAAGGGGTTGGACGGGCAGAAAATGACGGCCCGGGCCCGGGCCAGGGCCGAGCGCACCGCCTCGGTGGGCCCGGCGTCCTCGATCCCCTCGAAACGAATCCCGGTGATCGGCGTTTCCGCCCGCCGGGCCACGAAATAGTCCTGGAACTCCAGCTCGCCTTCCGGCGTGAGGACGCGCGTCCGGACCGGGGCGTCCGTCATGGGCAGGACGGCGCTTCGGACCCCCAGGGCGCGGCAGAAAATCCCCGTGACTTCCGTCAGGGATTTATCCTGATCGAGGAGCGCGCGGCGCAGCAGGTGAGTGCCCAGGTCGCGGTCGCCCAGACGGAACCAGGCAGGACAGCCGTAGCGCTCGAGCATGTCGAGGGCGTGGGTCGTGTCGGACACCACACCCCAGCCCAGGACCGGGTCCGCTAGGCTCGCCAGGGTGTACATGACCGTGTCGATGTCCGGAGATATGTGGAGGCCGTAAAGCGTCAGGTCGTCGGCGGTGTTGACGACGGCCGCGACCTTTTCCGGCGGGGCCGCACGGGCGAGTCCCAGGACCAGCTTCGCCCCCCCGACGCCCCCCGCGAGCGCAACGATCAGGTCATTCATTCAGCGGTGCAGAACCGTCAGCGCGTAGGCGGGCCTCTCCGGGGGCTCTTCCCGCGGGGGCCGGCCTAGGGCGACGAGCATGTGGGGGTGAAAGTCCGCGGGCAGGTCCAGGATCGACCGGACTAGGTTGGGACAAAACAGCGGCGCGCACACCCAACAGGCGGCGATGTTCCGCGCGTGGGCGGCCAGAAGAACGTTCTGAAGCGCGGCGCCCAGGCTCTGGGTCGCCATGGTTTCCTCGGCGGCTCGCCGGAAGGCGTCGGGGTATCGGTCCAGGTCTTCTTTGTACAGACACGGGATCAACAAGGCGCTGGCGGGAAGAAGCAGGTCGAGGGATTTTTGTATCCGGGCGCGGATGCGATCTTCGGAGAGGATGCCGTCGTTCCGGAGGTCGGATTCAAAGACGGCGGCCATCTGGTGGACCAGCCGCGCTTTGACCTCGGGGGTTGAAACAATGACGAATCGCCAGGGGCGGGTCTTGTGCGGGGAGGGCGCCCACCCCGCGGCCTGGACGACGCGGTCCACCTCTTCGGGCGGTACGCTTCCCGGACCGAATTGCCGGCGGGAGCGGCGTGACTCCAGGAATTGAAGATAGATGTCCCCGTCCCGAGGCTCAGGCATGACAGACCCGGCAGACCCCTTCGGCTCAAGTCATCCGTTCGAGGAGACGGGCTCCAACGAAGGGCGCTTTTCGTAGATCGTCGTCCGCTCGACGGGGGTCCGGCCGTTTTTATAGATGATCCCGCGGAGCTGCTCGACCGAGGCGCGATCTCCCCACTCCGATCCGGACATGTTGGAGATCTTCTCCTCCATCAGCGTCCCCCCCACGTCGTTGCAGCCGACCCGCAGGGCCTCGCCGGCGGTGTCCAGGCCGATCTTCGGCCAGCTCGATTGGATGTTGAAAATCGTCTCGCGGAAATAAATCCGGCTGACGGCGTAAAGCTTGAAGACCTCTCCATTGGGGATCATTCGCAGGATGTTGTACTTCCGGCCGAGCGCGTTGTCGTAAGGAATGAACGGCAGCGGAACGAACTCGGTGAATCCTCCGGTGTCTTTCTGAATGTCCCGGATGACCTCGAGGTGTTCTCCGACCTCCTCGGGGGTCTCGACGTGGCCGAACATGATGGTGGAGGTTGCGGGGACCCCCTGGCGGTGGACCTCTTTGATGATCTCCACCCAGCGCCCGGTCGTTAGCTTCTCGGGGCAGATGATCCGGCGCACCCGCTCGACGAGGATTTCCGCGGCGGTCCCGGGCGTGCTGCCGAGTCCTGAGTCTTTCAGGATGGCGATGACCTCGGCGGGGGTCTTGCCCGACAATTCGGTCATGTAATTGATCTCTTCGCTCGAATAGGCGTGGATGTGGATGTCGGGGGCGACGCGCTTCACCCGCTTGAGGAGGTCCGCGTAGTAATCCAGCGTGATAAACGGGTGAAGACCGCCCTGGATGCAGACCTCGGTGGCCCCGAAGGCGACGGCTTCGCCGACCTTCCGCTCGATTTCCTCATCGCTGACGAAAAACGCCCCTTCCTGCCCCGCCTTCCGTGAAAAGCCGCAAAATTCGCAGCTGCCCACGCAGATGTTGGTGAAGTTCATGTTCCGGTTGACGACGTAGGTGGCCTCGTCCCCGTTGATCTCCGCTCGAAGGGCGTCCGCGAAATCGAAAAGCCGCCGGGTCTGTTCGGGGTCTTTCGATTTCAACAGGGCCGCCGCGTCCTGGGGGCCGATCTCCCGTCCGCGCTCGGCCTTCAGAAAGGCTTCGGCAAATGTAGGCATCTTGTGTCGTCCTCAGCAGAAAAGCGCAGGCCGGATGGAGGCCATCACTGCGCCAACGATGGGTGAGTGCCACCCGCGATCGACGAACTCATCGTACACGGGCAATCGAAGCTCTAGGTCGATGTCGAATTCGGCGAGATGTCTGCGCAGCCCTTCCGTGTCCGGCCAGGGGTGATTGGGATTGATCAGGTCCGGCTCGTCCGAAAGCCCGCCGATGTCGTCGGCGCCCGCTTCCACGGCTTCCAGGACGTGCGGAACCAGGTTGGGCGGAATCTGGATGTGGACGTCATCAGGGAGAATCGTCCGGGTCTCGCGGACCATCTCCAACGTTTCCTCTATCGAGGGCTCGGGCCAGCCCGCCATCGGTGTTCCCTCCTGGACGTTGAGGGGCTGGACGATGACCTCCATCAGGTGCCCGTAGGTTTCATGGAGCCCGGCCAGCGCCTCGAGGGTGTCGGTGCGCTCCCGCCGGTGCTCACCGATGCCGAACAGGATCCCCGACGTGAAGGGGATCTGGAGCTCGCCGGCCGCCCGGACTGTCTCCAGCCTCAGGGGGGCCGCCTTGGTGGGCGCGAACTTGTGGGCGATCCCCGCCTCGACGGCCGGACTCAGCGACTCCACCATCACGCCCATTGAAGCGTTTACCTCTTTCAGCCGGGCCAACTCGTCCAACGACAGGGTCCCGATGTTGGTGTGAGGCAAAAGCCCTTCTTCCAGAAGGATTTCGCAGGCCCTGCGGGTGTAATCCACGTACGTGGGAAACCCCCACGCATTCAGCTCCGCCCGCATCCCGGGGTGGTCGTCCGGCCGCTCGCCCGTCATCACGAGCGCCTCGACGGCGCCCTTCGCGGCTTCCCGCCGAGCGGCTTCCCGGATCTGTTCCTGGGTCATGAGGACCGGTTGGTTGGAGCGGAAAGAACAATAACCGCAGTGGTTCCGGCACCAGTAGGTGATGGGAAGGGTGAAATTCCGAGAATAGGTCACCGTCTTCACTCAGTGCGCTCCTTATCGCGTCCCTCAAAACGACTATTCTAACACATCAGGGCCGAAAGAGATTTCTCGTCCGGCCGGGTCGACAGAATCAGCGGGCGGATGTCTTCGGGTCTCCGGGTTGGAGAACGGCCTGGGTCCGGCGGCGCGGCGCGGGTCATCAGGAAATCGTATGGGCCGCTTCAAACGCCGCAATCTTGGATTCGTGTTGCAAGGTCAGGGCGATGTCGTCCAGACCCTCGATCAGACACTTTTTGGAGAAAGGATCGATATCGAAATGGTGCGCCTCTCCTTCGGCCGTCGTGACCGTCTGCCCCTCCAAATCAACGGACAGGGCGCCGCCGGGCTCCGCTTCACACCGGGCGGAAAGGTCGTTGACGGTCCCTTTATCCAGAACGACGGGGAGAAGACCGTTTTTCAAGCAGTTGTTATAAAAAATGTCCGCGAAGGAGGGGGCAATGACCACCCGGAATCCGGCCTGCTGGATGGCCCAGGGGGCGTGCTCCCGGGAGCTTCCGCAGCCGAAGTTGCTCCCGGTCAGAAGGATCTCGGATCCTTCATAGGCCGGGTCGTTCATGATGAAGTCCGGTTTCGGCTCGCCCTCGGGCGTGAAACGCCAGTCAACGAAAAGAAACCGGCCGAATCCCGTCTTTTCGATCCGCTTCAGGAACTGTTTCGGAATGATCTGATCGGTGTCAACGTCCGCCCGATTGAGCGGCAGGACCTTTCCGGTGAAACGCTTGAATGGCTCCATGGGTCTTTCAACTCCACTCCCGGATGTCTACGAAATGACCTTCGATGGCCGCAGCGGCGGCCATCGCCGGACTGACCAGGTGCGTGCGTCCGTCCCGGCCCTGGCGTCCTTCGAAGTTCCGGTTCGACGTGCTGGCGCATCGTTCTTTCGGATTGAGAATGTCCTCGTTCATGCCCAGGCACATGCTGCACCCGGACTCCCGCCACTCGAAGCCGGCCTCGGTGAAGATGCGGTCCAGCCCCCGCTCCTCGGCGGCCTGCTTGACCGATTGGGAGCCGGGGACAACCATGGCGCCCACGTTCGAATGGACCTTTTTCCCTTTGATGATTTTGGCCGCTTCCGTCAGATCCAGAAGCCGGGAGTTCGTGCAGGAGCCGATGAAGACCCGGTCGATCGGAATGTCCGCAATCGGCGTGCCGGCTTCTAGGCCCATGTATTCTAAGGCGCGCCCGGCCGCCTGGCGGTCGGCCTCGTTATCCATGTCCCGCGGATCGGGGACTTCGCCCGTGACGTCCGTGACCATGCCGGGGTTCGTGCCCCATGTGACCTGGGGGGCGATTTCGGCCGCGTCCATCACAACCTCCCGGTCGAAATGCGCGCCGTCGTCGCTCCGAAGGGTTCGCCAGAACTCGACCCGATCCTGAAACGCTTTGCCCTCGGGGACGTGCCGCCGCCCCTCCAGGAAAGCGAAGGTCACTTCGTCCGGGGCGATCATGCCGGCCCGGGCGCCCGCCTCGATGGACATGTTGCACACCGTCATCCGCTCTTCCATGGACAGCGCCTCGATCCCCTCGCCCCGGTACTCGATGACGTGTCCCACGCCGCCGCTGACGCCGATCCGGCCGATAATGGAGAGGATGATGTCTTTCGCCGTGACGCCGAAGCCGCAGCGGCCGTTCACCGTGATGGCGAAGGTCTTCGCCTTGGATTGCAACAGGCACTGGGTTGCCAGGACGTGCTCCACTTCGCTCGTGCCGACACCGATGGCCAGGGCCCCGACGGCCCCGTGCGTCGCGGTGTGGCTGTCCCCGCAGACGATGGTCTTGCCGGGTTGCGTGATTCCGAGCTCGGGTCCGATGACGTGGACGATCCCCTGGTCGGGACTGTTCAGGTCGAACAGCGTGACGCCGAACTCCCGGCAGTTTTCCGCCAACGTATCCACTTGCCGCTTCGAGATCTGATCGACGATGGGCAGGCTGCGGTCGGTCGTGGGCACGTTGTGGTCCATCGTTGCGAAGGTCAGATCCGGCCGGCGGACCTTCCGGCCCAACATGCGCAGACCCTCGAAGGCCTGAGGGCTCGTGACTTCATGGACCAAATGGCAATCCACATAAAGAACCGCTGGTTGACCCTGCTCCTGATGCACCACATGTGCATCCCAGACCTTCTCAAAGAGTGTGCGGAGCGCCATGATTCTCCTTTGCCCCCTTCCGCCCGCGTTCGCTTCAACCCCAGGGAGCGATGAAATTTCAAATGGACACTGATTCCTGGACAGTTAAGTCTATTTAGGGTATAACCGCCCGGCGTACAAATCAAGTCCGTCCATGTTTCTTTGCATGGGGCCTATTGTCTTTGCCGGACTGTCGGATTGTCCGCTGGAAAGCGCATGCCTCCTTACCGGAACCGTCTCTGGCCGGCCGTATTTGCTTGATAGATTGGGTTGATTTGAATCACCATCCCTGGGAAACCCCGCGCTCGGGTTCAGTGTGAGTCTGTGTTTCGGGGTTCACGCGTTTGAACCGGCGCATTCCATCCGGTTGTCCCTCCGATACTTCAAACCAAAACCGGTTTCATATCAGCGGATGATTCCGGAAAGATAAAGGCCTGAGTCGGTCGAATCCAAAAGCCCTTGACTAAAAGCATAATAAATATAAGAATAATGAATTAAAATTTATTGTGGCCGCATTCACCAAGGAGGTCAAGATGGCCAAAGCATCGATTGGTAATATTATCAAGAAACAGCTTTCCGAATTAGGAAAGCAAATCAGTGAGCATGAAAAGGCGCTCGGGGCGTTGAAACGGCAGCAGAAAAACATCAAGGAAGCCGCCCGGCTGCTGGGCGGAAAGGCCGTGTCGACCCGAGGTCGGGCCGCGGCGGGTCGCAAGCCGAAAGCCGGGGCCTCGGGCCGGCCGACGACACGAAGGAAACGCCGGAGAACCAATTGGGACGCCATCGCCAAGGCCCTTCCATCCGCCTTTACCATGGATGAGCTGGCCAACACCTCGGGTGCACGGGGGAAGAGCCGCGCCTATCTTCACCAAATCATCAATCGATGGAAAAAGGCCGGGGTGATTAAGTCCGCGGGAAGAGCCAAGTACGAGCGGGTGTAGCCTGTATCGTTTAGTTCGGGCGGGTTGCCGGGGTGATTGGGCGGGGGCACCACTCGGGATGTCGTGGTGTCCCCGCGGGCCTCTCCATGTTTCTAAATCCCTGATTTCTTTTCCAACAGTTGAACAGGCGGATTCCATTCTCCGCTTTCGGCGGCAGACCGCCTCTGCGTCGGTGCTTTTCAGCCGACGGGCGAAATCCTCAAACCTTCGGAGAACCGCCTCACCCTTGATGCTGCGATGGCAGAGAGCGCCGGCGGAGATCCTTTACGGAAAAGGTTCGGCCGAGTTTCTCAAGGGCGTTCGCCGGGGCCGGACGGCGCTGATCGCCGATCGCGCCCTCCTGCCCTTCGGCCCGCTCGGACAGATCAACGACTGGCTGAGGGCCAATGGGAGCCCCTTGACCCGGATCGAGTTTCACGCCCGGGCCCAAGAACCCTCCACCCGCACAGCGGAGGAGGCCGCCGGACGGCTTCGGGATTTCGAGCCGGACTTGGTGGTGGCCGTGGGAGGCGGATCGACCCTTGAGCTGGCCAAGGCGGCTTGGTCTCTTTATGAACACCCGCACCTCGACGCTCCCGCGCTTCTGCGGACTCCGGCCCTCCCGGCGCTCCGGAGCCGAGCGCGCTTGATCGCCCTGCCCGCCACCGCCGGGTCGGGTGCCGAAGTCACGCCCACGCTGGGGCTTTTTCAGGAAGGGCGGTTTCGTGAGCTGCGCGTGCCGTCCCTGATTCCCGACCGGGCGATTCTCGACCCGAACTTGTCGGCCGGGCTGCCGCCCGAGGCCGCCGCCGCGTCGCGTTTCGACGCTCTCGCGCACGCGGTCGAGTCCTGTTTCTCGAACCTTCCCGGACCGATGGCCGACGTTCACGCCCGGGCCGCGCTTCCTTTGCTGCTGAACGGGCCGGATTCGGCCTTCGCCGACGCGGCCGGGCGCGAGTCCCTGTTGTACGCATCCACCATGGCCGGTCTCGCGGCGGGCAACAAGCACCTGGGTTTGGCGCATGCGGCGGCGAATGCGCTGTGCGTTTATCATCCCCTCCCTCACGGGGAGGCGCTCGCCCTGGTTTTGCCGGAGGTCATCCGGTTCAACGCGAAATCGGCGGGAAAGCGGGCCGGTGCACTGGTCCGGGCGGTGAACCTGGAAGGGGCCGAGGATCTCGCCGATCGCGTCGAGGCGTTTCGGCTGGAGCTCGGCCTCCGCGCAGAGCTGCCTTCGGCCGGGCCGGACCCGAAACGATGCCCGATTCAGCCGGAAGCGTTTGTCCAGGACGTTTTGACGTCCGTCCACCTGCCGACCAATCCGCGGCGGGTCACGGGGCCCGACGTCCATCGATTGTTGGAGAAGATCCAGCCGTGCCGTTGAATCCGGACAAATTCCGGCTCAGAATTCGAGGAGAGGGGATCGGGTCGGATGCATTGCTCCGGACAACGTTCCCCATATGGAGACCGCCCCTTGATGCACATCATGGAAATGCGGGTTCCCTGGCATGACACGGACAGCGCCAACATCGTCCACCACGCCAACTATTTCCACTGGACGGAGCAGGCGGAGATCGAGTTGTTCCGCAAATCAGGGAAATCCCGAAAGCAAATCGGCGAAGAGACCGGCACGATGCTGCCGCGGCTCCACGTGGAGTGCGATCATTTCTCGCCGGCGTATGAAGACGACCTCATCGAGGTCAGAACGAAGGTCCTCAAACTGGCCGAAAAGACCTTCCATTTTTACCACGAGATCCACCGTCTGGCGGACGAGACGCACCTCGCGACGGTCGAGCTGGTTATTTGCTGCGCCAAGGTCTTGGAGGACGGGACGATGCGCGCCCACATCATTCCTGATGTGATGGCCGCCGAGCTGAGGAAGTATCTGGCGCCCGGCGGGGACAGCGAGTAGCTCCCATTCCTTTCCTTGCAAAGAGAAGAGGTTTCATTCTGTCCACTCGTTTTGAATAACCCTCCCATGGATGGCGATATGATAATCTGCCTGTGTTTGATTTCCTGTCGAACCGCCAGAAGAGATCTTCCGGCGTGATGAGCGATCCTCAGGATTCGTTGAAGCAACTCCGCAAGGACGCCAAGGCTATCTTCGAGGCGGCCCTCCTCGCGGTGGATCCCTACGACGCGGTCTGCCGGAACCTCCGGATGGACGGCGAGGTTCTCTACGTAAGCGGCGAGGCGTTGCCCTGTCCGCGGCGCGTCTTCGTCGTCGGGTTCGGAAAGGCCGCCGCACCCATGGCCCAGGCCCTGGAGGAGATCCTGGGGGATCGGATAGCGGGGGGCGCGGTCACCGTCAAGGAAGGACACGCCCTCGCCCTCGACCGCGTGCGGGTGACGGAGGCCGGCCACCCCATCCCGGATGAGCGCGGACTGGCGGGGGCCAGGGAGATCGTCAGAATCCTGGAATTTCTGGGAAAAGACGACCTCGCCCTCTGCGTTGTCTCGGGAGGCGGCTCGGCCCTGCTTCCCTTGCCTGTGGAAGGGGTGTCCCTGAAGGAGAAGGGCGCCGCAACGCAGGCCCTCATGGACGCCGGCGCCACCATCCATGAGATAAACGCCGTGCGCAAGCATCTCTCCCGGGTGAAGGGGGGCCGCCTGGCCCGCCTGGCCGCCCCCGCCGCGCTGGTCTCGCTCGTACTGTCCGACGTTGTGGGAGACGACCCCGACACCATCGCTTCCGGACCCACAGTCCCCGATGGCACGACCTATGCAAATGCCCTGGAGGTCATTGAGGGACGGGAGATTCGGCGGCAGTTGCCCCGGTCGGTGATCGGGCGCATCGAGGCCGGCGCCGCCGGAGAGTTCCCGGAGACCCCAAAAGCGGGAGACCCCGCGTTCCAGCGGACACGCTTCGCCCTCGTAGGGAACAACATGCTGGCGCTTCGGGCGGCGGCAAAGTCTGCCGAAGGGATGGGATACCGAACGCTGATCCTCTCCTCCTGTATCGAGGGGGAAACGCGGGAGGCGGCACGGGTCCACGCGGCGATCGTCCGTGAGAGCCGGGCCAGCGGCAATCCGGCCGTCCCGCCCGTCTGCATCCTTTCAGGAGGAGAGACGACGGTCACCCTCCGCGGCGGGGGGAGGGGGAGGGGAGGCAGGAACCAGGAGTTCGCCCTGGCCGCCGGCATCGGGATGGCGGGCGTCCGGGAGGCGGTCCTGCTGAGCGCCGGGACCGATGGAACGGACGGCCCCACCGACGCGGCCGGAGCGTTCGTGGACGGGACGACGGTCACAAGGGCCGAGGCCCTCGGACTGGATCCCCACGAAGCCTTGGACGGGAATGACGCCTACCCATTCTTCGAGAGGCTCGGAGACCTCCTCACCACCGGGCCGACGCGGACCAATGTGATGGACGTCCGGATATTGCTCCTCGGGCGCTGATCCACGACACACGGAAAGGCGGGTTTCCAAGATGGCGGAGCATCGGCGGGCGAAGATCGTTTGCACACTGGGTCCGGCGACCTTCTCATCCGGGAAGATTGTACAGCTGATCAAAGCCGGTATGGATGTCGTGCGCCTGAATTTCTCGCACGGCACGGTTCAGCAACACGCTCGAACCGTACGCACCGTGCGCAAGGCGGCCTCCGACCTGGGCAAACCGGTCGCGATCCTCCTGGACCTTCCAGGACCGAAGATCCGCGTCGGGGAGGTCGCCGGGGGCGAAGTCGAGCTGAAGGGCGGCCGGCAGATCGTCCTGACGGGGCGCCGGGTGGTGGGGACCGACAAGCGGATCTCTTCCACCTACCCGAATCTGGCGAAAGACGTCCGGCCCGGCGACAGGATCCTCATCGATGACGGAAGGATTCACCTGCGGGTCCGCCAGGTTGACGGCCGGGACATCCGCTGCCGGATCGAGCACGGCGGGACGCTGTACAGTCAAAAGGGGATCAACCTTCCCGGCTCCGCGCTCTCCATCCCCTCGCTGACGCCGCGCGACCGGGAGGGGATGGCCTTCGGCCTGGAAGCCGGGGTGGATTACCTGGCGGTCTCGTTCGTCCGCACGGAGAAAGACCTTCAGGCGACAAGACGTCTCATGCGCAGGAGAGGCGGCGCGATCCCGCTGGTCGCGAAGATCGAAAAGCCCCAGGCGGTCGAGAATCTGGACGCCATCCTGGATGAGACTGACGCCGTCATGGTCGCCCGGGGCGATTTGGGCGTAGAGCTTCTTCCCGAAAAGGTGCCCCTGGTGCAGAAGGCGATCATCGACGCCGCCAATGTCCGTGGTTACGCTGTCATCACGGCGACGGAGATGCTCTTTTCGATGATAGAGAACCCCCAGCCGACGCGCGCTGAGGCCTCCGACGTGGCCAACGCGATCCTGGACGGCACGGACGCGGTCATGCTGTCGGGGGAAACCGCCACCGGTCGCTACCCGGTGGAGGCCGTCAAGATGATGTCCCGGATCATCCGGGAGACCGAGCGCTACTCGGACGCCTGTTTCAGGGATTTTCCCGACAGGGTGCGCACCCCCTCCACGGTGGTGGCCTCGGCCGCCTGCCAGGCGGCGGAAGACGCGTCCGCGCGCGCCATCGTCGCCTTCACCCGTTCCGGTTTGACGGCCCGCCTGGTCTCCAAGCACCGCCCCCGGGTGAGAATCTTCGCATATACGCCCTACCAGGCCGAGCTTCGCCGGCTGTCTCTGGATTGGGGGGTCACGGCCTTCCACATATCCGTCGGCCGCCGGATCAACGAGATGATTGAACGGGTCGAGGCGGACCTTCTCCAAAAGCGGTTTGTCCGTCCCCGAGATATTGTCATCTTCGTGGGGAGCACCCCGGTCTCGGAAGGGGGACCGACGAACCTCATGAAGGTGCACACCGTTAAATCCCAACGCTGAAGGGCTTGAGAGGAGGCTCAGCCGTACTTCTGGACCGCTTCCCCGATGGCCGGCCCGGCTTTTTGCAGGTCTTCGGGGACCATGGCCGGAGTGATATCGACGTTAGCGTTGAACGCAAGGAACCACGGCTCAGCCACCGCCGGCAAATCCGAAGGGTCTTGAACGTCGAGGAAGATGAATGCCGTCCTCTTGCCGTTCCACGCGGTGAAGTACGCCGCCTCGGGCTTCACGTCGTCAAGGATGGACCCGATGGTTTTCGGCAGACTGCCGTCCTTATTCGCCGCGTTGCCAGTCTCGACGGGGAGTTCAACTTTGACCATGAACCGCATTGGGAACCTCCTTCTCGGAATGGATTGGAAAACTACGCTCTCACCGAAACTCCTTCCATCACCTTCCGGACCGCGTCGACGATCTTTTCCTCGTTTGGGAGGATGTAGTCCTCCAGGGGCTTGCTGAAGGGGATGGGCGCGTCGTGGGCCGCGACGCGGGCGATGGGTGCGTCCAGGTAGTCGAAGGCCTCCTCATTGATCACCGCCGAGATCTCCGCCCCGACGCCGCCGGTCTTGCACCCCTCCTCGACGATGACCACCCGGTTCGTCTTCCGGACCGCTTCGGCGATGCCCGCCTTGTCCAGCGGGACGAGCGTCCTCGGGTCCAGGACCATGGCGCTGATCCCCTCCTTCTCCAGGGTCTCGGCAGCGGCCAGGGCCTTGGTGACCATGAACGACAGGGCGATGACGCAAACGTCCGTTCCCTCCCGCTTGATGTCCGCTTTCCCGAGGGGAATCGTGTACTCTTCTTCCGGCACCGGACCCGAGACCTTGTAGAGGACCTTGTGCTCGAAGAAGGCGACGGGGTTGGGGTCCCGGATGGCGCTCTTGAGGAGACCCTTGCCGTCCCGGGGGTTGGAGGGCATGACGACCTTCAGCCCCGGCGAATGGATCAGCAGCGCTTCGAGGCTCTGGCTGTGCGTCGCGCCGAAGTTGAAGTACCCGCCGCCCGGCAGCCGGATCACCAGCGGAACGGAAAGCTGCCCGCCGAACATGTATCGGGTCTTGCTGGCCTGGTTGAAGATCTGGTCCATGGCCACGAACATGAAGTCGCTGAACTGGAGCTCGGGCACGGGCCTCATGCCCATGAGCGCCGCCCCGACCGACGCCCCCATGATCGCCGACTCGCTGATGGGCGTATCGCGGACGCGGTTTGCCCCGAACTCGTCCATCAGCCCGCGCGTCACCGACCACACGTAAGCCAGCCCGATATCCTCGCCGAGACAGAAGACCTTCGCGTCCCGTTTCATTTCTTCTCTCAAGGCCTCGTTCAAGGCCTCCCACATCATGATCTCGCGCATGGCGGTTCCTCAGGCGAAGATGTCTTCCAGCGCCTCTTCGGGCGCGGGAAATTCACTGGACAGCGCGAAATCGACGGCCTCGCTGATCACCCGGTCGGCCTTCGCGTTCGCGGCTTCGATCTCCTTTTTCGTCATTTTCAGGTGTTTCTCGAGCCGGAGGACGGCGTCCCGCTTCAACCAGGAGTCCAATTCCTCCTTCGTCCGGTACACGCCCGCCGGGGGATCCCCCCGGGAGTGTCCCCGGAACCGGTACGTCTTCAACTCCAGCAACGAGGGGCCGCCCCCGGACCGGGCCCGGGCCACGGCCTCGCGCACGGCCTCATGCACGGCCAGAACGTCCATGCCGTCCACGACGACGCCGGGGATGTCGTACCCGCGCGCGCGGTCGGCAATGTCGGCGACGGCCGTGCTCCTTCCCGCGGAAAAGCTGACGGCGTAGCCGTTGTTCTCGCACACATAGATCACCGGGAGTTTCCAGATGGCCGCCATGTTGACGCCCTCGTGGAAGGTCCCCTGGTTGGAGGCCCCGTCCCCGAAGAAGGCCACGCAGACGTAGGGCTTCTTTTCGATCTGGAAGGCGAGACCCACGCCGGCGGCGATGACCAGGTTCGCCCCGACGATGGGGTTGGCGCCGTACAGTCCCCGGGGCAGGTCGGCGATGTGCATCGAGCCACCCTTGCCCTTGCACAGGCCGGTCTTGCGGCCCAGGAGCTCCGCCATCATGGCCCGGGGGTCGCTCCCTTTGGCGATGGCCGTTCCATGCCCCCGGTGGGTGGCGAGGACGACGTCGTCATCGCTCAGGTTGGCGCACACGCCCATGCTGGTGGCCTCCTGGCCGATGCTGGTGTGGATTGTTCCCTTCACGTGCCCTTCCTGGAACAGACGGTCGGCGTTCTCGTCGAACCTTCGGATGACGAGCATCGTGTGGTGCCACTTTCGCAGGGTGGCCCCATCCAGCCGGGATGGTTTCGCCCGTGGGGCCTTTTTCGGTGTTGCCTTTTTTGCCATCGGTCGGATGCCCCTTCTCGTCTTCAAGGGAAATGGGATTCCGGGAATCAGTCATGTGGCGTACGGATTCGCCTGGCTCTCCGTCAGGTCCATCCACACGGTCTTCGTCTGAGTGTAGAGGTCAATGACCTCTTGCCCGTTTTCACGGCCGTAGCCGCTCATCTTATAGCCGCCGAACGGGACGGCCCAGTGAACTTTGCGGTAGCAGTTGATCCAGATCGTGCCGGCCTTGATTCGCCGGGAGACCCGGAGGGCTCGCTTCAGATCGCGCGTCCAGACGCCCCCGGCCAAGCCGTACTTGACGGCGTTGACCCTTTCCACCAGCTCGTCCTCGTCCGAGAACCGGAACGTGGAGACCACCGGGCCGAAGATCTCCTCGCAGGCGATGCGCATGTCGTGGCTCACCCTGGAGAAGACCGTCGGGGTGAAGAAAAATCCTGATGAGAGGGCCGGGTCCTCCGGGGGTTTGCCGCCCGTCAAGACCTCCGCGCCCTCGGCCACTCCGCTTTGGACCAGCTCGCGGACCTTGTTCCACTGCTGCTCGCACGTCTGCGAGCCCATCTGGGTTTCTTTCTTGAGGGGGTCGCCGACGCGGATTTTGGACGCCCGTGAAACCAGCTTTTCCAGAAAGGCGTCGTGGATCTTTTCGTGGAGGAACAGCCGCGAGCCGGCCACGCAGGTCTGGCCCGACGCGACGAAGACCCCGCCCATCGCAGCCGTGACGGCGTCGTCCAGGTCGGTATCGTCGAACACGATGTTGGGTGACTTGCCGCCCAGCTCGAACGAGACGTGCTTCAGCGTATCGGCGGCGTTGCGCGCGATGACCTGACCGGTCGAGGTCTCGCCCGTAAAGGCGATCTTGTCCACGTCCGGGTGCCGGACCAGGGCCTCGCCGGCGGTCTCGCCGAAGCCGGGAACGACGTTTACCACGCCGGGAGGGAATCCGGCCTCTTCGACCAGACGCCCCAGCTCCAGGGCAGTGACCGAGGTGTGCTCCGCCGGCTTGAGGACCACCGTGTTGCCCGCCGCCAGGGCCGGGGCGATCTTGAAGGCCGCCATGAGGTAGGGTGAGTTCCAGGGAACGATGCACCCGCACACGCCCACCGGCTCGCGGACCGTGTACACGTGGAAGTCGCCGCCGACGGGGATCGTCGTCCCTTCAATCTTGTCGGCCAAGCCGGCGAAGTAGTAGTACCATTGGGCCGTCGCGGGCATCTCCACGCCCGCCGTCTCGCGGATGGCCTTGCCGTTGTCGAGCGACTCCAGGCGGGCCAGCCGGTCGGCGTTCTTCAAGGTGAGGTCGCCGAGCTTTCGGAGGAGCGCGCCTCGCCGGCTGGGGGTCATTGCGGGCCAGGGGCCGCTCTCGAACGCCTGGTGGGCGGCCTTCACCGCCCGGTCGATGTCCTCCTCAAAACCTTCCCCCACCACGGCCCAGGTCTTTCCCGTCGCGGGGTTGAGGCTTTCGAAGGTCTTTCCCGAGGCGGGCTCGACCCATTCTCCCGCGATGAACAGTTTGTCATACGTCTGTACTGCCGCGTCGAGCTCGCTCGCCCTGGTCATGCCGATCTCCTCTCACGCGAATTTTCCCACTGAAAGCAACATTCTATCAAAAAACGGAATCGCAAACATGACCGGCGCACCCGGGCTGTGATGTACCCTCCGCTTGCCCCCGTCCTTCGGAATCTGTTAATTTGAAGGGGTCCGCTGACAGAAAGCTCATAAAGAGATAGTGCCGCAACACGGAGCATGAGATGACGCCGGGTGATGCTCCCGGTGTTCGCGGGACTCATCTCGGAATGCCGGTAAAGAGGGTGACCCGGCCCGCTCAGGGCGCCGCCGGCCCCGGACACACCCCCTTAAGGAACTGCATGGGAGGACATATCAATGGACCTCGGACTCAAAGGGAAGAACGCCGCCGTTTCCGGAGCGAGCCAGGGAATCGGAAGTTTCATCGCCCGGGCGCTGGCCGATGAGGGTTGCAACGTGGCGATCAGCGCGCGCGGAGAAGAGCGCCTTCAAGCGGGCGTGAAGGACCTGGAGGCCAAGGGGGTCAAGGCCGTGGGGGTCCAGTGCGATCACGCCACCTCCGAGGGTTGCGCCAAGTTCATCGACGAGGTCGTCGCCGGGCTCGGCGGGCTGGACATTCTGGTCAACAACGTCGGCGGAATGATCCCGGGCACGATCGACAGCGTGTCGGACGAACAGTGGACCGACATCATCAACCGCAACCTGATGGCATTTGTTTGGACAACCCGGTCCGCGATCCCGCACCTGAAGAATTCGACCGGGGCGAAAGTGCTCAACGTGTCGGGCATGACGGGCAAACAGCTCCTGCCGGGCGCCCTGACGACGACCCTGCCCAACACGGCGATCATCGGATTCACGAAGGTCATGGCCGGTGAGTTGTCCAAGGAAGGCATCACGGTCAACAACATCTGCCCGGGCATCGTGAACACCGAGTCCTGGGGGCCGCGGGCGGAAATGATGGCCAAGGTGCGGGGCACGACGGCGGATCAGGTCCGCCAGATGTTCTCCGATTTCACTCTCCTGGGCCGCTGGGGCGAGCCCGAGGAGATCGCCAACGTGGCTGCTTTTCTGGTCTCCGACAAGAACAGCTACATGACCGGAACGACGGTCGAGGTGTGTGGAGGATGGGCCCGATATATCTGACAACCCGCCGAACCCGCGGCGCTCCGGGCGGGCCGGGCCGCCGCCTCTCGGCCATCCCGAAACGAAAAGAGAACCGCCATGAAGATCGACGTCCAGTGTCATTTCTATCCGGAAAAGGTGATCGAGAAGCTCAAGGCCCGGAGCGCGGCGCCCACCGCCATGGAAAAAAACGGCCGGACGGTTATCATGGCCGGTCGGCACACAGGCCTGTCCTTTCCCCCGGCCATCAACGACCTGGACGCGAAGCTCGGGGCCATGGACGCGGCCGGGGTAGACGTCCAGGTTCTCAGCATCAACGTCCCCGGACCGGAGCTGGTGGGAGGTCAGGAGGCCGACGACTTGGCGGAGCTGGCCCACGACTGCCTGGCCGAGCTCACCGGGAAGCACCCCGACAAGTTCTGGGGAATGGCTTGCCTGGGGCTGGGCGACATGGACCGCTCGCTCAAAGAGCTCGACCGCTGCCTGAACGACCTGGGCTTCAAGGCCGTGCAGCTCTACTCCAACTTGCGGGGGACTCCGCTGGACGACCCGTCTCTTCATCCCCTGTATGAGCGGTGCGTGGATCTGGACCTCCCCATCTTCCTTCACCCCACGGTCCCGGTCCTCTCCGAGGAGCCGATGGCCGACTACGGCCTGATCCCCATTGTGGGCTTCCTGTTCGATACGACGCTCGCCGCCCTGCGGCTCATCATGAGCGGAACGATGAAGAAGTTTCCCGGCGTCAAGTTCGTTCTCCCGCACGTGGGCAGCACGATCCCCTACCTGATGGGACGCATCGACTACCTGACGAGCAGCATGCCCAACGGACGCGAGCACCTGGACGGCGAAGCGCCGAGCACGTTCTTTAAGCGGTTCTACTTCGACACGGTGTCTTCCTATCAGCCGGCCATCGATTATTTCTACAAGCTCTACGGCGCGGACCGGCTCCTGTTCGGGAGCGATTATCCATGGGTGGAGATCGATTCATGCGTCGATCTCGTCGAAGGTCTCCCGGCCGATGAGGCCGAGAAGGAGAAGATCTACTCGAAGAACGCGTTGGCGCTGCTTCGGAATTAACAACGGTCAACTCCTGGGGGGCCTTCCCTCGGCCTCGCTCGGGACATGCTTTGAAAGCCGGCCCCCTGGGAGGAGTTTGGGGAACAGCTTTCAAAATGTCGCCCCCGTTGAGCCAGCCATTAGATTCCTTTGTGAGAAATCCAGGCTAACCTGCATTTTCACAAAGAGAATCTTCAACCTCGGATGGGCCGGTGAACGGGTAGCCTTTCAATAGATTGCCCAATGCGAGCGAGTTGCCTGGCTGAAACACCCCGTTCTCTGCGCGGGCGTGTGACGGGCCGGTCTCCGTACCCGCCCGGAAAAACGGTCGTTGCGAGTATCCGCTACGCTCCGCCGAACAAGGCGGCCGGTGCGATCCCCGCGGCAAGCGGAGCACGAGAGGATCGGTTGGTGAGAAATCCAGGCTAAGCCTCGCGGGAAGTCTGTAAAATGCTGGAATGTAAGACCTGACTCCATGTTCTTGGGCAGACCCCTGGGAAATTACGGTGGTGATTATCCCTTCCGGTCCATGTGCGGTATAGGAAATTCAGTCTCGTTCATTGTGGGAATCGCGTGACAACGCTTCGTGTGGAGGACAAATGACGATGCGGGAAAGCGATCTTTGGCCCGGTTTGCGGCGGTACTGGCATCCGGTGGCCTTTTCGGAGGAGGTGGGCGAGAAGCCCCTGGCGGTCCGGCTTTTGGATGAGCGGCTGGCGGTCTGCCGGCTCGGGGGTCCCCGACCCAGGGGGGTCCACGACTTGGGCCGTTCGAACAACAACCCCTGTCCCTAAACCTCGCCGTCATTCCCGCGGATGCGGGAATCCAGCTTTCTATCTCTTTTCGACCAAAAGAGAGAATCATGAAAATCCCCTGCTTTCTTGCTAGTTTCGAACCTAGGGCTGTTATACGATCGGGGGCATGTCAGTCTTCCACAGTTCCGGCTTGGGGGTAACCTTTTGCTCTCCTTTCCGATTCTTCTGGCCCTCTGCGCCTCGCTCTGCTTTGCCTTAGCCGACTTCAACATCCGCTTTGCCATGCGGCATTCAACGGCCTATACGGGATCGATGGTACAAGCGGTGTTGCACTTCTTCATTTTTGGCGCCCTGGCACTCTGGCTGGCCGCCGATGTCAACTGGCTCAATCAAGGGACATGGTGGTTCCTGGCTTCAGGGGCGGCTGACCCGGGAGTCGGCGTGATCTGTTTCTGCATCGGAATTTCCCGAGTCGGCGTCGCCCGGGCTGCAAGTATCGTGGGCACGGCTCCCCTCTTTAGCACCACCGCCGCAATGATCCTGCTGGGGGAACGTCCGAATGTGTGGATCTGGCTGGGTACGGTGGCCATTGTCGTAGGAGTTGCAGTATTAACTTATGAGCCACGCTCCGAGATCAAGCAGAAGTCCGGATATGTTTACGCCATCCTGGGAGCCGTTTGCCTTGGACTCGCAAATCCTTTGCGGAAGCTCGGCCTGGAATTCATTCCTTCCACCACTGTGGGACTGACAATTGCCCAAGTCGGCTCCATCCTAACGTTGTTGCTGGTGGCCCCGATGCTTCCGGCCGGGACCCGATTCAGTAAGAATTCTCGAGGATTGGGCTTCTTCTCTCTCTCCGCTCTTATCGTGGCCCTCGCTTACTCGATGCTTTTTCCGGCCATTCGCCTGGGGAAAGTTAGCGTGGTGATCCCTTTTGTGCACACTTCACCTCTCTTCGTCATCCTCCTGGCGTGGCTCTTCCTCAGAGCCAAAGAGAAGATCAACCATCGCCTTCTAATGGGAGCCTTGCTCATCGGGTTCGGCGCAGCGGCCATCACCGGCTTTGGGAAATGAGGCAAACGTTTCTCCCTGTCGATCAGGGAATGTTACTTGTTGATGTGCATTATGCTGGCTCGCCACTCCAGGTCTGCTTTTTACCGATATCACCGGTTTCGTGAAGGAGACAGGCCCCATATCTTGGCCCAGGCGGGTTCTAGTTTCGAGGCGCAAAATGGGTGTCGAAAAGCCGACTCTAAAAAAAGTAGACCTCCTCCCCCTGAGAAAGCGGTGAAAACGGTATTTTCGGTATCGGGCGGCAGAATACAGCAGGACAGAGTTCGGCCAATTCCCTTTAAGGGCAACGACTTTCAGCTATCGGCCCGACCGTTCCGTTTCCCCTCCCGGCCCACCAAAACCGGTGTTTTTGAGGCTTGTCCTGAAAATTTGAGCGGAGAAAGCGCCCCCCACTATCTTGTTCAGGTCCTCGTCAGAGAACTAGCCCCAATGCGTCAAAAACATCGGACCTGGAGATTGTGTCCTGTTTCCCGCAAGGCATTGCGTGGGGGCATGGAAGGGGTTGGAGGAGAGAGGCGAGGAGGCGAACGAAAGCTCAGTGGGTGTGAGGATAGGAAATGACCGACGTGCATCGCGCGGGCTCCTCCGCGTGCCGGACACGCCGCCGGGGGGCGGGGGGGCCTGTTCACGGGCGGGGACGGGGACCGGCCCCTACACCTCAGAGCGGCGTGCATCGGGCAGG
>CAYRGS010000031.1:0-16692 GCA_964423875.1 uncultured bacterium
CCAACGGACGCGGAGGGGGAGCACAGGACGTTATTTCTTCAGGGCCGTCAACAGCTTCTCCGCCGTAACGGGCAGCGAGGTCATTCTCACGCCCGTGGCGTCGTAAACCGCGTTGGCGATGGCGGCGGCGGTCGGGTCGATGGGCGTCTCCGACCCCCCCTTTCCGCCGAAAGGGCCGTAGGGGTCGTTCGTCTCCACCAGGACCGTCTGAATGGGCGGGGAGCCCTCGGCCCTGGGCAGGGGATAGTCGGCGAAGCTCCCGTTCACCACCTCGCCCCCTTCGTAGATCATCCGCTCGTACAGGGCCAGCCCCAACCCCTGAATCACGGCCCCCTCCACCTGCCCTTCCGCCGTCAGCGGGTTCAGCGCCCGTCCGATGTCGTCGGCCGCGATGAGCCGCAGGACTTCAATCCGCCCGGTCTCGATGTCTACCTCCACCTCCGCCGCCTGGGCGGTGAAGGTGTACGCGCCGGCGATGTTTCCGTACCGGGTCTCGTCGGCCATCACCGAGGGGGGATCATACGTCGCCCGGGTAACGATGGGCTCCCAACCGGGCCGGCAGACCGAATCCCGAATCAGCTCCTCGACCGAGAGACCCTTCTCCCCGCTCCCCACAACTGAGATCCGCCCGTTGTCGATTCGGAGATCCTCCCGGGCCACTTCGAGGCGAAAAGCAGCCAGGCCCAGGATCTCCTCCCGGGCCTTTCCCGCCGCGTTCCGGACGGCGTTTCCCGCGATGAACGTCAGGCGGCTCGCCCGCGCGCCGAACCCCAGGGGGGTGGAGTCCGTATCCGCGGCGGAAAGCTCGATGTCCCCCAGGCGGAACCCCAGCTCCTCGGCGGCAATCAGGGCCAGGACCGTGTTGGCCCCCTGACCGATGTCCCCCTCGCCGATGACCAGGCCGGCCCGGCCGTCCTCCCGAATGCGGACCTCGGCGCCGGCGCCGTCCCAATCCATGTGGACGCGGTTTCCACTGACGTGGACGGCGCAGGCCATCCCGACCCCCCGGACAACCCGCTTCCCGCCATCGCCCGGAGCCGGAATCGAGCGCCCTCCCCCGCGCTTCTCTCTCCGCCCCTTCCACCCGGAGGCCTCCGCCGCCTTGCGGATGCAGTCCGTGAGGCCGCAGCTCTCCATCTCCCAGCCGTGAATCGAGGTCTCGCCCTCCCGGATGGCGTTCTTCAGCCGTAGGTCGAGGGGGTCCATCCCCAGCGCCTCCGCCAGATGATCGAGGCAGGCCTCGAGCGCGAAGACCATCTCGGGGTTGCCCACCCCGCGGATCGCGCCCCCGGGCAGGAGGTTGGTGTAGATCATCCGCGCGTCTGTCCGGAGGGACCCGAACCGGTAGCAGTTGTCCATCCGCATGCACGTAACGCTCATGACCTTCTGCGTCCGGCCGCAGTAGGCGCCGGCGTCCCCATGGATCCAGGCCTCTTTGGCCGTGAGATCGCCCTCGGCCGACGCGCTCACGCGCAGGCGGATCCGGTAAGGCACCCGGGGCCTTGATCCCCGAAATTCCTCCGTCCTGCTGTTCGACAGATGGACCGGAAGACCCGCCGCCGCGGCGAGCAAGGCGGCCAGGATGGTGTTGGGCTCGTCCACCATCTTTCCGCCGAAGGCCCCGCCCACGCTGGGCTGGATGACCCGCACCCGGGAGGCCGATACGCCCAAGGCCTCGGCCACGCGGTCCCGGGCGGGAAAGATGTTCTGGACCGGGGCGTGGACGGTGAATTTCCCCGCCGGATCCACTTCGGCAACCGTCCCGATGGGCTCCATGTAGGCGTGGTGCTGCATCGAAGTCTCGAACGTGTTCTCGTAAACAGCCGCCGCCCTTCCGAACGCCTCCTCCGTGTCCCCCCGAAGAAAGGTCATGCGCCGGGCGACGTTGTCAGGCCTCTCTTCATGGAGGACGGGGGCGCCCTCGGCCAACGCCTCGTCGATGCTCAGGACCGGCGGGAGGTCCTCGTATTCCACCCGGATCCGGTCGAGAGCTTCGAGGGCCGCGTCCTCATCGACCGCCGCCACGGCGGCGACCTCCTCTCCCGCGAAGCGGACGCGGTCCGCGGCCAGGGCTGTCTGGTCTTTGATCTCGTGCCCCCAGCGGACTTGCGGAATGTCATCCCAGGTCAGGACGGCCCGGACGCCAGGGGTCCTTTTGGCGGCGGCAGTGTCGATCTCGGCGATACGGGCGTGGGGGTGGGGACTGCGCAGGACTTTTCCCGTCAGCATGCGGGGAAGGCGGAGGTCCGCAACGTAAGCCGCCCTCCCCCGCGCCTTCGCGGGGGCCTCCAGCGTCGGCGTGGGCTTTCCGATCCAGCGAAACTCGCCGGGGTCCCGGCTCACCATGAACCTCGAACAGAGACCGGACCGCGAGGGGTCCGCGTCGGGTTACGAAATGACGATCAGCTCGTCGTTGTGGGTCTGATCGGACAGGACCTCGCACCCGGAATCGGTGACCGCAACCATGTCCTTGCACTGAAGACCGAAACCCTTCCCCACACCATAGACCAAGGGCTCGATCCCGAGCACCATGCCCGCTTCCAGGCGGTCGTCGGAGTATTTTCCCAGGTAGGGCTCCTCGTGCAAATGGAGACCGATGCCGTGCCCCACGAAGGAGATGGGGGGAAGACCGAGCTCCCCGAACTTATCCAGGAACGCTTCATAGACGGCCCGGGTGCTCGCGCCCGGCTTGATCAGACCGAGGACCCGTTCCTTGCACTCGATTAAGACCCGCCAGATGTCAATCGCCTCGGCCGGGGCCTCTCCGACGACCGCGGTCCGGCAGACGGCGGCGTGATACCCGCCGATGAGCCCGAAGATCTCCACCCGGCAGAGGTCCCCCCGCTTGAGCACGCGGTGCGTCGGCCCCACGTTGGGGTACTCGCTCCGCTCGCCGGTGGCGACGATCATCATCCTGAACTGTTCCGCGCCGCGCGCGTAAATCTCACGGGTCAGCGCCCCGGCCAGGTCCATCTCGGTCATCCCCTCCCGGACGGCGCCGAGCGCCTCGCCGACGGCCTGATCCGTAATCCGGGAGAGCCGCCGGAGGAGGTCGATCTCCTCGGGCGACTTCAACTGCCGCAGGCGGTTGAAAATCTCCTGCGCGGCCGAAAACCGGGCCTTCGGCAGGAGGCCCCTCAGCTCCTCGAAGTCCCCCGCCGGGAAATAATCCATCTCGATCCCGACGACAGCCTCGGCGAGTCCCAGGTCCCCGAGCAGCCGGGCGAACACCTCCATCGGACGGTCGGTGAATTCCCCCCAAACTCGAATCTCGACGCCTTCCGCCCGGCTCCGGACGGTGCTCTCCTCCATATCGACGGTCAAGAGGACCTCCCGTTCGTCCCCCGTGACGACGGCCATGGCGTGCCGCCAGCGCATCAAGTGCTGCGAGGGGACGACGAATCCGGCGGTGTAGGCAAAGTTCTCCGGCGACATCGCAACCAGAACGTCCAGACCGGCCTCGGCCATGGCCTCGCGCTGCCGCTGGATGATTTCCTTTCGCATGGCCCCCCCCCTTCCATCGGTCCCGCTAGCTTACGGCCGCAATGACCGCCTCCGGGGAAAGACCCTCCAGACCCATCCGGGCCAGGTTGAGGCCGTCGCGGCGATAGTCCTTTTCCAGGACGATCGACGCCAGGGTGATCATGCTATCCATCGCTGCGGTCTCGACACCAACGAGCCGGCCGAACCCGGACATCGGAACCAACCCGTAGCCGATGTCCTCGTGAATGTACCGGTGGTCCAGGGAGGGGGGGGATTGGATGGTCGCGTTCGGCCCGCTTTCGAGCATCGCCCGATACACCGATCGCGTTTGTCTCGCCGCCTCCGTCGTCAGGCCCGCCTCGCAAAAGTAGTCGATGAAGGCCGGAACTTTCAGGCCGAGCCGTCCGACAATGGCCAGGCGCTCGGCGTCCACTTCCTCGATGACGCGCGCCACCGAGGGGGTGATCGACTCCTTGTAGAACAGCATGTCGCCCCCGGTGAACTCGATCCACCCCGCGTTCATTAGCATCCCGGGCGGATGGATCACGGCGTTGATGTTCATAAAGCCCGTTTCCAGGACGCTGGACGCCGCGAGGAGGTTGGGGAAGAGCGGGGTCAGAATCCCTCGCAGCTCGGCCGTGCGCGAGGCCGGCAGGGCGGCGAACCGGAGGTTGGCCGTCTCCCGGTATACGGCGACCGTCGCCGACCCCTCCATCCGACAGATGTAGGTCAGCGTCACCGACTCGCAAAGCGGGGGCGCGTCCGGCCCGTTCGCCGCGCGCAACGCGGCGGCGAAGTGGAGCCCCCCGCCCGTGTGTCCGGGATTCAGGTAGATGACCTGCTCCCCGTCCAGGAGCGGCGCGAGGGCGCGGGCGTAGCTTTCGTGGGAAACCGAAGGGACAACCAGCATCACGAGATCGGCCCCCGGGACAACCTCCACGAGGTCGGTCGAGAGGACCGCCGGCCGAACTGTTCCCTGATACGCGCCCTGAGCGGTGATCCCACCCCGCAGGGGGGCGAGGCGCTCTTCGGACCGGCTGTGCATCCGAACTTCGTAACCGCGGAGCGTCAGGACGGCGGCGGCGGCGCAGCCCCCGTGGCCGGCCCCGAGAACAGCGACCGTTCGGATTTCACGCATCGGAATCCACCCTGTACTTCGCGATCTTGTTCTCGTCTACGTCGATCCCCATCCCTGGGCCGTCCGGCACGCGGATCGCCCCGCCTTCGAAGGTGAAGGGCGCTTGGATCAGGTCGTCGGTGTAGTAAATCCCGGCGATCTGACCGTCCTGGGCCTCGGCCGGGGTCGAGACGGGGACCACGCAGGAGAGCGTAACCGATGCGGCGGCGGCGGCCAGGTGGATGTTGCCGAGGTTGCCCACGCCCGTCTCCACCGAACCGTTCAGGTTGCACGGGAACCCCGCGGCCCGCGCCACCGCGGCGACCTCCATCCCCCGGTAAAGCCCCCCCGGCTTCGTCGTGTAGATCGAGATGATGTCCGCCGCCCGGCGCTCGAAAATCTCGAGAACGTCGTAGGCGTTCCATGCGGTCTCATCCGCCATGACCGGCGTATCCAGGGCGCACGCGACCTCGGCCATGCGCGCCATCCCCTCGACCGGCTGCTCGGCGTATTTGAGCCGGACGGGCTCCATGGCCTTGAGCGTCTGAAGGGCCTCCGCCGGACTGGCGTAGCCCTGGTTGGCGTCCACGCAGAGATCGATCTCCTCCCCCACGGCCTCCCGGACCCGGTGGACGATCTCGATGTCCCGCCGGGGGTCCCCGCCCACCTTGATCTTGATCGTCCGGATTCCCTCTTTCACGACCTGCCGGCACTCGGCCACGGCCTCGTCGATGGGCAGAAGCCCGATGGAATGCGTGACCGGAATTCGATCCCGGACGCGGCCGCCCAAGAGGGCGTAGACGGAAACGCCGAGAGACCGGCCCGTCAGGTCGTAGGCGGCCATCTCGACAGCGGCCTTGGCGTAGGGGTATCCCCGGACCGCGGCGTCCATCTTTTGGTGAAGCCCTACGAAGTTCCCCGCGTCCTCATTCAGAATCGCCGGCGCCAGATAGCTCTCGATAACGAACTTCACCGTGCCCGCCGACTCGCCGAAATAACGGCCGTAGTCGCCCGCCCAATCCTTAAGCGCGGGCGCCTCTCCCCAGCCGACCGTTCCGTCGTCGCCGGTCATCCGGACGAGGAGATACCCGCCGATGGAGTCGGTCTTGAGCCCCGTCCACTTGTGAACCCGCCGCGTCGGCAGGGCCACATGGATCGTCTCTATCCTCCGGATTTGAGTCATTCAAACGTCTCCGGATTATCCAAAATATTAGGGAGGAGGAGGGGCGCAACCCTGGCGGCCGCCCCGGCCCATCGAAGGCGGCGTCCCGCTGTCAAAGAGCGAACCTTAACAGGAGGCAGTTCCACGGGGCAAGGGTCGTCCGGGGCGTCGAAACCGGCCCTTCTCAGGCACGTCGCCAAATCATGGAGCGTCGATCAGGTCTCAGCCCCCCGCTTCAATCCTCCACCGTGAGGGACGAACACTCCATCTCCCCATGCTCCCCCCGCCTGACGCGCGTCACGCGCCGCCATCCGGGGTCGGTCCCGGGATGATCCAGCCGGTAATGGGCGCCGCGGCTCTCTTTTCGCATACCGGCCGCGTCGGCCAGCATGCGGGCGACCCAACACAGGTTTCGGGTTTCGACGGCCGCGCGCATCGCCTGGCGGCGGGCTGGCGGGCCCATGCCGTCCAGGTCTTCGGGCGGAGCGAGCGTCAGGCTCTCCCGGACCCGCGTCTCCAGCGCCGCCAACCGCTCCACCGCCGCATCGAGCCTCGGGCCTTCCCGGATGATGCCGAGGTCGGCTTGGGCCAGCTCCCGGATCTCCCGCCTTACGGCCGCGGCCGGGACACCTTCCCTCCGGTCCCGGACCGCGTTGAGCCAACGGACGCCCTCCCCCTCCAACGCCTGCCCGGCCTTCGCTCGCGCGGCGCTCTCCCCGGCCAGACGCGCCGCCGCTTTCCCCGCACGGCTACCAAAGACCATGGCGGCCGACAGGGCACTTCCGCCGATCCGGTTCGCCCCGTGGATTCCGCCGGCGTTGTCCCCGGCGGCGAAGAGTCCCGGCACGTCCGCGGCCCCGTCGACGTCGATCTTCACGCCCCCCAGCCAGGTGTGCGAGCCCGGGGCCAGCTCCTGGGGCCGCTCGGTCAGGTCGATCCCGTGGTTCTTGTATTGGCGGTAGATGTGGGGCGCGTACTTGAGGATCCGCTCCAGCGGCAGGTGGGTGCTATCCAGGTAGATCCCCCCTGCTGGGGTCCCGCGGCCTTCGCGGATCTCCATGGCCATGGCGCGGCAGATCTCGGCCCGGCCGGCCTGTTCCGCGATCCCCGGATAATAACGCTCCATGAAGGCCTCGCCCGAGGCGTTGCGGAAAATGCTCCCCATGATGATGAAGCCGGTGGGGTGAGGAGCGAATCCCCGCATCTTCTCCGGCGAGACGCAGAGGGGCTGAAAATCGACCATCTCCAGGTTGACCAGAGAGGCCCCCGCGCGATAGGCCGCCGCGTATCCGTCCCCGGTGATGAGGGGTGGGTTGTCGTGCACAAGGTAGAGGGCCGATCCGCCTCCCGAGGCCAGAACAACCGCCGGCGCGGAAACGGCCAGCCATTCGCCCCGGTCGTAATCCCAGGCCGCCGCCCCGCCGCAGCGGCCCGCTGAAACCGCGAGGTCCACGAGGACGGCCTGCTCCGCCCGCTCGATGCCCGGCGTCTTCTTGACCTTCGACGACAGACACTTCATGACGGCCACACCCGTGTGGTCGTGACCGTGAAGGGCGCGGGGATGGGTGTTTTTCGGCATTTCCTTCTGCTGGAAGTCTCCGCCCTCCCGAACGAGGTCAAGCCCCCAGGTCTCCATCTCGCGGACCAGGGGAATGATCTCCCGCGTCCAGACCTCCGTGAGACGGCGGCTGTTCAAGCCTCCTCCATTCCTCAACACGTCTTCGGCGTGGGCCGCCGGGCTGTCCTGGGGATCGCGAATGGCCAGGGCCGCGCCGAACCCTCCCCGCGCCATGCCCGAGACGCCGCTCGGGACCCGGCCTTTCGTCAGGAGGAGGACCCTCGCCCCCGCCTCCGCCGCGGAGATGGCGGCGAGACAACCCGCCGCGCCGCTTCCGACAACGAGGACGTCAACGGCCTTCTCGATGACCGAGGGGGGGGGGGGGGGGGGCGGCCGGAGGCTCAAGGCTCGCGGCTCCGGCGTCCCGCCGTCTCGATGAGGTCGCACGCCCTTTGGACCAGAACTTCGGCGAAGTCCGGATCGTTGATGTGGGCGTCGACCCGCCGGACCGGAACCCCTTCCAGACCGGTCTCCAGCGCCTTAAGGAAGGCGCGGTTGGCCTCCGGGTCGAACCAGCGGGTCTTTGGACTGCCTTCATGGGGGGAGACCTCGGGGCCGGCTTCGCGGTCCAGCAACGAAAACCCGCGAAGCGGGACCAGAACCTCCACGGGCCCAGCCGCCGCGTTGAGCTTGCGGGCCATCAAGCCTCCGAGTGCGTGGCTCTCCTCCGCATTCGCACGCATCAGGAGGATGTCCGCGTTGTAGCGGTGCAGCGTGCGCCGTCCGAACCGGCCGGCGGGAAAATCCTTCACCCAGAAATTCACCAGGTCCAGCGCACCGGGGACAACCACCTGGGGGACGCCCGCCTTTCCCGCGCCCTCGAGCCGGTCCGGTCCGGCCGCGAAGCTTCCGCCGAGCAGGGCATCCGTGAGCTCGCTCGTCGTCAGATCCACAACCCCGGCGAACATCCCCCGGGCGGCTAAGTCCTCGAGGGCCCGGCCTCCCGGTCCGCTTGCGTGAAACAGCATCACCTCGTAGCCCTTCGCCTCCAACCCGGATTTGGCCGCGTCCACGCAGGGCTGGGTAACGCCGAAGGAAGACATCGCGACCAGGGGGAGGGGGGGCGGGCGCTCCATATCTGCGTACGGACGCGCGGCCATCCCGAGGACGGCCCCGACGGCTTCGGCCAGGATCCTGCGGGTGACGCGGTTCAGGGACAAGTCCCCGATGGAGGAGAGCATCATGATGTCGCCCGCGCCGACGTAATGGGCGACCTCGCCGGAGGCCATCGCGGAGACCATCACCTTGGGAAATCCGATAGGGAGGGTCCGCATAACGCCCGTAGCGAGCACTGTCCCGTTCGCACCACCGAGGCCCATGACGCCCTGGACCTCGCCCTTCGCGGCCCACCCGCCGACCAGGCGCGCGGCGCCCTCGACCAGAACCCACCCCGCGTCCCGACGGTCCAGGCGGTGGACCGCCGCAAGATCCATCCCGCCCAGGGCCGCCACCTCCCCCGGTAGGACATCCGCCTCCGCCGCGCCTTCTCCCCGGAGGCTCACGTCCACTAGGCGGACATCCGCGCCCGCCTCGCCCAGAAGGGTCCGGACAAAGTCATACTCGGGCATCTTCGTGTCGAGCGTCCCGATGAGGACGATGGTGACCTTCTCGCGGCTCAAAGCGTGATCCATCCTTGGCACCACCGGCCTCGGCAGCGGTCTCATGAATTTGCGAAAATTCACGCGGGTCGGGCCAATCCTCCCGTCCCGGACTCCCCGCGATATGATGAATTCGAGGCTACTCAACCGCCCGTGCATTCGTCAAACCAAATGGGCCCGGACCATCCGGGATCGGCGCGGTCTGAGAGACCGGCGTCGACTTCCGACCGCAGGAAGTCCGTCCATCCGGTTCTCGGTCCAGTTCCCCGGCATCCCTCGAACCCAAAAATAACTGTTGACCCTCCCCGCCAACCCGGTCATATTAGCAACGTGTGTTATTGTGCGCTGATACAGGGGAGGATGTTCGTCTCGTTTGCGAAGATCGCAAACAGTTCCTTTAGAACCCAGGGAGGAAGCTGAGTCAATGGCTACAAAGAGACCCGCCGCGAAAAAATCTACGGCCAAAAAGACCACCGCGAAACGCGCTGCCCCGAAGAAGTCCACAACCAAGAAGACCGCGGCCAAAAGAGCGCCCGCGAAGAAGGCCACGGCAAAGAGGACCACCGCCAAACGCGCCGCGCCGAAAAAGGCCGCAGCCAAAAAAACCACGGCAAAGAGGACCACCGCCAAGCGCGCCGCGCCGAAAAAGGCCGCAGCCAAGAAAACCACGGCAAAGAGGAAAACAGCGAGCAAGGCCAGAAAAAGATAGGGCCGGCATTTACAGAACGGCCGCGGTACGAAAACCAAGTCTTGCCCCGGGGACCGGAATTTCCATTCCGTCCCCGACAGGGCGTGAGCATGTGTCCATACGGTTCCCGCCATGGACTGACCCAAGCGGTCCCGGGAGGTCAGCCCGTCCCCTCGCGCCGTCGGTCCCACGCTACGGGACCTGACTTCCGCACGACCCGCCCGAAAGGCAATTTCGTGCGGAGCCTTGCGCCCGGGTTTCCGATATTGACAACGCAACGGCCTCTCTATCTCTGAGACCCGGGCGGTTCGGTCATTGGCGAATTCCAGGAAGACCTCACGAATCGATTCACCTCCCGGAGAACACCGGACGGACGCCTCCCGGCTTGAGCTCCTCCGCCGGCTTTTCAACCGATTGAACCGGGAGTTGTTCCGCGACTCCCTCCCCGCACCCAAGCTCCGCCTCAGCCGCAGAATGAAATCGAGCGCGGGCTCCGTCCAGTACGGCTCGGCGCACAGAACCCTGACCATCTCCATCCCCTATCACGATCATTTCGGTTGGGACGAAGAGCTTGTCTCCACCATGAAGCATGAGATGCTTCACCTCCACCTGGAGCGCGCCCGCGGGATTCGGGGCCACGGCAAGGTGTTCTCCGACATGTGCAAGGCGCTCGGGACTGAGCGCTACTGCAAGGCGCGCCCGTACGCGGGACCGACGCACTGGTACCGATGCCCGAGGTGCAAAACCGAGTACACATATCGAAAAAAGGTTCGGCTCTATTGCAGCTCGTGCCATCCGGCGGCCGGATTCAGAAGGACAAGGCTCCGCCTCGTCCGGACGACGACGCCCCGCCCGGCCGCGGCGGTCATTGCCCCGGAGCGGCCGCCCGAAATCCCGGCCCTGGCGGAGCGGGGGGGAAGACAATTGCCGCTTCCGGGATTTGAAAACGTCATGCTTCAGCGCACGGCCGCCCGTCATCGAAAAAAAACCCCGACGGGATCTCCCCCGGGGTGACACGAAGGATGGGCGCCGCCCTGATCCCCTGAACGCCCCGATTCCAGGATGAGCCTTTGGACCCTCCCTTGTGGACGGCCGAGCATGTCCGATTTCTGGAGACGGCGAGGGTGGGCCATCTTGCGACGGCCGACGGCCGCGGACGTCCTTCCGTCGTTCCCGTGGTGTTCGTCCTGGACGGCGGAAAGGTGTACACGCCCATCGACGGCAAACCCAAGGGCCACGCGGGGACGCTCCGCCGGATCCGAAACATCCACGAAAACCCCGCCGTCGCCTTCCTGGTCGACCGATACGATGAGGATTGGACGCGGCTGGCTTTCGTCCACATCCGGGGAACCGCCGCCGTCCTAAGCGCCGGGTCGCCCAAATCCGGTCCGGCGGACAGCGAAGAATTCTCCCGGGCCGAGACCCTTCTCAGAGAGAAGCACCCGCAATATCGTTCCGTTCCCCTGGGCGGTCCGGGAGAATTGATGATTCGAATCAACCCCACGAGCTGCACCGCTTGGGGGCCGTTGTGAAGCTGAAACTTCCCAAGCTCCCCCGGCCTGAACGGGCCGACGAAGCCCCGCCGGTCATCGGGGTCGCCGGTCAAACCAGCCCGGTCCTGCTCTCCGCGCTCAAGGGCCTTTCGGACCTGGGCAGGATCCGCATCGTCGGCCTTTGGGCGCCACCCGGCGCGAATCGCGGACCAGCCGCCGATTCACTCCACCTTCCCCCGGAAAACCGATTCGACGACTTGGAGGCGCTGCTTCGCCGGGAAAGGCTGACCGCTCTCCTCGTGACGGGGGCCTTCGAGAATCGGACCGAGACCATCCGAAAGACCGTGAAACGGAAGGTCCACGTTCTGGCCGATCCGCCCCTCGCCGGAACCGCGGCCGAGGCCGAATCGCTCATCGACGCGGCGGCCGCCGCCGGGGTCCACCTGGGCGCGATCCACAGCGCCCGCTATGACGCCCTCTACGCGGAGCCCCTTGGGGCCGTGCGGGAGGGGCGGATTGGAGAGGTCCTGTTCGTCCGGACCGAAGGCCCCGGTCCGGACGCCCTCGACGCGGATGATGGGGCGGCCCCCTTTTCCGCGCAGCTCTACGAGGACATCTACCTGACCCGCGCCTGGGCCTCCGCCCCAGCGACCTCCGTCTACGCGCGCACGGACCGCCGCAAGCGCCGCCGGAGCGAGGCGGCTTTTACGGTGCTGCACCTCGGACACGCCGGAGGCGGCGCCTCGGTCCTGGGGCGGATCAACACGGCCGCCGCGCCGTCGGAGGTCCGCGAGATTCACGGGACGGACGGTGCCATTCGGATTCACCGGGCCGAGCGGGCGTGGTCTCTCCGCAAGCGAACGGAGGGGGGGGGAGACGAAGCGGGCGCCTGGACGCGAAACAATCCGGGCGAGGAGACGCTGCGCGACGGCGCGGCGCCCGAGGGCATCCCGGCCGGGACGGGCGCCCGCCCCCGCGCCCGGGCGCTGGATGACGCCTTCACCTCCTTCGCCCGGGGGCTTCCCCCGCCGGTGGATGGACGCGAGGCCTGGCTCAACCTCCGCGCCCTCGACGCCGCCCGCGAATCCGCCCGCACGGGGGAGGTGGTCCGGGTGGAAATCTCCTTCCCCCGGTAGCGTCCCGCAGTCTCTCCGCGCGCATTCCAGGTGAACCGCCCGCTCCGGCGCGCGATCTCAATCCTTCAAAAAAAACCTGAATCCTTTCTCCCCGCCGGGTCTTTAAACCGTGCGAATGAGGGACAGTGGAAGGTCCAAAGAGACCTGAACAAGAACGCCAAACGGAAAAAGAGAAAGGGATCACAATCATGAAGACCACGAAGATTTTCAAGGCTGTTTCTTTTTCGGCCCTGCTCCTCGCGGGGACCGCGGGCGCCGCGCTGGCCCAGGACAGTCTGGAATCCGGCAAGCCTTATCCGGGATTCTTCTAGGGCGTCTCGGTTCCGGCCAACGGCCCCATCGTGACGACTCACGTGGCGACCGAAACCCCCGGGAATCTGGTGGCCGTCGAAGGTCAGTCGATTTATCAGGGTGGTCTGAGCAACTCCATGCTGGCCGACCTGGACCCGGAAGCGGTTATCGGTCAGGGTTGGTTTGAAACCGACGAGGACGCCGAGGAGGCCATCTTCATCGCGATGGCCAAGTGACAAAACGGCCGCAGACCGGAAATCGCCCGGCGAACCAGGGCAGTTTCCGGACCTGAAGGAAATGGGCGAGACCTTCCCCAAACTGAAAAGCCACCCTGAATGGGTGGCTTTTCTTTTGAGAACGCAGGCCTTCTCGTGATATATGAGAGTCGGCGTCGTTCATAGAAGAGAGGGACACCTCGGTCGCCAGGCCCAACGGGAAAGCGTCATCGGAATGTACCGCTTCGAGTGTTTGGAAGTCCTCGCCTCCCGCCTCCGGGACGAGCTCTGCATCGTGGGACTGGGGGGATTGGTGGACGAGTGGACCGAGTTGTATCCCGCGCACCAGAGCCTCCCTGTGAACGCCATGGGCTGTGTCGTGCCCCTGGCCATGGGCGTCGCGGCGGGGCTTTCCGGGCGGCGGATCGTGGCCCTGGAGGGCGAGGGAAGCCTGTTGATGAACATCGGGGTCCTGGCGACCCTCGGCAATGAGACCCCCCCCAACCTTCTGACCATCGTTTTCGACAACCACTCCTTCGAGAGCTCGGGCGGGTTCGGCACGCACACGGGAGAGGCGACGGACCTGGCCGCGATCGGACGCGGCGCGGGGATCGGACGGGCTTACGCCGTCTCGGACGTGGACGGCTTCAGCCGGGTCCTGGACGAATCTCTGGCCTTGAGCGAGCAGACGCTCATCGTCGCGCTGGTCGAGAAAGGCACCCGCCTGTCCCCCCAGCGCGAGACGGACGGCATCGAGGACAAATACAACTTCGTCCGTCACGTGGAGAAGCTCGAATCCACCCGAATCATCCCGGTCGTTCCCCGCAAGAGGTACGACGTCGAGCTGCCTTGGGAAGCGAGAAACTGACCCGGCGGTTTCATCACCCCGCGAGGATCTCGGCCGCCTTCCGCGCGGCCTTCTCCCCCACGTCGATGCGCTCGAACTTCGCTTCCTTTCCATGAGCCACGGTCGCGTCTAGGCCCATCTTCGTCGTGAGCAGGGATCCGTCCCGCCGCTCGGCGGAGGGATCGATGGCGAACCCGGCTGCCTTCGGAATCGTGACCAGGTCCCGGTCGGCCTGAAACCGCGTGGACACCGCCCAAGCGACCATCCGGCCGTCCTCCGGGTCCACGTCTTCGTCCACGACCACCACCTGCTTAAGCACGGAAAAAAGGCCGAAGCAAAGCGCCATCATGTCCCGGGCGTGGCCGGGCCGGCTCTTGCGGATTGAGACCACGGCGTGGGTAGAGCACGTGCCCGACACAAGATGGAGCGCCCGGACGGCGGGGTCCTGGGCGCGCAGGCGAAGCTCCATCGGAATCGTATAGGCCACGGCGAGGAGAGATTCCTCGTCCCGGCTCCAAGGCAACAGGGCGTGGTAGAGGGGGTTCTCCCGGTGCGTGACCGCCGTCACCTCGATGATGTGGCTCCGGTTGTGCGTATAAACGCCCGAGCTCTCTCCCATGGGCCCTTCCTTCACCCGATCGCCCGGCAGGACCCGGCCCTCGAGGACCATCTCGGAATGGGCGGGAACCGGGAGGTCCACGCTGACGCCGTCCGCGACCTCGACGGCCCCGCCCCGCAGCCCACCCGCGGACTCCAGCTTATCCGCACCGGGTCCGGACTGAAGAACGGAGCCGAGATACAACCCCGGCTCCGAGCCCAGAACGATCCCGACCGGAAAGGCCTCGCCACGCTCCTCGGCATCCGCCAGATGGCGCGTCAGGGGCGGGCTGATGATCTGCGCGCTCAACTGATTGGGCGTCTTCCGGATCTGGAGGCGGTAGATCCCCATGTTGACCCGGCGGGTCTCCGGGTCGCGATAGATGAGGAGGCCGCAGGTGATATAGGGGCCGGCGTCCCGCTCGTGGTAGGTGAAAACGGGGATCAGGGACGACAGGTCGATGCCCCTTTGCCGGACGACCTGCTGAACGGGCGTGTTTCGGGCCTTGCGGGGCTTGATTCGCCGGCCGAGACGGTCCATGACGGTCCGCCGATAGTCTCCCTCCGTCCCGAGCGCAAGGTTCAGCCGCCGGCGCGCGCTGAGCAGGTTGCCGACGGCGGGGACGCGGTGGCCCCTCAGGTTCTCGAACCAGACGGCCTCCCCGCCCGAATCATCTAGGGAGCGCAGGACGGCCGAGGCCTCCAGGCGGGGGCGGACGGACTGTCCGACGCGAAGGAGGTCCCCCCGATTTTCCAGTTCCTCCAGAAACGAGCGCAGGTCCCGGTAGGCCAATGTTCTCCCTCCTTGTATGTGGTCGAAATACTGAGGTCTTACTCTTTAGCCGGATTTCTCACCAACCATTGGCAAAACGGCCGGAAAGTCCCCGTGCCCATCACAGCCGGAACGCCGGCGGGCTCCCCCCTCCCCCCCCGGCCTGGATAATCCCCCACAACCGGAACGGGGTCAGGGGAACCTCATGAATCCGGATGCCGTGAGGTTCGAGCGCGTTCTCGACCGCCGCGACGATCGCGGCCGGGGCCGCCATCGTTCCGCCCTCCCCCGCGCCCTTGACGCCCATCGGATTGAAGGGTGAGGGGCTCTCTATGTGGGAAAGCTCGAAATCCGGCACGTCCGTGGCCAAAGGCAGGAGGTAATCCAGGAAGGTGGACGCCTGGGGGGTTCCATTCTCGTCAAACACCACTTCCTCGATCAACGCCTCCCCGATCCCGTGAACCACCCCGCCCTGGATCTGCCCGTCGAGCAACATGGGGTTGAGCACCCGGCCGCAATCGTGGGCAACGTGGTGGCGCAGGACTTTCACAAACCCCGTATGCGCGTCCACCTCGACCACAACGACGTGACACGCGGCGGCGGTCGCCGCCTGGCTCGGGGTGTAGTATTCGGAGACCTCGAGCCCGGGCGTCCGCCCGCCCATCATGATCCCCGGCACACCCGCCGCCTCCTTGGCCAGCTCGCCGAACGCGACCGACCGATCGGGCGCCCCCCGGACGAAGACCTTTCCGTCCGCGAGGTCCAGGTCCTCCGCCGAGGCCTCGAGGCGGGACGCCGCGCAGTCGAACATTTTTTTCTTGAGGGCCTCCCCGCCCAGAAGAACCGAGTTCGTCGCCATCACCGCCACCCGGCTGGCGAACGTCCCGATGCCGTAGGGAATCGCGCGGGTGTCCCCCGTCACAACGGTGATGTCGTCGGGCGTCACATTGAGGACGTCCGCCAGCACCTGGGCCAGGACGGTTTCCGTGCCCTGCCCTTGCGGGGCCGCGCCGGTGGCGAGGAGGATCCGCCCGGAAGGCTCCACGCGGATCACCGCCCCCTCGAAGGGGCCGAAGCCGGTCCCCTCGACGTTGCAGCCGATGCCGATGCCGACGAGCCGGCCGTTCGCCGGATCCCCCTCTTCTTCCGGGCGGCGCACCCCCTTTTTGAATTCCTCATACCCCGTGGCTTCCAGGGCTTGGTCCAGCAGCTTGGGATAGTCCCCGCTGTCGTACGTCATCATGCTTCCGTCCCGCGCACGGAGTCCCACTTCGTAGGGCATATCCTCGGGCTGAACAAAGTTCCGCCGGCGGACCGCGGCGGGGTCCAGGCTCAGGGTGTGAGCAACGTGGTCGATCACCCGCTCCATGACGAAGGCGGCCTGGATGCGGCCGGCCCCGCGGACGGGGGCCACGGGGACCCGGTGGGTGTAAGCCACTTCCAATACGCCTGAGAAGTTGCGGATTTTATACGGGCCGGGAATGCACGTGAGAGAGAGCAGCGGGACAACGATGCTCCAGGGCAGATAGGCCCCCAAGTCGCAGATGCCGCGATCCGCCAAGGACCGGATGAGGCCCTCATCGTCGAACCCGATCTCCACCTCATGGATCTGCTCGCGCTCCTGAACAGTCGTCTGGATATGTTCCAGGCGGTCCTCGATCCACTTGACGGACCC
>CAYRGS010000031.1:16702-33503 GCA_964423875.1 uncultured bacterium
CGCCCCCCACGTCCGGGGCGATGACGTCGATTGCGCTTTCCGGCCGATCCAGCATGTAGGCCAGGTCTTTGCGCATCAGATGAGGGGTCTGCGTGGAGGAGTAGAGAGTCAGGCGGTCGAACTTGGGATCGTACGCGGCCAGATGACCCCGAGTCTCCATGGCCCCGGACCCCCCGCGCTGCATCTTTAAACGGATCGTCTCCTGGCGCGGCGCCCGGGCCAGCTCTTTCTCCGCGTCTCCGATGTTGACCTCGAGGCGAGCCGCCAGATTGTCGCCCAGGTCGTCGTGAACCAGGGGTGCGCCTTCCTTCAAGGCTTCGGCCGGATGGACCGTCGCCTCGAGGATTTCGTAAGACACCCGAATGCCTTCGAGGGCGTCCTCGGCCCGCGCCCGACTCTCCGCCAGCACGACGGCGACGGGCTCGCCCATGTAGCGCGTCTTGCCCTTCGCCAAGGGGACGGTGTTATGCGGCCGGAGCGCGGGATGGGGAACGGGGACGGGGTATTCCTTCCATGTCTCCCCCAGGTCTTCGGCGGTGAACGCGGCCGCGGCCCCGGCCTTCAAGGCCCCCGAGACATCGATGGATTCAATCCGGGCATGGGCGTAGGGAGACCGGAGGAAGGCGGCGTGCAGGGCGCCGGAATCGGGCAGATCGTCTATGTACCGGCCATTCCCGGTCAGCAGCCGCTTGTCCTCGATCCGCGGAACGCGCGCACCGAAAAACCGGGGATTCAAAAGCGGGCCTGAGCTCATGAGGGACCTCTCGTTTCGGGTGGAGGAGGCTTCTCCACGGCGTCTACGATGTGGTCATAGCCGGCGGATGTTCCCCGACAACAGCTTGCGGATCTTATCCTGCGTCCAGGTCCGCGCCTCCGACAGCGCCGCCTTCCCCGCCCGACAAGCCCGCCCCTGAAAGATTGCGCACATCATAATCGAAATGACGGGCGGATTCACACCGTCCTTCCGCCCGAAGAACCCCGGCTTGTCGTTGGCCTATAATGAAACCGATTCGGATCGTCATCGGGGGAACCCGATTCGACCGTGCCGGGACGTCCGCCTGTACGCCGTGGCGACTCCGACGGCCTCCCGGTCCGGATGGGTCGCCGAGGGCGGGATCGGCGGGACGTATTGTTTTTCGGAGACGGAGGATTGAGCGAATACACTATCCTGGGGAAGCCCCTTCCGCGCATTGACGGCAGGCCCAAGGCGACCGGCGCATCAAGCTACGCGGCCGACTTGTCGATGCCCGGCTGCCTTCACGGCCGCATCCTACGCTCCCCCTATCCCCACGCCCGCATCCTGAACATCGACACCTCCAAGGCGGAGGCCGTCAAGGGGGTCAAGGTCATCCTTACGGCCCGGGACCTGCCCGATGTCCATTACGGCATGTGGATTCTGGATCAGAGACTCTTCCAACCCGACAAGGTCCGATACATCGGCGATGAGGTGGCCGCTCTGGCGGCCGGGGACGAGGACGCCGCCCAGGAAGCCCTGGACCTGATCCGGGTGGAATACGAAGCGCTTCCCGCCGTCTTCGAATCCGAGGACGCCCTAAAGCCCGGCGCCCCTTTGGTCCACGAAGACTTCGCCCGACACAAAGCCTATTTCGACGCGGTCGGGCGCGAGGGAAACCAGGTCTGCAAGGTCCGCTTCGGCTACGGCGATGTCGAGGCGGGGCTTTCCGAGTCGGATGAGGTCATCGAAAACCGGTTCACCACCCACGCCCACCACCCGACCTACCTGGAGCCACACGCGGCCCTGGCGAGCTGCGACGCGACGGGGAGCCTGACGGTTTGGACGACCACCCAGGGGGTCTTCAAGGTCCAGGAATGGATCGCAACCCTCCTGGACATTCCGATGACCCGCGTGCGTGTCATCGGGACCGCGGTCGGCGGGGGGTTCGGCGGAAAGAAGCCCCGGGTGGACCTCTACGCCGCCGCGCTGGCCTTCAAGGCGCGCGCGCCCGTCCGGATCGTCCTTGACCGCGAGGAGGACATGGCGACGACGAACAAGCGCCATCCGGCCGCCATCGACATCCAAACGGGCGTAAAACACGACGGCGCCCTCACCGCCTGGGATTTTCGGATCGTCCTGAACACGGGCGCCTACGCCGATCACGGCCCCTCGATCCTGTCGTTCGGCGCGTTTCACGCCCGGGGGCCCTACAGGACGTCGCACGTGAACATCGAGGGACGCCTGGTGTACACCAACCGGAACATCAGTGGCGCGTTTCGAGGGTACGGCAACCCCCAGGTCGCCTTCGCCGTCGAATCCCAGATAGACATCATCGCCCGGAGCCTCGGAATCGATCCGGTGGAGCTTCGCCGCAACAACAGCATCGGACCGGGCGACGCCATGGTGAACGGGCAGCGGTATCCGGAGGTCTGGTTCCGGGACACCCTGGAGCGGGCCGTCGAGGCGTTCGGGTGGGAAAAGCCCAAAGAACCGCCGGCCGACGGGCGCAGGCGGGGGATCGGAATCGCCGCCGCCTCCCACCCGTCCGGGGGATGGAGCTCCTCCGCGACGGTCAAGTGGATGGCCGACGGGACCCTCCAGGTCGTGACCGGAACGATAGAGATCGGCGCGGGAGAATACACCGTCGCCGCCCAGATCGCGGCCGAGGCCGCCGGCGTCCCTTACGAGAAGGTGCGCGTCGTCGCGGCCGATACGGACATCACCCCCTACGAGCAGTTCACCGGCGCAAGCCGATCGACCTTCACCATGGGTCAGGCGGTCCGTTTGGCGGCGCTGGATGCCCGCGAGGAGTTGCTCCAACGCGCGGCCGAGCTCCTCGAAGCCCCGGTGGAAGACCTGAACACCGGCCGGGAGCGGGTCTTCATCGCCTCCGCTCCCGACCGGGGCGCGACCTTCTCCGAAGTGGCCAAGGCGGCCAACCTCCATCAGGATGGTCCGATTCTGGGGAAGGCCGCATGCTGCCCGCCCGCGCCGCCCGCCGTCCGGGAATGCTGGGAGGGGGCGGCCATGCACGAGTTCCCCGCGCACGGTTACGCCGCCCACATCGCCGAGGTCGAGGTGGACGAAGAGACGGGGACGGTCGAGCTCATCCGGCTCATCTGTGCGCACGACGTCGGCCAGGCCGTCAACCGCGGGGGCTTGGAGGGTCAAATCGAGGGAGGGGCCGCGCAGGGGATCGGCTTCGCCCTCATCGAGGAGATGTGTTACGAGGGAGGCGTCCTCGCCAACGGCACACTGGTCGACTACAAGATCCCGACCATCCTGGATGTTCCGCCCATCGAGTATCGCTTCATCGAGAAGGCCGATCCCAACGGGCCCTTCGGCGCGAAAGGGGCGGGCGAGTCCGTCCTGGTCCCCACGGCCCCGGCCATCGCCAACGCCGTGTATGACGCCGTGGGCGCGCGGATCAAAGACCTTCCCCTCACGCCCGACAAGGTGCTGCGGGCCCTCCACAACATTTGAAAAGGCTGAAAGGACCAACCCTGACCCCGCTTACGGGGCGGACCGGAGCGTTCAACCCCGCCATTGGGAGAAGCCGCGTGATCATCCAGGGAAAGCACAAGTTCAAAGCCGGCCGTCAGGCCGTGTGGGACCTGCTCATGGACGCCGACGCCCTGGCGGACGCAATCCCGGGCTGTCGGGGATTGAAGGAGACGGCGCCGGGCGCGTTCGAAGCCGAGCTCAACGTCGGCGTGGCCCCGGTGAAAGGCGAGTTCTCCGGATCGGTGAAGCTGGAGGACCTGAACCCGCCCGACGACTACCGAATGGCCATCGAGGGAAGCGGGGCGCCGGGTTTCCTGAAGGGAACGGCACACATCCGCCTGGAAGCCGACGGCGACGATACACGCCTCGAGGTCGACGGGGAGGTCCGGATAGGGGGCGTCATCGCCGGCGTCGGCCAGCGGATGCTGGGCGGAATCGCCAAGCTGCTGATGGGTCAATTCTTCAAGGCCCTTGAAGGCCAACTGGCCGGGCGGAGCTGAGCGGCGTCCGCTAACTGGCGCCGGCCCCCGGTCATCCCTTGGCATCCAAACGGTTGGTGATCAATCCCGTCTATCCACCGACCGGCGCCGGGACCTCCGCGCGGAAGTGGGGCATCACCTCTTTCGCGAACACCTCGACGTTCTTCATCGTGAGGTCTTGGGGAAGACTTCCGAAATGGAGGAGGACGACCAGCAGGCCGATGCCGGCCTCTTTTTGAAATTCGCTGAGCCGCTCCCGGACCGTTGCGGCGCTGCCGATGAGGACCATGCCCTTGTCGTTCATGTCGCGGAGATCATGCCGTTTGTTCCCAACCGATTTGTCCCCCATCACCCGGGACATGGATTTTTCGGTGAGGTAGCCAGGCGGAAAAAATTGGTGGAAGGGCCGCTTCAGGAGTTTGTTGAACAGGAAATCCATGTGCGGGCCGGCCTCCTCCCAGGCTTTCTCGTCGGTCTCGGCCACATAGAGGGGGACCGCCCATCCCAACTGCTCGGGCGGGGCCTCGTAGCCGAAGTTCCGGGCCTGGTTCTTGTATTCGCCAAGGATCCGCTTCACCGTCGTGAAAGGGCTGAACACCTGCATGTAGGGATACCGCCGCTCGGCCGCAAAGGCGACGGTCTCCAGGCTCCCCTGGGAGGGCAGCCAGATGGGGGGATGCGGCTGCTGATACGGCCGGGGCCAGGTGTTCACGTACCGAAAGTTGTAGTGCTTTCCCTCGAAGGAGAAGGGACCCGGCTCAGTCCAGGCGCGCACGATCAGGTCATGGGCCTCCAGGAACCGGTCCCGCGACGTTGTGGGGTCCATGCTGAAAGCTGTGTACTCGTCCCCCACCCCGCGAACGAACCCCGAGATGATGCGCCCTTTGGTGATCACGTCGAGCATGGCCACCTCCTCCGCCACCCGCAGGGGATGGTCACGGAGGCAGATGGCGTTTCCCAGGATGGCGATCTTCGCATGCGTGGTCCGGCGGGCCAGGGCCGCGGCCATGAGGTTGGGCGACGGCATCAGGCCGTAACAGGTCTGGTGGTGCTCGTTGACGCAGATCCCGTCGTAGCCCAGCCGGTCGGCCAGCTCGAAAACGTCCAGATAATCGTTGTACAGCTTGTGCCCCACCTCGGGGTCATACAGGCTGTTGGGGATCGTGGCCCAGGAGGTCCCATACCGGTCCAGGTAATCCTCCGGCATGTACGGGTAGGGCATCAGGTGAAAGAAATAGAATTGCATGGGCTTCCTCTCGTGATCGGAACGGCCGGACCCAGGCCGGGGTCCGCGCCGAGACGCGGACGAAAAGCGCAAAACAGTTTACCAAAATCGTGGTTGACTATGGTATTATCCAAGTCTCTACGAGACAAAAGTGGATGACATGGGAAAGAACCTCAGGGAGTATACGTCAGGCTCCCGGGGGAAACCACACCCAACAGGGGGGACGCAACCATGAAAGCAGGGAATTTGGTCCGAAGGCTTTTGGCCGTTGCGGGGATCATTGGACTAGTAGCGGGAGGGGTTTTCTTGCCGGACCACACCTCGGCCGCCGAGAAGGTCATCTTCCAGTTCGACTGGGTGCCCTACGGAAAGTACACCGGGTACATCAACGCCCGGGACAAGGGATTTTACAAATCCGTCGGTCTCGACGTGAGCTTCCAACGAGGCTATGGGGGCTCTTCCCCCTCCATCGCGGCGGGCAAGCAGGATTACGGCATCGACGCCGTAGGCTCGGTGGTCATCGCCCGCTCGAAGAATCTGCCGGTGAAGATGATCTCCATGTGGCACGAGAAGCTGATGTACAACGTCCTCGTCCTCAAGAGCTCGGGCATCAAGACGCCCAAAGACCTGGAGGGGAAGAACCTGGCCACGACCTTCGGCGACGCCCTTCATCGGAACTTTCCCCTCTTCCAGCAGGCCATTGGGCTGAAGAAGTTTAAGTGGACTTTCATTCGGCCCGCGGCCAAAAATCCCAGCCTCCTCTCCAAGAAGGTGGACGCCATCATCACGTACACCACGGTGGCCATCCCCGTGAGGATCCAGGCGAAGAAGATCGGCGAGGAGGCCGTGGAGTTTCTCTGGAGCGACTACGGCGTCCGGCTGCCAACAGACGGGCTCGTCACGACTGACAAAAAGATCGCCGAGAAGCCGGGCGAGGTGAAGCGGTTCCTGGGGGCCACCCTCAAGGGCCAGGCTTGGTCCATCGAGAACCCGGAGAAGGCCGTCGCCAACTTCCTGAAGTCCTATCCCGACCAAAACCCGGGTCTCACAAAAAAGTGGTGGAACCTCAGCAGCCGGTTCCAGGTGTGGGGAAACCTGAAGAAACACGGGTTGGGTTACATGGACCCGGATGTCATGAAGTACACGCGCGACGCCATCTCCAAGGCATATAAACTCAAAAACCCCCCGGCCCTGGAAGATGTTTACACGACGAGGTTCCTTCCCAAGAATCTCCCGAAACCGAATCTTCCGAGCAGCTGAGCTCGACGGCCCCGGGAGGGATTACGCCCTCCCGGGGTCACCTCATATTTTCCCGCTCACACGGGACGGCAACAAGCGCTTAGTCAGGAGAGTATCAACAGATGATCGTGGATGCCCACGCCCACATCGCCCCGCTGGAGATGCGCCCGGCGAAATTCGCCGAAGAGATGGCGGAGCCGCAATTCCGCTGGCCCAGGCGTCCCCTGCCCTCCTCCCTCACCGCGCCGCTCGAGGTGGAAAACTTCCTCCGGGATTACGAGGCGGCCGGCGTCGATCGTGTCCTCATCTTCGCCTCGGCCCCCAGAGTGCCCAGGGCTTACGGACGGGGAGGCTCGCGCGAGATTCTTCGGGTGGGCGTGACCAACGAGTTTGTCTCAGAGACGGCGGCCCGTGATCCGGATAGGCTCATCCCGGTTGCCTCCGTCAGTCCTCACCTGGGCGACGCGGCGGTGACGGAGTTGGAGCGGTGCGTCCGCGACCTCGGGATGAAGGCCCTGAAGCTCTATCCCACGTACGAACATTACACGCCCGATGACCGGGAGTTGATGTGGCCCATCTATGCGAAGGCGTTGGATCTCGATATCCCGGTCATCATCCATCAAAGTTGGACGACGATCGTGAACGCGCCGATGAAATTCCAAAGGCCGGCGCAGGTGGATGACGTCGCGCGGGACTTCCGGGATCTGACCATCGTGATGGCCCATTTCGGCGTCCCCTGGGTGGACGAGGCCGCCTGTATGGTCGGCAAGCACGATCGGGTTTACGTGGATCTGAGCTGGTGGTCCATGCTGGAGACGCCCGAGGAGATCATGCGCCAGCTTCACCGGGCGCCGAGGTTCGGCTGCGGCTACGACCGCATGATCTGGGGGACCGACCACCCGATGATCCTCCCGGCCCAAAGCCTACGGACATTCCGGGAGGAGCTCCCCCGCGCGGCCGGGCGCATCGGCGTCCCCGCGCTCACCGACGAAGAGTTGGCCCTCATCCTGGGAGAGAACGCCCGCGTCGTGTTCGACCTTTGAGGAGCGCGCACTCCATCGCCGTGCGGAGGTCCGAAAAGGGGATGTACCGACCGGGGGGAGAGCGCAGGGGAGATGGGGAGAGACGACAGCGTCCGGGCTTTCTGCTAAACGTCCCCGTTCGCCCCCACCCAGCCGCGCTGGGAGATGTCCACGACCACGTCGTCGGGGGCGGTGTACTTGAGCTCGTAAAAGACGGTGTCCGCGCCCCGGCCCTCGTACCGATCCGCCGCCAGCTCCGAGCCGTCCGCCTCCAACGCCCCGGCGGCTTTCTCCATATCCTCCACGATGAACCCGAAGTGGTGGATGCCGGTGTAGTTTTCGCTGTCCCAGGACCGGTTGGAGTTGGGGATCTTGAACTTGAGAATGGCCAGGCTGACAACGCCGTCCGTCAGGTAGTAACCCTGGGCCAGGTCGTTCTCGATCCTGCCCGCAACCTCCATCTCGAAATGCTTTTTGTAGAATTCGCTCGTTTTCTCAGGATCCTTCGTTGCCACGGCGATGTGTCTCAGCTTGGCCATGCCTAATCGCTCCTTTTTCGAAACTTCCCTTCCCCCCTGTGAAATCACCGGCGATTATACCTGAAGTCCGCACGGCCTTCCGGAAAACGGACGCCTTCACGGCGAAATCCATTCAGGTGTAGAATTTCCATGTCTTCTTGGACGACTTCTCTGAGGTTTTCCCATACCCGAGGGGGGCGGATGCCCACACTGCTGATCGACGGTTACAACCTCATCCCCGCTATCCCCTCCCTGGGCCGGTTGATCCGCCGTGACCTGGAACAGGCCCGGGACGCGCTGTTGGATCTTCTCCACGCCTATCGCGCAAACGCCCCGTCCCGTCCATCGGTGATCGTTGTGTTCGACGGCAAGGCCCACATCGAAAATTCCCATCCGTCCCGAAAGGCGGGAATCCAGGTCCGCTTCTCCAGCGGGGAGACGGCGGACGACCTGATCCTGAGACTCCTGGGGGGTGAACACAGAGGGGCCATCCTGGTCACGTCGGACCGGGCTCTCCGGGACGCCGCCCGGGCCGATGCCGGGGAGCTGATCCGTTCCGGAGAGTTTTCCGGCATGCTTCTCGCCCGTCTGGACCCGGAGGACGGCGGCCGCGAAGACGGTGAGACCATGCCGGTCCTCACCACCCGGAAAAAGGGAAATCCGAAACGGCTCCCGAAGAGGGAGCGCCGAAGGGCGGGAAAGCTTCGCGGGTTGTGACTCCCGGACGGCGATTCAACCGTCCCGAAGCCGAACCCGCGCTCGGCGACAAAAACCTTCGGGAAAAGGGGACCCGAATTTGCTATGTTTGTTTTTAGGGTTGTTCATTGTTCAATTCCCCTTGATCTCGGTTGATCTAACATGAACGATCATGCTTGAACCCCAGAGCCCCAAGAAGTAGACTTACCAATCGTTTATAGGCAGATCTCCTGAATTTGCAGGCCTAACGCCGGGGTGGCGGAATGGTATACGCCGCGGACTTAAAATCCGCTGGGGCCAAGCCCCGTGAGGGTTCGACTCCCTCCCTCGGCACCACTGATTCAATGGATTTGTTGGATAAGGCCCCCGGCCGATGCGGACTGGGCGCTTCCTTGCGACCGTCTTCCGACTGCCGTATGGTTGATCCGAAATCAAAAACCTGATTCGATTCCCACCCGGTCCAATCCCTTCCCAGAAAAACCGGAGGATTCCAAAATGACCCCAGATCCCTCTTCCCCCTCCCCGGCCGACGGCGTGACAAAGGTGCTCGTCGTCGCGGACTGCGAGAACAAGGAGAAGCTGCTCAGCGAGGTTCGCGCCTACCAGATGGTCGACCGAGGCGGGAGAGACGCCTCACCCGGCGAGTCTCCGCCCGGAGAAATGGAGGTCAAAGATGGCCCAGACTTTACCTTGACCTTCTGTTCGGACGAGCCGCCGCACCTACTGGGTGAGGGCAAGTTCCCCCAACCCCTCTCCTACATCGCGGGCGGGATCGGGACGTGACTGTTGAGCAATTTGAAGCTGTGCGCTTCAAAAATGAATCTCCACGTCCTATCGGCTCGGGTTCGGGTGGAGATGGACTGCTACCAGGGTGGGTCTGTCCTCCAGGGCACGGTAATCGGCGGATGTAGTGAGATCCGGTCAGACTTCGAACTCGAATCGGACGAATCCGAGGAGAAACTTCATCTCCTGATCCGGAACACCAAGCGCGCCTGTTTCGCGGAGAACATGGTCCAGGCTGCTGTTCCACTCAAGAGCGTCGTGAAGCTCAACGGTAAACCGATCGACATTCCACTAGAGGACTGAACAGAACATTTTTTCGGCGGCTTGAACGAAGTGGATGAAACAGACGGGCCCATGAGAAACACATCTAGCTATCCCACCGACCCGCGGATTGTCAGAAAGCTATTCCCAGGCTCGCTCACGGCGACACTGGCATCCATCCTTCCTTTACTCTTCACCTTCCCAACACCGCTCCACGCACATGGAATCCAGGAAGCCCGGTATTCGCCCCCCATACCGGGCTGGCTCTTTCTGATCGGCGGAGGTCTCGTCGTCGCCCTCTCTTTCGTCTTTATCAACCTTCTCCCGGACCGCAAGGCGGGCTCGCCCGGTTACCGCCGCCGGGAAATCCCCGTCGGACGGGGCATTCGGTCCTTGGGTCACCTGCTCTCGGGGATTGGTCTCATCTTGGCCTGCCTCATCCTGGTCGGCGGATTCGTCGGCGATACGCGGTCCGAGGACTCGCTCCCCCCCGTTCTAATCTGGACCGTCTGGTGGATGGGGCTAACGTGGCTAACGCTGATCATCGGCAACGCCTGGCCCGCACTCGATCCGTGGAACACGGTGCGCCGCGTCTTTGGACGGTGGATAAACCGCCCCTTGTCCCTGGGTCTCCCCTACCCCGCCTGGCTGTCGGCCTGGCCAGCGGTGCTTCTACTCCTCGGGTTCATCTGGTTCGAGTTGGGCTGGTTTCAGGCCCAGGGTGCCGGAGGCGGCGTCAACTATTTCTTGCTCTTTACGGCCTGGCTCTGGGCGGGGATGGCCATCTTCGATCCCAAAAGCTGGTGGGAGAACGCCAACCCGTATACGCGATTCTTCCGGGTCCTAGGAAATTTCAGTTCACTGGAAAAACGTGGAGACCGCATCGAAATCCGCATACCGGGAACGGCCCTACAGGCAAGCCGGCTGGGACACACTTCGGAGGCGGTTTTTGTCATTGTCGTCCTGTTCGCGGTGACCTTCGACGGCTTTGTTGCGACCCCGGAATGGTGGGTTATCCTTCGGCGGATGATGCTCAAGAGCTTCGAGATCCTCCCCAGAGGGCTAGCATTTCATGCCTCGTTCCTTTTTGCGATCTTAGCCGGGGCGGTTCTCTTCTCCGCCGCGTATTTCACGATCTGCGGCATCATGAGCAGGCGGTCGCACGGCGCCCGGAAAACGACGGAGGTTGCCGGCGATTTTGCCATGACCCTCATTCCGATTGCGGCGGCCTACCACATCGCCCACTTCATTCCTGCCGTCCCGGCCCGGGTGACCCGTCTCGCACAGGCGATCTCGGATCCCTATGGCTTGGGTTGGAATGTGTTCGGATGGCACACGTTCAAATGGGACTTTCAATGGACTTCGGAAATCGCTGGAGTTATCTGGGTGATCCAAACGACCCTCATCGTCCTGGGGCATATCGCCTCCATATGGTCTTCCCACCGAAAGGCTTTGGCGATTTTCAAGAAGAAAGGAATCGCAGCGAAAGTCGAACTGCCCATGGCCCTCCTGATGATTGGCTATACAGTCATCAGCCTGTGGATCATTTCCCGACCTGTTCTGAATGATCCCCTCGTTCCGCTTCCGGGAATCACGCCCTAACACCCAGTTCTAGAAATTCGCGGATCCTTGTGGCCCCAGCCTGAGTGGATTGAGTACCATCGGCCGCGGAGCAGGCGGGACACTCTCGATGGACACCCCGCGATTCCGGGGTAAGAGAGATTCCCTTCCTCGGACTCTGATTCGCCACAGCCCCCGAAGAGGAGCCAGGGAAGCGGGGGAAGGTTCCTTCCCCCGCTCCCGCGTCCGCCATTCCTGTCTTTTTTAAATTGGGATTCGCTACCGGCCTACAAACGGATTGGTGTGCGGAGGCTGTCCCGGGTTCACATTCCCCTTACGATGCAGCTTCAAGGCCCTCGCCTGAATCTTCTCCAGCCCCTGTTCCACCGTTTGTCGGCCAGCAGCGGCCACGGTGATCTGGATTGTGATCTCCTCCCGAAGCTGGATGTAATTCGAGAACCCGGGGTCAATCCAGCCGTGTTTCATGGAGATCAAGGCCGGCCCGTAGACCGGGTGCCCCTTGACAAACGGAATCTCCAGAGAGGACTTTCGTACGAGGAGTCCGTGTCCCGGTCCTTCGATCCACTTCTTCTGGATTCTCTTGGAAGCCAGCCACTGCATAAAGAGATAGGACGCCACCGGGTTCTTGCTGTACTTGCTGATCACCAGTGGCTCGGCCTCTCCGAAGCCACCCGGAGGCATATCCGCCTTCCGGGCGGGCAATGGCGCGAAGCTGTATTCCCCATCCGCCTTGGAAAACTTAGGGTTGTCGAAGACGAAGGCAAACGACACACTCCACTGAATGGCCTGGGCGATGTTTCTCTTCGTCATCAGAACGAACAGATCGATGAAGCCAGCCTCGGTGACGCCAGGAGGCGCGAATTTGCGCAGGCCCAGCCACCACTTCGTGGCGTCGGCAATCATCTTCGTTGTAAAAGTAGGTCTGCCTTCCTTATCGAAGACCGACGCACCCCAACCATTCAGGATATTGAACCACTCCCAAGAAAGAGAGGGCTCCCGTTTGCCCACCACGCCAACGCCGTAGAAATTGTTCTTCAGAACTTTGCCCGCCATCTTCTCGCCCTTTTTCCGGGTGAAGAACTCGGCGATGTCTCGGTACTGCTTGAACGTCCTGGCTGGGCCTAAGTCGTAGCCGTATCTCTTCTTGAAGGCGGCTTGCTCCCCGGAATGATTCATGAGGTCTTTACGGAACCAGTAGACCATCTGGTAGTTGAACGTTGGAAGGCAGGCCCATTTTCCGCCATTGAAAAGACAGTAATCATCCCACAGAGGCTGAAGAAAATCGTCCGGATCCAGCTCTGGATCCCGGAGCTTTGGATCGTTCATGTACTTGTTGATCCATTCCACATGTCCGTTGCCCGCCCAGTCCTCAGCGCGGTTGTGGTGCATCATCACCAAATCGAAGTAGCCGGTCCGCGCGTAGAGATCGGCGTCTCCCTTCGCGTCCCACTCCGAGTGGGTGAATTTCTCCACCTTCACCTTGATTCCCGTTCGTGGTGTAAAATCGTTCTTGATGAGCGGAAAAATGCCCCCCACGACGGGGACGAAGGCCACACCCACCTTGAGGGTTGCCCCCCGGTAGGGTTTAGCCGCCTCTTCCAAGGTCCATCCCCAGGAGGGACCGGCCAGAACCAACCCTAGAAAAACCGTCAAACCCCAAACAACCAGGCCTCTCCGAACTCGAAACATCCCCTTTTTCCCCTTCATCCTTACTCTCTCCTCAATGAGCGAAACCCCATAGCCATCTCAAAAACAGCGAGCCGCAAGGCAGAGGAGTCACTCTAGATCCTTCGACTTCTGAGTGGTTGTTACGACGGCAGAACCGCCTTGTCCAACATGGCGTGGATGCCTTTGTTGCCGTCCACAAGCTGGGTGACCCGAAGGTCCGCCGCAAGGCTGCAAAGGGTGTAGGCGTCCTCGGGCGACAGCCCGGCGACTTCGCCCACGAGGGCGATCATCTCCCGCAGGGCTTGCTTAGCCGCGTCGTCCAAATCCTCGTTCATCCCCATCGTGATGTAGTGGGTGGGCGATTCCGCACGTGGAAATTTCAGGGAAAGGTCTTTACGGACGACGAGCTCGAACGTCCCCGACAGGCTTGCCTCGATGGCCGTCAGGCAGACTTCCCCGTCCCCCTGAACGGCGTGGCCGTCCCCCGCCGAGAACAGGGCCCCCTCGTTCCAAACGGGCAAGTACAGGGTCGTCCCCGCCACAAGCTCCTTGTTGTCCATGTTTCCCCCAAACTCCCTGGGGATCGACGAGGTGATCTGACCGTAAGCGGCCGGCGGCGCGACGCCCATGATGCCGAAGAAGGGGCTGAGGGGAAGCGTCCCCCCCCAGGGGGGCTGGGCAGTCATAGCCTTGCGATCAAGGGGAATGTGGATCCGCCGGATAAGTGGAAAATCCTCAGGCAGCGTCCCCAGCAGGGGCAGGATGATATTCCAGCCCCAGTCCTCGCGCAGCGTGCAGTCAAGGATCCGAACTTCGAGTGTGTCACCCGGCTCGGCGCCGTTCACCCAAACAGGTCCCGTCATGAAGTGAGGGCCGACGTCCATCAGGGTCACTTGCTTGCCCTTGGCGTGAATCTTCAGTAGCTCCGGAAGAACCTCGAACCCCTCAGGCGGTAGGTCATCGGGCTCAGCCGTGACGGCGTGAATCGTGACCCGGTCGCCCGAATCCACCTTGAGGGTCGGGGGCAACGACGCGTCAAAATATCCCCAGTGAACCGTTTCCGGCGAAGCGTGAAGCTCGTGTTGAGCGGCCATGGCTCCCTCCTATCCTTTGACGGCCCCCATCGTCAGTCCACGGACAATATGCTTTTGGACGCAAAAGATCAGGACCAGAATCGGGAGGATGACAACGGACCCGATGGCGGCGATCACCCCCCATTCCACACCACGCTGGTTGATCAGGGAGGGGATCACGACCGGAAGGGTCTTCACGTCGCCTCCTCCCAGGATCAGGGCGTAGAGAAACTCGTTCCACGAGAAGATAAAACAGAAGATGGCGGCCGAAATGATCCCCGATCGGGCCAGGGGCAGGGTCACCCGCGTGAAAGCCTGCCACCGGGTGTAGCCATCGATCATCGAGCTTTCTTCCAGTTCGATGGGGACGTCTTTGAAAAAACCGCGGAGGACCCAGATGTAAAAGGACAGGTTGAACGTCAGGTGAGCCAGGATGATGACGGTGTACGTGTTCAGAAGCCGCAGGTTCGCGAACATCAAGTAGAAGGGGATGGCCAGGGAGATGGCCGGAGCCATCCGGGTGGACAGGATGTACATGAAGATGTCGTCGCTGCGCCAGATCCGGAACCGGGCGAAGCTGTACGCCGCCGGGGTCCCGATGACAATGACCAGCAGGGTGGTGGAGACAGACACGATGATCGAATTGAGGAAGTTCGCGCCGAATCCCTTCTCGGTGAAGGCGTCCCAATAATGGTCCGTGATGGGCGAGAAGACCCAGACCGTGGGCGTGGAGTACATGATGTTGTCCGGCTTCACACTGCTGATGAGCATCCAGATGTACGGGAAGAGCGAGTTCGCGACCACCAGACAGATCAGCACGCCCAGCACCCAGTTCTGGATCCGGCTCGATCCGCCCGATAAGCCCGATGAACTTCCGACCGTCTGCGCCAAGGAACAACCCCCTTCTTAAAACACCTTGAACCGCTTCTGCAAAATAGTGAACAGGATTCCGAAAACGATGAAAAAAAGCAGGAAGACGACCACCGCGAGTGCGGCGCTTTCCCCCAGCTTCCAGTATTCGAAATTAAACCGGTACGCGAAGAGAGAAATAGATTCCGTCGAGACGCCCGGCCCTCCCTTCGTGAGGATGTAGATCGTATCGAAGATCTTGAAGGCGTCGATGAGGCGGATGAGCAGCATCACCAGGATGAACGGGCTCAGCATCGGCAGGGTGAGGTGCCGGAAGATCTGCCACGCCGACGCCCCGTCCACCGCCGCCGCCTCGTACGGCCTTTGCGGAAGCCCCCCGAGGCCGGCCAGAAACACCAGGAACATGAACGGCGTCCACTCCCACACGTCGATGCCGATGATGGCCGCCAACGCCCACCCCGCCCCGCCGAAAATGGACGTCTCTGTAAAGAGACCAATCCTGTGAAAGATGTTGTAGGTCAGGAACCCCCAGGGGGTGGCTAGCAAGATCTTCCACATGACGGCGATGGCGATGGGCGCCAGGACCGTCGGGATGATCGTCACCGTAACTGCCAGCCGCTTCAAGGGAAAGTTGCGATTGAACAGGTACGCGATGGCAAAACCCAGAACGAGTTCAATCGGCACGGAGGTAAGGACAATGAATGCCGTCGTCTTGAGCGAGGTCAGGAAAACCGGCTCGGAGAACAGGTTCCTATAATTTTCGAAACCTGCGAACTCTCCTGCGGTTCCGAGCTTACGGAAATCGAGCTTCCGAAAACTGAGGATGATCATGTACACAAAGGGGTACATCCCAACCAGGAGCAGCGCAAGAAGGCTCGGGGAAAGAAGGGCATACGGATAGACCCCGCGTTTGAAGCGCGTCATCCTTCCGTTCATCGGATTCAAGGGTTCAACCTCACCTGCCATTCAAGCCGCCTTGTCGTGGTGAAGCGGGAGAGAAGGAGGCGATAACTCCCTCTCTCCCGCCTATCTTCAGTCTTTAACCGGAAAACACCTACGCCTACCGGTGAAACTGGTTGACGCTCGGCTGGCCCGGATTGATTGGCCCTTTGGGGTGTAGCTTCAAGGCCTTTGCCTGAAGCGCTTTCATCGCCTGCTCAACGGTTTTCTGCCCAGCCGCCGCCTGGGTAATCTGGATGATGATCTCTTCACGAACCTGGGCGTAATTCGAATAACCGGCGTCAAACCAGCCGTTCTTCATGGAGACGATTGTCGGCGCGAAGACCGGATGTTTCTTGACAAACGGAAGCTCCAGGCTGGACTTCCGTACTGGCAGACCACTCCCCGGTCCCTCGATCCATTTTTTCTGGGTTTCCTTGGAAGACATCCACTGCACAAACAAATAGGCCGCCTTTGGGTTCTTGCTATATTTGCTGATCACCATCGGCTCTCCCTCGCCCCAACCGCTGGGCGGGATGCCGATCTCCCGGACGGGCACGGTGTCGTAGGTGTACGCACCGACGGCCTTAGATATTTTTGGGATGTCGATGGCGAAAGCGAAATCAATCCAGTTCAGGGACTGGGCAATGTTGCCCTTTAGCATCAGGACAAACAAGTCGATAAACCCGGCCTCCGAGACACCGGGTGGCGCGAACGGGCGCAGGCCCAGCCACCACTTCGTAGCATCGATGACCGCTTGTTGATCGAAGTTAGGTCGCCCATTCTTTTCATAAAGCTTGATGCCCCAGCCGTTGAGAATGTTGTACCATTCCCACGACAGGGACATCTCCCGCTTGCCCACTAGACCGACGCCATAGTGGTTGACTTTGAGAACCTTGCCGGCAATCTTCTGTCCTTTCTTCCGGGTGAAAAACTCGGCGATATCCCGGAACTGCTTGTACGTTTTGGCCGGACCCAAATCGTAAC
>CAYRGS010000032.1:0-32530 GCA_964423875.1 uncultured bacterium
CCAAATCCCGAACGAATTTCATCGCCAGATCCTTTCGCGAACGGAGGAGTCCCGGGCCGGGCATGACGCGCTCCCCCCCCCCCGAAGACCTCGTGTTCTCCCCTGACTAGCGGGGCCAGTACATGATGACGGCGATGCCCATCAGACAGACGGCCCCCCGATGAGATCATAGCGGTCCGGCGAGATATGATCCACGCCCCAACCCCACAAGATCGAGAGGACCACAAACCATCCTCCATAAGCCGCATACACACGGCCGAAGTGAGCGGGCTGATAGGTCGGGACAATTCCGTACAGGATCAGGATCAGCGCCCCCAGCGCCCCCAGCGCCCCCATGCCCCAATTGCCCCCGTTCCTCCACCATTGCCAGATGAGATACCCACCGCCGATCTCCAGGATTCCCGCCAGCAGGAATAAGGAAATGGATTTCCCCGCGATGACCATGATTCCCCCCTCGAAACGATAAGAATCCTTACATGGGAGGGCCTCAGCCTCAAACCCCCGCCCCTCGCGGCTCATCGTGACGCCGGCGCCGCCATCCGCGTATAATTTCACGGTTCTCGTTTGTCCGGCAATCCCCGGAATTCTTTGGAGACCCGATCCGTGCAAGACATCCTAGACGCCATCGAATCGCAGCGAGACGCCTCGCTGGAGGAGTTGAAGACCTATCTCCGATTCCCCAGCGTGAGCACCGACCCGGAATTCGCCGGGGAGGTCGGGCGTTGCGCAGAGTACGTGGCCGGACGGCTGCGCGCAGCGGGATTCACGGCCGAGATCCACCCCACCGCGCGGCACCCCGTCATATTTGCGGAGCGGATAGAGGACCCCGCCCTTCCGACGGTCCTCATATACGGCCACTACGACGTCCAGCCCCCCGACCCCATCGATCTCTGGGAAACGGACCCCTTCGAGCCGATCGTCCGGGACGGTTACGTCTTCGCCCGCGGCGCACACGACAACAAGGGCCAAAACTTCTGCCACCTGAAGGCGGTGGAGACCTTCCACCGGGTCCGGGGCCGGCTGCCGCTCAACGTCAAGTTCATGATCGAAGGGGAAGAGGAAATCGGCAGCCCGAGCCTCGAAGGGTTCATGCGCGCGAACGCCGAACGGCTCAAGGCGGATTACGCCGTCGTCTCCGACACCTCGATGTTCGCCGAAGGCGTCCCCGCCCTCCTGTACGGCCTTCGGGGACTCTCCTATCTGGAAGTCGTTCTCACGGGCCCCGATCACGACCTGCATTCGGGGGGGTACGGTGGCTCGGTGGACAACCCGGCGAACGTCCTCGTCCGTGTGCTGGCCACGTTGCAGGACAACAACGGAATCGTGACGGTTCCGGGGTTTTACGACGACGTCCTCCCCCTGGAGGACTGGGAGCGCGCGGCCTTCGCGGCCCTGCCCTTCGACGAGGCCGAGTATCAGCGAAGCGTCGGCGCGCCGGCCCTGTTCGGGGAAAAGGGATTCTCCACGCTGGAGCGCCGGTGGGGACGGCCCACGCTGGACATCAACGGGATTTACGGCGGCTATCAAGGTCCCGGGGCAAAGACCATCATCCCCTCGCGGGCGACCGCGAAGGTGAGCATGCGCCTCGTGCCCCGCCAGGACCCGGACCGGATCAACGATCGGGTCGAGGCGACGATTCGGGAGCGCCTGCCGAACACCGTCCGGGTCGAAATCTCCCGGTACTGGGGGAGCCGGGCCGTTCTGGTGGAAACCAAGAGCAAAGGGGTCGAGGCCGCGCGCGCCGCATTGGAGAAAGGGTTCGGGCGCGCCCCGGTCCTCGTCCGGGAGGGAGGCACGATTCCCGTCGTGGGCGCCATTCAGGACGTCCTCGGCTTGGACTGCCTCCTGGTTCCGTTGGGCGGACACGACGACCGCACGCATTCTCCCAACGAGAGGATGCCACTGGAGTGTGTCCACCGGGGCATCCAGACCGCCGGGCGCCTCTTGGACGGGCTATCGAGAATATGAGCATCACCTGGGTCGAATTTTCCGCCTTCGCCATCTCCGCGTTCGCCGTCGGCCTGTCCAAGACCAGCTTCGGCACGGGCGTCGGGTTGGTCTTGACGCCGATCCTGAGCATCTATCTGGCCCCGCGATACATCCTGGGAATCCTGTCGCCCATGATGATCATCGGGGATCTGGCCGTGGTCTACTTTCTGTGGCGGAAGTGGGACCCCAAGTTCTTCTTCGTGATGCTGCCGACCATGGCGGTCGGCGTCGTTGTGGGGACGCTGCTCGTGAGCCGGCTGTCGAACCAGCAGGCGCGAATTGCCATCGGCGTCCTGGTGCTGCTGTTCACAGGTTTTCAACTCCTGACTCTGTACCGCCGGGGGAAGCCCATTTACGTGCCGCCCAAGAAAGGATTTGGGGCGTTGATGGGATTTCTCGGGGGGTTCAGCTCCTCGGCCGCGCACTCCGGCGGCGTCATCACCGTACCCTATTTCGTCGCCAGCGGGCTTTCCAAAGAGGGTGTCGTGGCCACGAACTTCGCGCTCTTCGCGGTTTGCAACTGGATCAAGCTGGGCTCGTATGTGGGGGTCGGGATGGTGGACTGGGAGATCATCCGGTGGACGATCACCGTGCTTCCGATCGCGGTCCTGGGCGGGTTCATCGGACGGTGGGTGAACCGGACGGTCTCCCGCGAGATGTTCAACCACGTCGCCCTCGCGCTGGCCCTAGGGGGGGCGCTCAAGCTTTTTTTCTGATTCACTCAAAAAGGACGGACCGGCTCCAAGATGGAAGCAACCTTCGACACCCTGCTGGCGTTCGTGCTGGCGAGCTTTCTGACGGGGTTCTTCAAAACCAGCTTCGGCGGCGGCATCGGGATGGTCACCGCCCCCATCCTGACGCTGTTGGTCTCGGCCAGGATGGCGATGGGGATCATCGCCCCGCTGATGGTCCTGGGCGACCTGTTGGTGGTTTACTTCTTCTGGAAGAAATGGGACGGCAGGTTCGTCCTGGCCCTCCTCCCCAGCATGGTGGTCGGCACCATCGTGGGGACGGCGCTGCTGGCCTACCTCTCCGACGCCGGCATCCGCCGCCTGATCGGCGGCTTCGCGTTCTTCTATTCCCTCTACCACATCATCAAGCTGATTCGACAGTCCGAAATCACCTATGTCCCGCCGACCCGAACCGCCGGACACCTAGTCGGGATGCTGGCGGGATTCAGCACGACGGCGGCGCATTCGGGCGGGGTGATTACAACGCCCTATTTCGTCTCCAGCGGACTCAAGAAGGGGGCCGTGGTCGCGACAGGGTTCGGTTTGTTCGGCATTACGAACGTCTTCAAGCTGGGTACATACCTGTATGCGGATATCACCGACCCGCAGATCATTCTGTGGGCCGCTTACACCGTCCCCCTCCTCGCGGTCGGGGCCTATCTGGGTTTCCAAGCCCACAAGGCGGTTTCCAACCGCTTGTTCAATTCGATCATTCTGATCATCGCCCTCACGGGCTCCTTGAAGCTGCTGTTGATTTAGGGGCCGGATAGAGAAAAAACCCCGGCAGGCTCGCAGCGGCCGTTTGACACCTCCCGGAGACGCCCAGGAAGGGGTTGTCAGGACACAAATTGCAGGTCCGCAACCCGGAAAACTCAACCGCTTAATCCGACAAGTCGTTCAGTCTCATAGGATTATGAATAATTTTCTTGAAGTTAGGTGAAATTCGATATATTATCTCAACGGGTAGCGGCGGGTTGCATGGATCATCAGGGCGTCCGACCCTGATTCCTTCAAGCAGAGGATGTGGAATGCGAATTGGCCGGTCAAGAGGTTCGACTTCTACGCGGGCCTCGGGGTTGGGTGGTACAACCTCAATCGCGAGGTGAAGCTGACCAACGCCGTCTCGCAGGTCGCCATACAGGCCAGTGAAGATCGGAACTTTTCGAACGTGGGCTACCACGGGGTCGGCGGCGTCGCGTTCAACATCAACTCGAGGGTCTTGCTGTTGGGCGAGCTCCGCGGCTTTTACACCGTGTTCGATACGAACACCAACGCCAGTGACGACTCATTGAACCTCGGACCGCTCATGTACTTGGGCGGGTTGGGGGTTCGCTTTTAGCCCGTCCGCTCGTTGCCTTGCCCTTCGCGAAAACTTTGCGCGGTGTTCCCGTTCCCGGGCCTCCTTCCATGTTCCTCGCCTTGAAACAAACGAGGACCTTGACGGTTCCGGGGGTTCATCCAGAACAAGAGCCATCAAACCGGTTCGTCAACCCTGACCCTTCCTATTCTTCCCGGGAGATTCACCCGTGAGCTCGCCGGAAGCCATTCCGCTGTGTGACGTTCAAGCCCAATACCGAAGGATTCAGGGGGAGATCGAAGAAGCCGTCCACGCCGTTCTCCCCTCCGGACGCTATATCGGCGGTCCGGCCGTTCTCGAGTTTGAAACGGGCGTGGCCCGGTTCTGGGGCGCCCCGGTCTGCGTGGGCGTCTCGTCGGGAACCGCGGCGCTCATCCACGCGCTTCGGTGCCTGGGCGTCGGACCCGGCGACGAAGTCGTGACGCCGGTCTTCACCTTCATCGCCACGGCGGCTTCCATCCGGCACGTGGGGGCGAAGCCTGTCTTCGCTGATATTGATCCCGAGACGATGTGCATCGATCCTGAAGGGATCCAAAACGCCCTGACCCCCGCGACCCAGGCCGTGATGCCGGTTCACCTGTTCGGCCTGCCCGCCGACATGTCCGCCATTTTGGAGATCGCGAAGCGCGAGGACCTGCTCGTCATCGAGGACGCCGCCCAGGCCCACGGGGCGGAGGTTCTCGGAAAGCGCGCGGGATCCTTGGGGGACGCGGGATGCTTCAGTTTCTTTCCCAGCAAAAACCTGGGCGCGGTCGGAGACGCCGGCGCCGTCGTCACGGGAAACGAAGAAGTGGCGGACCGGATGCGCAAGACCAGCAACCACGGCCGGAGCGCGAAATACCTCCACGGAGAGATCGGGACCAACGACCGCCTGGACGCCCTCCAGGCCGCCGTCCTGGCGGTGAAGCTGAAACACCTCGAGGCGTGGACGGAGGAGCGCCGGCGGGCGGCCCGGTGGTATCGCGAGGCCCTTGACGGGCTGCCCCTCGTCCTCCCCGCGGAGCCCGAAGGGCGTTGGTGCGTCTATCACCTCTACGTGATTCGAACGCCCGAGCGTGACCGCCTCCGCGAGGCACTCACGCGGGAAGGCATCGAAACGGGTCTCCATTACACCCCGCCCCTTCACCTTCAACCCGCCCTCGAGGACCAGGGAGGGAGGGCGGGCGACTTCCCCGAGTCGGAGCGCGCGGCCGCAGAGGGCCTCTCGCTTCCGATGTACCCGGAGCTCGAGGAACAGCAGGTCCGGCGGATCGCCGGGGTGATCGCGAAGACGCTCGGGGCCTGAATCCGCCGCGCGTTGTCGGACGCCGACCCATCGCCCCGAAGCGGGGCGCGCCACATCCCCAGCTCAGTGACTTACCGGGTTTCGATGAGGACGACGTAGGGCGAGAATTTTCGAAAGATCGCCGGCCGCGGCTACTCCCCGCCCGCGGAAACCGTCCGGTGGACCCCTTCCCGGAAGGACACCTCCGGACGCCAGCCCAGCTCCCTTTCCGCCTTGGAGGCGTCCAGGCAGATCCGCCCGACCTCTCCGGGGCGCCGCTCTCCATAGACGGGCTCCACGTCCGCCCCCAAGGCGTCCCGCACGGCCTCGAAGACCTCCCGGTCGGTGACCTCCGCGCCCCACCCCAGGTTGAACCGGTGACGAGGAGGTTGGCCCGGACGAGATCGCCCACAAAGACATAATCCCGGGTCTTGGTCCCATCGCCAAAAATCGTCGGGCGGCGTCCCGCGCGGATGTGCTCGGTGAAGATGGCCACCACCCCCGCCTCTCCCGCGGGGTCCTGCCGGGGACCGTATACGTTTGGGTAGCGCAGGATGGTGTAATCGAGGCCGTGGAGACGGGCGTAAAGCTCGACGTATTTCTCTCCGACGTACTTGGACAGCCCGTAGGGCGAAAGGGGCCGGACGGCGTGATCCTCCCGGACCGGAAGCGACTCCGGCTCTCCATAGGCCGCGCCCCCGCTCGAGATGAAGATGACCTTGCCGACCCCGAACTCCCGGCAAAGCTCCAGGAGGTTGACCGTCCCCAGGACGTTTTGCCGGGCATCGTACGCGGGGTCTTCCACCGCCTGCCGGACGTCTACGTGGGCGGCATGGTGGTTGACCCGGTCCGGCCGCTCGCGCCCGATGACGGTCCGCAGGGCGGCCACGTCGCAAAGGTCCACTCGGTGGAACGCTGCTCCCGGGTTTAGGTTTTCTTCGCTTTCCCGGAAGAGCGCATCCACAACCGTGACCTCATGGCCCTCGGCCACGTAGGCGTCCACGACGTGCGACCCGATGAATCCGGCCCCGCCGGTCACGAGAATTTTCAACCCTCATCCCTTCCGCACGAACTTGGACGGCCGGATAAAAACCTGAAGCCCCGCCGCCTCGAAGTTGGGCTTGAGTGGAACATGGGCTTACGGCTCGTCTTCCCGATCCTCCGCCGAAACGCGACCCATCGTCAAGGCGCTGCAGCGGGTCCAAGCCGGTCCGGCTCGGGGGATCTCGACGGGTCGAAGCGGGCGAAGAAGGCCAACCCCCCCAGGGCCATGGCGGCCGCGATCCAATACACCACGGGATAGCCAAAGCGCGCGGCGACGCCGCCCAGCGCGGCTGAATTGAGGAACACCCCAAAATGAAAGAAACCGGAGAAGAGGCCCATCGTCCTTCCCCGGTCCGACGGGTTCGCCCGGTCAATGACCAGCGCGCCCAACGTCGGCATGACAAATCCCTGGCTCGTCCCGAAGAAAAAGGCCGCCGCCACGAATCCCCAGACGTCCCGCGCCAAAGCCAGGAGAACCAGAACGACCGCCATCCCCAGCAGGTTCGGCAGGAGAATCCACCGCCGCCCCCACCGATCCGAAAGTCCCGTCAGAAAGATCCGGATGAGAACCGCGACCACCGTGTAGGTGATGAAAAAGAACCCGATGGTCTCGAAGCCCCGGCTCTTGAGGTACGTGGGGACAAACGTCAGCACCGCCCCAAAGCTCGATCCGGTCAGCAGGACCGTCCCCATCACAGGCCAGAGATCGCGCCGGACTAGCAGGGCCGGAAGGGAAGAGCTTGGGGCCGGGTCGGAATCATCGGCGCGGCCCCGAATGAACGCCCCCAGGAGGACCGACAGGAGCGCATACGCGGCCGTCACCCCGAACAACGCCGGAAACCCGCTGATCAAAACCAAGCCTTCCCCGGCCCAAGGCCCGATCGCGTGCGGAGAGAGGGTGAAAACCATATAGAAGCCATAGGACTCTCCCCGACGGGAAGCCGGGCTCAATTCGGCCACGAGCGTATATCCGGCCGTCAGGCCCGCGGCCAGTCCGACGCCCTGGAGGGCCCGGAGGAAATAAATCAACGGTCCGACCTGCTGGACGAACAGGTATCCCGCCGCGCCGACTCCTAAAAGCGCGGCCCCGGCGAGAAGGAGACGTTTGGCGCCCCAGCGATCCACCAGGACACCCGAAAACGGCGTGCAGATGAAAGAAATGATCCACCCGGATCCGGAAACAAACCCGATGTCGGTCTCGTTGCCTCCAATCCGCTGAATAAAAAGCGGCAGGAGGTAAAACGTCGTGAAATTCAGCATGAAGAAAAAGGTCCCCAGGACCGTCAGGGTGTAATCGCGGCCGAACAATTTCTCCCGGCTGGGGGTCGATGTGCTGGGGTTGGCGGTCATTGTGGGATCGGGACTCCGAAATACCGATAGATGGCAATTGGCGCCGATTAAATATGCTCATCTTATCAGCCGAATTCCCGGGAGGACACGCCATTCCGCGAGACGGGCATCGGCCGGCGGGATCAACCGGCCCACGTTCTCAGGTCGCTCGGGTTGCGCTAAACTGGAGAGCAGCCTTCTCGAACGCGTTATGAATGGTCAATCGGCGGCACATGGAAAGGTCGCAGAAATAGCTTTTACAAAAAGATTCGAAGCCAGGCAGCCCAAATCCGGTCAGGAATACCTTTGTCACACCACTTTTTTCCGGTCAGGCGATGGCGGGACATCATTCCGTTTCTTCGAATGTCCTCCCGCGTGCAAGCGCAACTCAGCCTTGCCCAGGGCTGATCCGCTACGCCCTTCGCGCGGATTTGCTTCGCAAACGCTTTTGGACCTTTTCGGTCTGGGAGGACGAGGAATCCGTCCAAGCCTTTCTCCACGCCGAACCGCACGCAGAGGCCATGAGGCGGATGAAAGAATGAGTATGCATCCGAAGGAGCGGTTTTCACCGGTTGGAAAAGCTGGGACGGGGCCATCGATTGGACCGCGATTCGGGAACGGGTGCGGAGCGCTCCGCCCCACGCGAAACCCACCGGCGGTGTACAATCACGGAAATGATCTCCCTTTGAATGAATCCAACCATCGCGATTCTCGTCTAATAATCCGAGCTTAGCGGCTTTTTCCATTGCACAGGCTTCGACGGCCTGTTCGGTGCGCAAGAGCCGGAAGGAGAGGATCCATGCCGCCCAAAGTCGAAGTGTATTCGCAAGCGCAATGCCCCTGGTGCCACCGGGCCATGGGGCTGCTCAAGAAGAAGGACATTGAATTCGAGGAGATCCTTGTCAGCGGCGACACCCCCGAATGGGAGGCCATGATCGAGCGCACCGGGGGCCGGACCACGCCCCAGATACTCATCGGCGGGGAAATCATCGGCGGTTACACCGAGCTTGCCGCGCTCAACGCCCGGGGCGTGCTGGACGAGAAGCTCGGCCGCGAAAGCGATCGGGCCGAAGAAACCCTCTACGACGTGATGATCATCGGGCTGGGACCCGCGGGGATGACCGCCGCCATCTACGCCTCCCGGAAGGGGCTTCAGACGCTGGTCTTGTCCAAGGATGTCGGAGGGCAGCTGAACATCACCGCCGAGCTGGAGAACTACCCGGGGTATTCCTACATCGAGGCCCAGGACCTGATCGACCGTTTCGAGGAGCACGTCGACCGCTTCGACATCACCCGGGTCATCGGTGAAACGGTCACAAACATCGAGATCGACGACAAGATCAAGGCAGTCCGCACGGAGGCGGGCAACCGCTACCGGGGGCGCACGCTGATCGTCGCCAGCGGAAAGTTCCCCCGCCCCCTGGACATCCCCGGCGAGGACCGCCTGATGGGAAAAGGCGTGGCCTACTGCGCCACGTGCGACGCGCCCTTTTACAAAGACAAAGTGGTCGCCGTCGTGGGCGCCGGCAATTCCGCCCTGGAAGCGGCGGGTGAGCTGGACCGCATGGCCCGGAAGGTCCACCTCATCGTGCGCGGCGAATTCACCGCCGACGACATCCTGATCGACCGGGTCCACCGGATGAAGAACGTCGAGATCCTCCAGGGGTTTGTCCCGGTGGAGATCCTCGGCGAGGGCGCGGTGACGGGCGTGCGGATCTGCTCGAAGGCCGATGGGACCATGCGCACGCTCGAGATTGATGGCGTCTTCGTCGAGGTCGGCCTGTTGCCCAATACCGCCTTTGTCATGGACGCCCTGGACGTGAACGAGACCGGCGAGATCGTCATCGACTGTCAGACCGAGACCGGCGCCCCCGGGGTCTTCGCTGCGGGCGACGTCACGAACGTCAAGGACAAACAGGTCGTCGTGGCCGCGGGAGAAGGGGCCAAAGCCGCCCTGCGGGCGCACGAGTACATCCTGACGAAGCGCTGATTGGTGGGGATATCGAGGCGGGTCGGCCTCACTTCGGTGGGACGGATCCGCCCGTCGGCGGGTCTTGCATCAGCTCGATGAGGACGCCGTCGTGGGCGCGGAAGTAGTTCACCCGTCTGCCGCTCGGGGTTTCAACGGGAGGCTGGAGAAACTCGTACCCCCGCGCGCTCAGCGTGTCGGTGAGGGCCTGAATGTCCTTCACCGTGAAGGCGATGTGGGTAAGTCCAACCTGCGTCGGATGGGCAACCGGCGTCTTGCCGGACGATTTCTCGGGCTCGTGGAACTGGAGCAATTCCAACACGGCGTCTTTGTGCTTGAGATGGAGAACGCGGAAGCGCACACCCTTCCTGGCCATGATCTTCTCGACGCCCTCGCCCTTGAACTCCATGTCCATGGCGACTTCCATCCCCAGGAGGTCGCGATAGAGTTCAAGACATTCATCGATGTCGCCGACGGTGATCGATGCGTGATGCAGGATCTCGAGCATGACGGCTCCTTATTGTGAATGGGCGTCTCGCTTCCGGGCGCGGCGGCTACCGCTCCAGCCCCAGGATCCGCGCGGCGTTGCCGCCGAGGATCTTCCGTTTCCCCTCGTCGTCGATGGGAAACCGGTTCACGGCGTCCACGACGGCTCCGGGGTCCATCTCGGGCGCCCAGCTTCCCATCACCATGCGGTCGGGCCCGAGCTCCCGCAAGGCCCGGTCGATGCAGGACGTGGGCGCGAGGGTGAACTCCAGGAGGACGTTGGGGTTCAGCTCGGCGGTCATCAGGTAATCGGGCCAGTAGGCCCACGTCCAGCACCGGCACATCACGACAGGCAGGTCCGGGAACGCGCGGGCAATCAGGTTGTCCCAGAAGACCGCTCCGCCGATGATGGGGGTGTGGCCTTCATGCTCGATCATCAGGGCCGAGCCGGCCGCCTGGAGCTTCTCCGCGATTGGGAAGAAGAATTTCTCCACCAGGCCCGTGCCCGGCGCAAGCCCCCAGGACGAGAAGAGTTTGACACCGTGCAGACCCAGGTCGTTCAGGCAGCGGTCGGTCTCGTCCGTTCCCTTGTAATAGTTCTGCGTGCCGACGCCGATGAACCGGTCCGGGTGGGCCTTGACCACCCGGGAAAGCTCGTCGTTGGCCGCCTCGAAGCGGAAGTCGGCAATCGGTCCGAAGTGGTGGATAACCGCCCGGTCGATCCCCGCGGCGTCCAGGCTCCGCAGGAGCGCGTCGACCGTAGAAGTCTCCGGGTGATGAGGATGCTTATAGGAGATCGAGGTGTCGATGATCATAACAGGCGCGGATTCCCCCTTTCACGGGCCGGGGAGAAAATTCTACAGATCCAACCCGCAGAGGCGGACAATATTCCCGCCGAGGATCCGCTCCTTCTCGGCGGAGGGGATCGGCAGGTTCTCGACGAACGACTTTGCGCCGATGGGGTGGCTGGTCGGACTGTCCGATCCGAAAAGCATCCGGTCCGGCCCGAAGGCGCGGTAGGCGTTCTTGATGGCCCCGAACTGGTTCATCGAGAGGTCCGCGTAGACGTTGGGGTATTCCTTTCCGACCCAGCAGGCGTCGGAGAACTGCGCGTGCCCCAGGTGGCCCAGGATCAGCTTGGCCTTCGGGTGCCTGCGTGCCAGGTCCGCCATCAGGATGGGGCCCGACATGGGCGGGTGGCCCGTGTGAACAAAGAGGGGCACGTCGAGCGCGACGGCCTTCTCCACCAGCGGATAGACAAACTCCGGGCTGTTGATGGGGTGGTAATCGGTGACGGGGTGGATCTTCAGCCCCCTGAATCCCAACTTCCGGATGCAGCGGTCGGCTTCCACCAGGCAGGCTTCGATCCCGGCGTAGGGGGGATGAAGATAAGCGAATCCTGTCAGCTTGTCGGGATGCTCCCGGACGGCTTCGGCCGCGTGGTCGTTCCCCTCGCGGTAATCCTCGCCATAGATCCCGCAGACGTCGATGATGATCGAGTGCGCGACATCCGCCTCTTCCATTGCCTGGAGGACATCCCCGGTCCCGGTCCGGGCGTCATGCCCGTAGTTGAGATGAAGATGCGTATGGTGGTCGATGACGGGGGCCACGAATGCGCCCTTTCAACGAGCGAAATCCGCTCGGACTCGCCCCCCAGAAGATAACGGTTCAGGCGTCCATGACGACCCGGACCTTCGTCTCGTAATACCCTGGGCACTCGCCAACGGTCGAGAGGACGTCGCCCGTGAGGACGTTGATCCCCCGGTCCTTTTTCAGCCATCCCCCCGCCCGGGCCACGCACACATCGGTCCGGACGCCGCTGTCCAGGACGAATCTTACCTGGTAAGACCCGTACGCGGAGACCAGCCGCCCTTCCGCATTCTCCTTCACCCCGAAGCGCGCGGCGGTTTCGGGGTGAAGCCACGCCTTGGCCTCCCGCCGCTCCTGCGTGGACTCCAGGGTCTGGGACGCCTGGGACTTGGGGTCCTTCAGCGAGAGCAAATTGAGGGGGTACGGGTCATCCTCTCCGTCCGGCGGGCCGGGGCCTTCGGCCCGGTCCGACCCGCCGACGGGCGAGTCCGTGCCGTTCGCGCCGCCGGCGCCGTCCGGCTCCCACGCTTCCAAGAACTCGAACTTGCCCGAGCGGGTCGAGAAATCTCCTTCCGCGAAGGCCACGTCCGGGGCGTTGGGCTTGCGGAAGACCTCGCTCATCGCCCGCTTGGGGTCGAGGCCGTGGGCCGCCATCGGTGCCAGGATGCCTTCGAGCAGCTTCTCGACCGGCTCTCCCAGATACGGGTCTTCCACTCCCATGCGTTTCGCCAGTTCGCCGATGATCTGCCAATCCGTCTTAACGCTGTCCAGGGGCGCCGCCACAGGGAACACCGGCCCTACGTACGGGTTCCAGCTTGCCGGCCGGACGTCCCGTTCCTCCAGGAACATGGTGCAAGGTAGAAACAGGTCCGCGCACTCGGCCGTGTCGGTCATGAAGGAGTCCACAACGGTTACAAAATCAATGGACCGAAGGGCCTCAGCCACCTTCTTGGAGTTGGGGCACTGGGTCACCGGATTTCCACCATTGATGAAGGCCGCCCGAATAGGTGGAACAGACTCGCCCGTCGGCGGGTTTTGGATGTTCAGGATGGCCTCGCCCAGGATCCCCTTGGGCGCGGTCCGGCGCTTCGTGACGAACGCCCCCCCCATCAGGGAGCGGTCAAAGGGCGCCCAGAAATCGGAAGAGTACTGAAAGCCGCCCCCCGGAACTCCTATGTTGCCGGAGACCGCCGCGGCGGCCAGGATGAGGCGGGTGATCTCGGTCCCCTGCCGGTAGTGCTGGGGGCCTTTGCCCATGAGGATGCAAGCGGGATGGTTCCCCTCGAACAGAAGGGCAATCTCCCGCAGGGTCTCGGGCGGAAGCCCGGCGCCAGCCGCCAGGCGATCCCAGGAGAAGCTTGCGGCCATCCGTTTGATGGCCTCGGGGTTCGCCGATCGGTTCTCCAGGAAATCCCGGTCGGCCTTGCCCGAATCGAGGAGGTGCTTGCAGATGCCGAGCGCTAGAAATCCGTCCCCCCCCGGTCTCGGGGCATAATGGCGATCGCAGAACTTCGCGGACTCGTTACGAACCGGGTCGATGAGGATAATCTCAATCCCTTCCTCCCGTGCCCTCTTGAGCAGGGGCACCAGGTGGACAGCGTACGCAGCCGGGTTCCGACCCCACAAAACGACCATCCGGCTGTTAAATAGGTCCAAGGGATCATGTCCCGACACGCGGCCCAGGCTCTGGAGCATACCGGCGATTCCCGCGGAGAGACAAAGGCTGCCCGAGGCGACGGTTGGCCCGCCTAGCCGGTTGAACAAGCGAATGTTGTAATTCTTGGAGATCGCGAACGAACCCACGTCGAAATAATATAGAATCGAGGTTGACCCGTATTCGTCCACGGCAGCGCGGAACTTCTCCGCAGCAAGATCTAGGGCATCATCCCAAGCGATCTCTCGCCAACCGGACTTTGTCATCTGCCTCGGGCGCGTCACTCGTTCAGGACCATAGAGCCGGTCGAGAAACCGGTTGAGGCGGATGCACAGGAAGCCCTCGGTGTAGGGATGATCTTGGGCGCCGCGCAGACGGACGATCCGCCCGTCCTCGACGTCGGCGTCAATGCCGCAGGCGTCCTGGCAATCCAGCGCGCAGGTGGTCCGGATGGTTTCCATGGCCTCCCCTTCATTATTTCCAGCGCGGGAACACACTCGCCTTAGATTGATTATTTCGACAACGCTTTCTTATTATAGTACATCGCTCGTAAATCTGGTACCGACCAAGCAGGGGACCGCACCGGACACCGGCGGCTTTCAACCCCGGGGCCGAAACCCCGCGAATCCGCCACGGAAGGAGCCAATGAAATGGATCTGGGTCTCAAAGACCGCGTCGCGATGATCACCGGAGGGAGCCGGGGACTCGGGAAGGCCTCTGCCCTAGCCCTGGCGGCCGAGGGCTGCCGTGTCAGCACGATGGCCCGCGGCGCCGAGGATCTGAAAACGGCCGGAGGAGAGATCGGGGCCCGGGGCGTCGAGACGCTCACGCTCCAGGGGGACGCGGGAAAGAAGGAGGACACCGAGCGGTTTTTCGCCGAGACCCAGGCCCGATTCGGCCGGGTGGATATCCTCGTCAACAACATCGGCGGCTCCAACCCGGGCGGAAACATCGACGCGGACGACGAGACTTGGCGGCGAGCATTTGAGATCAACTTCTTTTCGGCGGTCACCCTGACGCGCCTTGCCTTGCCCAAAATGCAAAAGCGCAACTGGGGCCGGATCATCAACATCTCTTCCATCTTCGGCCGAGAGTGGGGCGGTAACGCCACATACATGTCCTCCAAAGCTGCGATCATCGCCCTGACCAAGCAGCTCGCCCGTTCCGTGACGGACGACGCAATCACCATCAACTCCATCGCCCCCGGATCGATCATGTTCGAGGGCGGCTCCTGGTGGAAGCGCCGCCGGGAGGACCCCGAGAAGATCGACGCCTTCATCCGCGCCGAAATACCCTACGGCCGGATGGGCCGGCCGGAGGAGATCGGAAGCGTCGTGGCCTTCCTGGCGTCCGCGCCGGCCAGCCTCATCAACGGCGTCTGCCTCAACGTGGACGGCGGGCAGTCCCGCTCCCTGATCTAACGTAACCCGAAAAGAAGGCCCCGGGGCGGGTGCGCCGCGGAGCCTTCTCCATTTCTCCTTTTTCCCTTATGCGCCCGCCGGTTTGTCCCTCCTGACCGATATCAATCCCCTCGCGGGTTTTGAGCCTTCGCCGCCGGGGACGCCGTCCGGGGCCGCCGAGTAATCAAACGTTCCGGACTGTACGAAGCCCATGCTGGCCACGCCGCCCGGGGGGATCGACTGGGCCCAGCACTTGCCTCCCTGGAGGACAAACCGCGTCGGGGCGACACAGGCCCGCTTGACCTTCTCGCCGATGCCGAAAACGATGTTGACCGCTTTGTGCGTGGCAATATGCCAAAGGACCGTCGTGCCTCGATCGATCACAACGTGTTCGGCGACCGGGACTGGATGAGGCCGGACGTGCGCGCGCGGGTGAAGCGTCTCCTCCTTGGACGGGACGCCTCGGCCCCCTGAGCAAGACCCCGTACAATCTCCCTTACCGAAATCCCAAAAGCAGCCAGGCCCCGACCGCCATCAGGATGGCGCCGACATAGACGCCCGCGCCCATTTTCTCCCTCCCCCGGCCGGTCAGAAAGACAATCACCGAAACGAAAACAGGCTTAACAAAAACCAGTGGGACCACGACGGAGACCGGTCCGGCCTGTAGGGCCAGAAAGAACGTGGCCTGCGCGCCCACCATCACGAGACCTCCGGCGAAGAAGAGCCACGCGGACCTCCGCTCGAATGCGAAACGCTCCGGCCGGGGAAAGATCGGGCCCACCAGCAAGAGCGTTACGAACCCGCCCATCCCCGCCAACACTGATCCCAGGGGAATGGACGCAATGTGCCCCAACCCAACCTTGCGGAAGAGTGGACTCATGCCGAACAAAAGGGCCGTGAGGAGAGGGAACACCAGGTCCGCTGGGCCCAGCTGCCGGTTCTCCTCCGACCCCAGCTTCCATCCCGCCGAGGCCATGACGCCTAGTACGATCGCCACCGTGCCGATGTAGATGAAGGCTGTGGGCTGCTCTCGTAGAAAGAGAACAGCCAGAGCCACACTGAAGACGGGCGCGGAAGCCGAGATCACTGCCGCCCGGGCGACACCGACGCGGCGCATGCTGAGGTAGAAGAAAAACATCCCCAACCCGGATTGGGAGATGCCCACCAGGAGGAACCAGAAAATGCCCGCAGCGTTCAATTGCAGGCCGGGAAGGACCCACGGCATGACCGCGGCGTAGCAGACCCCGACCACGAAGGTAAGGGCGACCGCGCCCGTGTACGGAGTCGAGGTTCGGACCCCCGCCCCCATCAAGGTGTCGCTAACGGCGAAGCCCAGACCGGTCAGAAGGGCCAAAACCTCGGCAGAGAAAAAAATCAACTTTGCAAACCCGCCGGAATTAAGTAACGCTGACGGCTTGAGCCACTAACGCGCCGGACGCCGCGCCGCCAGGGTCGCCTCGCGGGGGCTTCCACCTTTATAACAGGATTTCACCTTCGCCCAAAACGCGAATCCGAAATGGGGTCCGAGATGAAAAGACGAGCCTTTCTTCAGAAGCTGGGGACCGCCACCGCGGCGGCGGCCGCCGTCTCCTATCCGGGAAAATCCACGCATGCGGCCGTCCGGACTCGTTGGCGGATGGTCATGAGCTGGCCGCTCCATTTTCCCATCCTCGGGGAATCCATGGACCGGCTGGCGGCGGACGTGGCGTCCATGAGCAAGGGGCGGTTCACCATCAAGGTGTTCGGGGGCGGCGAGCTGGTCCCCCCCTTGGGCGTGTTCGACGCCGTGAGCGCCGGGACCGTCCAGATGGGCAACGGCGCAGCCTATTACTGGAGCGGCAAGGCGCCCGCGGCGGCCTTCTTCACCAACGTCCCCTTCGGGATGAACGCCCAGCAGACCAACGCCTGGCTTGACCCCGGCGGCGGACTGGACCTTTGGCGCGAGCTGTACGCGCCCCATCGCCTCGTTCCGTTCGCCGTGGGGAACACGGGCGTCCAGATGGGCGGCTGGTTCCGTAAACCCCTCAATGGCGTCGGAGACATCCGGGGCCTCAAGATGCGGATGCCGGGCGTGGGCGGAAAGGTCTTTTCGAAAACGGGCGGCACGGTCGTCCTCCTGCCCGGGGGCGAGATCCTCCCGGCCCTCGAGCGCGGCGTCATCGACGCGACCGAGTGGGTGGGCCCCTACCTGGACACGCGGCTCGGTCTATACCAGGCGGCGAAATACTATTACTACCCCGGCTGGCAGGAGCCCTCGGCCATCGTCGAGATGACCGTGAACGCGGAAGGGCTTGGCGCGCCCGGCGCACACCGGCCTCAAATTCGAACCGGGCAACCCGCGATCGCATCCTGATCAAAAGGCTTTCCTGTTCCCCTTCCGAGAAATTCGGGCTAACCTTTACAGAGCCGATTCAGCGCAACTCCCGCACCTGACCGGGGGCTTCCACGGGATTTCCGGTCCAACCTGAATCAAGAGAAGGGAATCTGAAGCGGGATTTTCGAGGATTTGAAATTCACCCTCAAGACCTGAAGGAGGCGAGGCGATGGACAGCCGGGAATTTGCCAAGTGGACCCTTGCCAGGGCAACGGAAAACGCCGAGAAAATGAAGGAAACCGTCCTGGAGCGCACGCCCACGCTTTCCGAGGACGAGATAACCGCCACCTTCCAGTCTCACGAATGGAGAGAGTATTACCTCGGCGTCTTTTGCCCGGCCAAAATGATCACCCTCATTTCTCCGGAAGACCTCGACCTCAAGCTTCTCCTCACACAACAGCTCGTCGAGGAATATCACCACTACCAGGTCTTCGCCAAGCTCGTCGCCGACCGCGGGGCGGAGAGCGACCTCACCCGATTCAAGGCCGGACCTGCCCACAACGGCATGCTCGAGAAAACCCTCTCCTGGGACCATCCGGTCTACATCGCGGCCGCGAGCAACCTGACGGGCGAGTTCATCCTAACCGCGTGCATGGAAAAGCTGGTCACGCTTGTGGATCAGGAGTCCGCCCGGGTCATCGAGGAGGAGGTCATGGCCCACGAGGGCAATCACATCCACACCGGCCGGCTGATCCTGGAGCGCTACGCAACGACGTCGGAAATCCAGGAGAAGGTGGAGGAGCTTATCGAGGATCGCACCGATCATTTCATCGCTTCGTATTCGAAGCCGTACATGGAATTCATCGGACCCGACTTCAACCGGGCGCCCTGAGCCCCGCGTTCGCCGATTCGAAAACGGCTCCCCGCAAGACCGGGGGATGCGGCCGGAGAAAAGACTGGAGGAGAAAGATGGCTCAGGGCATTCGATTCCGCGCGGTCAGGGTCCACACCCTAGCCCTGCCCCCGGACATCACAAAAAAGCTGGACACCATCGTCACCCAAGAGCGGAGAACGGTCACAGAGATTGTCACGTCGGCCATCCGCCGTTACCTGGATGAATACACGCCCTCCGACAAGGAAGACCCGGAAAACCGGGACGGGAAAGGCCCGTCCGCTTCGTAGGCGGACCCCCTCCCCCCCCCCTCGTCCACCGCCGGACCCACATGTATCAAGATGTGGACCCGGACCCGTGAGACCCTCCCCGGGGGCGGATCAATACACCTGTTTCGGCAGCCGCCATGCAGTCAGCATAAGCAGGATGATCGACGCCATCACGAGGAGCCAGCCCCCCGTGAAGTCGCCCGTCAGGTCGTGGACCCAACCGATGATGATGGGTCCGGCAAAGGTCCCCCCGTACCCCACCAGAAGGTTCGCGCCCGCCACGCTGCCCACAAGGCGCGGCTCTACGTATTGCAGCGGCAGGGCGAAGCTCAGGGCAAAGATCCCCCCCATCGCAATGCCCATCAAGAAGGGGTAGACCCAGGTCAACGCCAGGGGGAAAAAGGTCATCCCCAGCACCGCTGGAAGAAAAATGGCGCACGAAACGATCAGGCTCGTCTTGGTTCCCCCGGTTTTGTCCGAGACGTAAGGAATGATCAGGCTCGATGGCAGGTTCAGAAAGATGAACACCGCCAGGATCCGCGTGCTGGGCTTCAGCGCCAAGCCCAGTTCGTGATAGTAAGTCGGTATCCAGGAGCTCAGGGAATAGAACACGAACCCCTGGGCGAGAAAGATGATGTTCAGCTTCCAGACCGTCCTGTCTCGCCAGATTCCCGCGATCTTCGGGGAGCCGGGGCCGGCGCCGTCGCCGGACGGGGCCAGCAGCACCCATCCCAATAACGCGAACAACGCAACGGCGCTCCAGACCAGGAACGTCCCCCTCCAGGACCCGGTCCACCTCAACAGGAAAGGATAGGTCAGCCATGTCGCCAGCACCGCGCCCATGACGATTCCGGTCGTGTAGATGCCCGTGGCCGTTCCCGGCAGGTCCGCGAACCGGTCCTTGACCATCCGTGTCAGGCCGGGGCCCGAGATTCCCATTCCGGCCCCCAAAAGCGCCGTCCAGAGCACAAGCATCCCGAATCCCGGCGCGGTCGCCCGAAGCCCGGCGCCCGCGAAGATCAGAACCAGGCCCAGGGTCAAGGTCCGCTTCATGCCAATGGTGTCCGCCAGCCACCCGCCGGGAAACCCGAAGATGGACATCAGGATCGTGGGCGTCGAGAATAGGAGCCCCGCCTCCGCGTACGTCAACCCCAGATCGTTCTTGATGAAAGGCAACAGGGGCGACACCGAGAGGGAGATCCCGCGCAGGTTCAGCGCGACACACCAAGCGATTGCCAGGAGGACCCATCGGTTTCGGCTGGCCATATCCGAGAATTCCTTGACCGCGGGGCTCATCCCAGACCGGAACGCGCCCATCCCCCCGGGAACCGGGGGTTGGACATCTTACACCCGATTTCCGATGGACACGGCGCGTCCGGCCACGCCGCTTGTGAACCGCCTCCCCGCCCCTCCGGAGCGCGAACAATCGCGCAGCCTTGACAAGCCGTTTCGTGTCAGAATACACTTTCCCGTTCCCGGAATTCGAATGTCCGGACAGCACGGGCGGAACCGCATCCGGTGACGACAGGGACCCGCCGCAACCGATCCGCGACCTGACCGGACCGATTGAGACCTCCTCGACAGGACAGGATGGTTTGCACGCGGGGGGGGGCTCCTTCACCGCCCGTCCCTGTGAATTTATGTTTGAGAAAGGATGGACCGGATGATCTCCCTGGAAATCCTCGAACCCGCCTCCTTGGAGGAGGCCTGCGATCAACTCTCCAAGGCCGGCGAAGGCGTGAAGGTCGTCGGGGGCGGCGTCGCGCTCTCCATCCTGATGAAACAGCGGATCTTCCGGCCCGAGCGATTGGTCGCCGTGCGGCGCATCCGGGATTTCGACGCCATCCGTCATGAGGCCGGGGTCGGCCTGATCATCGGCGCCGGGGCCCTGCACCGGACGGTGGAAACCTCACCGACGGTCCGCGCGCACTGCCCTCTGCTGGCCGAGGTGATGAGCCAGGTGGCCAACGTTCGGATCCGGTGCATGGGCACGCTGGGCGGCGAGTTGGCCCACGCGGACCCGCATTCCGACCCCCCCCCCGTCCTCGTCGGGCTGGGGGCCTACGCGGTCGCCCAAAGCGTCCGGGGGGAACGGGAGATACCCTTCGCCGACTTCTTCACCGGCTATCTGGAATCCGCCCTGGAGGAGGACGAAATCCTCCGGTGCGTCGTCATTCCCGACGCCCCGCCGACCTTGCGGTCCGCCTATCTGAAATTCACGCCCAACACCTCCACCGACTGGCCCTGCCTGGGCGTGGCGGCCTTTGCGGAACTGGAAGAGGACGGGACGTGCCACTCGCTGGAGATCATTTTCGGGTCCGTGACCGAAATCCCTTTTCGCGTGCCCGGGGTCCCGGAGATGGCGGCCGGCCGGCGCCTGGACGACGCCCTCATCCACGAGATCGCCGAGCACTGCTTCGCCCGGGTGGACCCCATGGAGGATTCCCGGGGCTCCGCCTGGTACAAGAAAGAACTCTCGCGCGTCTTCGCCCGCCGCATCGTGAAGCGGGCCATCGGCGAAAACGGGACCGCCTGAGAGCGGAGGAACCATGAGCCATGTGACCATCGGCCTGTCCGAGATCCGCCCCGAAGCCGAATCCAAGGTGCGGGGCGAAGGCGTCTACACGATGCACTTCGAAGTGCCGGGGGCGGCCCACGCCCTGGTCCTGAGAAGCCCCCATCCCCACGCTCGGATTCGTCACATCGACGCCTCCCGGGCGGAGCGGCTACCCGGGGTTTTCGGCGTGCTGACCCGCGACGATTTCATCGGAAACGACCGCTTCACCCCAACCTACGGGCCGGTCTATTACGATCAACCCGTCGTCGCGCTGGACAAGGTGCGCTACGTGGGGGACCGCGTGGCGGCCGTCGCCGCGACGGACATCGACACGGCCGAGGAGGCGCTCAGTCTCATCGATGTGGAGTACGAGGAGATCCCCGCCGCGACGGACCTTGAGGCCGCCCTGGCCGAGGGGGCGCCTCTCATCCACGGAATCCTGGAGCCCCCGTCCCAGGGGTTCGCCGACCTGAAGACGATCCGCCCCATCCCCGGCACGAACATCTGCAACCAGTACCGGCTGCGCTACGGGAACGTGGACAAGGGGTTCGCCGAATCGGACCACGTCTTCGAGCACGAGTTCACCACTCCGACGACGCAGCACGTGGCCTTCGAGCCCTATAACGCCGTCGCGAAGGTCGAGCGGGGCAACCGGGTCACCATCTGGTCCAGCACCCAGAACCCCTTCCTCGCGCGCAACTCGGTGGCGCGGGTCTTCCGGACGCAGGTCGGCAACGTCCGGATCATCATTCCCGGATACCTCGGGGGCGGATACGGCAGCAAGACCTACGCCCGGATCGAGCCGGTGACGGCCTGTCTGGCCTGGAAGTCCGGCCGGCCGGTCCGGCTGACGCTGTCCCGGGAGGAATGCTTCCTGGAATGCGTCAAGCACGCCTCCCTCGTCAAGATCAAGACCGGCGTCGGCCGGGACGGCCGCTTTCGGGCGCGGAAGACGGAGATCTACCTGGACACCGGGGCCTACGCCGACATCGGCCCCCGGGTGGCCAAGAACTGCGGGTACGTCTCATGCGGACCGTTCAAGATGCCCAACGCCTGGGTCGATTCCCACTGCGTTCTGACCAACAAGCCCTCGTCCGGACCGTTTCGCGGATTCGGCGTCGCGCAGGTATCGTGGGCCTACGCCCAGCAAAACGACATCATCGCGCGCGCCCTGGGAATCGAGAGCCGGGAGTTCCTGGACCGGAACCTGATCGAGCCGGGGGATGAATTCATTACAACCTCGGTCATGAAAGAGATCGACTTCAAGGAAAACCTCCGCCGGGCCACCGAGGCCATAGGCTGGGACAAGCCGCCCGAACCCGCCGCGGAAGCGCACGTCAAAGTGGGCCGGGGCGTGGCGGTCGCCATCAAGAGCACCGTGACGCCCACAACCTCGAGCGCCTTTATCACGGTCAACAACGACGGGAGCGTCTCCGTCCTTTGCAGCACCGTGGACATGGGCCAGGGATCCGACGCCGTCATGGCCCAGATCGCGGCCGAGACCCTGGGAACGACCTTCGACAGCGTGAAGATCGTCCACCCGGACACCGACGTGACGCCCTACGACCAGATGACGAACTCCAGCCGGTCCACCTTCCACGTGGGATCGGCCGTGAGCATGGCGGCCGTCGATGCCAAAAAGCAGATTTGCGATCTGGCCGCCGACCTGTTGGAGGCGGCCCCCGAAGACCTGGAAATCCGGGAAGGGCGGGTGTTTCCGAAGACCGACCCGGACCGGGGCATCCCGATCCAGGATGTCATCCAGGGCTATTTCGGGATGGACGGCGGGAACATCCTCGGACGGGGGGTCCTGAAGACCAAAGGCGGCAAGCTCGACAAGGAAACCGGCCTGGCGCTCGAGGAGCTGACGACGGTGTACTGGTTTCCCGCGGCGGGGGCAGCCGAGGTGGAAGTGGACACGGAAACAGGCGTCGTGAAGCTCCGCAAGTTCGTCAACGCGGTGGACGTGGGCAAAGCCCTGAACCCCAAGAGCTGCCGCGAGCAGGTCTCCGGATCGGCCACGATGGCGCTGGGGCAGACCTTTTTCGAGTCCCTGAACTTCGACAACGGACAACCCCTGAACCCTCACTTCGTGGACTACATCCTCCCCTCGTTCGAGGAAATCCCGGGAGAAATGCAGGATATCCTGGTCGAGACGCCGGTGAAAGACGGACCCTTCGGCGCGCGGGGGACGGGGGAGACTTCGATCACCCCGCCCTCTCCGGCCGTCGCCAACGCGGTCTTCGACGCCGTGGGGGTGCGCATCCACGATCTGCCCATCACCCCCGAGAAGGTGCTCCGCGCCCTTCGGGACAAGGAAGCACGGGAGGCCTCATCCTGATGGAACGGGAAATTCGCTTCACGCTGAACGGTGAGGAGCGCCGGATCACCGTCCGCTCTCACCACACGTTCATGGACGTCCTCCACAACCAGCTCCGGATAACGGGCCCCCGGGAGGTGTGCGGACTGGGAGTCTGCGGGGCCTGCACGGTCCTTCTCGACGACCGGCCGGTGGCCACGTGCGTCTTGCTGGCTCCCTTCGCCGACGGCGCGGACATCAAGACCATCGAGGGCCTCGCCCCGAGCGAGGACGAGCTGCATCCCCTCCAGGAAGCGTTCATCGACCAAGGCGGGTTTCAGTGCGGGTACTGCACGCCGGGGATGATCATGACGGCGAAGGCCCTCCTGGACGAAAATCCCGATCCGACCGAGAAGGAGATCAAGAAGTTCATGGAGGGCAACCTCTGCCGCTGCACCAGCTACTTTGAGATTATCCGCGCCATCCAACAGGCCGCGAAGATGATGAAGACCTGACCCAGCGCCCCGGGGGCGCCGATTCCGGTCGGATCCCCCCCTTTCCCCCCAAATTGCTACGCCCCCAATAGCCTCTTCGCGTTCCCTTCCATAACGGCCGCTTCCTGATCCGGCGGGAGGCCCAAAGCCTCGACCGAGGTGACCGGGTCCGGGTCCCCGACACCGAAGGGGTGATCGCTCCCCAGGAACAACCGATCGATTCCCACGCAATCGATGACGAAACGAAGGGCCGGGGTGCTCAGGATGATGGTGTCGAAATGGAGCCGCCTCAGGTATTCCTCCGGCCCGGCCTTCAGGTTCCCGGCCATATCGGGATAGACCTCCATGCCCCGCCGGATTCGGCCCAGAAGCGTCGGCACGTAGGCCCCCGCGTGAACGAAACAGAACCGGACATTGGGAAACCGGTCGAGCGTTCCGCTCAACATCAAACGGATCAGACAAACGGTCGAATCGAACGGGAAAGCCGCCACCTCGAACAAGGCATACTCGCTCATTCGGTCCCCCCCGGGGGGATTCCACGGGTGCACCAGGACGGGCAGGCCGAGTGACGCCACTTCCTCGAAGAACGGGTCCAGCTCGGATTCATCCAGATATTTTCCGTTGATGTTGGTCGCGATCTCGACGCCCAGCAGGCCCTTTTCCTTCACCGCCCGGCGAACCTCCGTCGCGGCGGCCTCAGGGCTTTGCAGCGGGACGGATGCCAGCGCGCCGAACCGCTTCGGGTCTTCGACCGTGAACTCCGCCATCGCGTCGTTCCAGAGGCGGGCGATCTCCAGTCCCGGCTCCGGCTCCAGGTCGTAGTGGAAGAGCTGGGGCGGGGGGGAGAATATCTGGCGGTCCAGCCGGGCCCTGTCCATTCGCGCCCGGATGGCGTCCTTGTCCGTGAATTCATTCGTAAAGAACGCGCGGCCCCTGCCGGGATGCTCGACGTAGGGCCGGCCCTCGTCATCCTCGCCGTAGCGGGTGTTGAACCTCGCCGCTTCCTTTTGCATGAGACGCAGATAGGCCCCCGGAACATAGTGAGCGTGCAGATCAATGGTCAAGGATGATCCTCCCTATTCCGAACTTTTTGACCGCAATCATCGGATGGACGAACGAGACATCCGTTGAGACGATGGTATCATAGGCAATTGGCAGGGGGAGGGGACCGTGCGGAGCGAGCGGGCCTGGGGAACCCCACAGGGACGGGGGAACCCCGCCGGGACGGAGGATTTTCCATCATGAAGATCGAAGTCCGTGACCTGACTTATGTCTACACCGACCGGGGTACGGAGAAGGTCGCCTTGGAGGGGGTCAACCTGACCATCGAGGACGGCTCCCTCTTCGGCGTCATCGGCCCCAACGGCTGCGGGAAGACCACCTTCCTTCACCTTCTGGGCGAGATCAAGGAGCCCACCTCCGGGTCGATTGTATTCACCGGCGAGCAAAGGAGCGAGCAACGCTCGGCGATGGTCTTCCAGAACTTCGCCTTGATGCCGTGGCGATACACCCGGGGCAACGTGGGCTTCGGCCCGGAGGTCAAGGGCGCGCCCAAGAGCATCTATCGGCGCATCGCGGAATTCTTTTTGGGCAAGGTCCGCCTTCAGGGGACGGAAACCCTCTACCCCGCGCAGCTCTCGGGCGGGATGAAGCAGCGCGCGGGCATCGGCCGCGCCCTGGCCACAAGCCCCGAGGTGCTCCTGCTCGATGAGCCCTTCGCCCAGATCGATCCCCAGGCGCGCGTCCTCATGCGGCAGGAGCTGGAGGACCTCTGGAAAAGGGAGAACAAGACGTTCGTCTATGTAACGCACAACCTGGAGGAGGCCGTCCTGCTGTGCGACCGGGTGGCGGTCTTCTCAGCCGGGCCCGGACGTGTGCTCGAGGTGGTCGAGGTCCCCCTCGCCCGTCCGCGCACGTTCGACAGCATGTCCGACCCCGCCTTCGCCCGAACGGTCAAGCGCATCTGGAAAAACCTGGAATCCGAAGTCGAAAAGGCCCTCATCGAACCCGTTCAGACGAAGAAACCCTCCGGAATCAGGAAATGGTCGCGCTAGGCGCGGGACCTGAATCTCTCCCAACAGGAACGGCCAACGCTCGGTTCATCCTGATCCGCTTGCCGTGAAACTGACCTGCCCCCCAGGATATTCCTCAACACGCGGCGAGCCGGTCTTTCTAACCCCACACTTCTCCGGCCGTTTCGGCCACAAGGCGGAGCTTGGCTTCCTCATCGGCGATTGTGAGGGGGCCGCCCTCCATCTCCGAGGCGAAGCCGCACTGCGGACTCAGGGCCAGCCTCTCCAGCGGGACAAACTTCGAGGCTTCCCGGATCCGCCGCTTTAACTCTTCCTTGTTCTCTAGAGCCGGGCGTTTGGTCGTCACGAGGCCCAGGACCACCGTCCGGTCTCCAGGAACCAGCTTCAGAGGCTCAAACCCACCGGAGCGCTCGTCGTCGTACTCCAACAGGAACCGGTCGAACCGGGTTTTCTGGAAGACATTCATGGCGATGGGGTCGTAGCCGCCGCTGGCATAGAACCCGCCCCAGGCGTTTCCGCGGCAGAGGTGGAGCGCGAACAAGGCCCCCGTATGCCCCTCGATGACGGCGTTGTCCATTTCGATGCAGACGTCGATGAGGCGATCCGGCTCGTTTCCCCGTTGCCGGTATCCTTCCCGGAGTTCCGGGTCCAACAGGGCCGCGTACTGCGGCGCGTCCACTTGGATGTAGCGGCATCCCAGACGGATCAGCTCTTTCACCTCCTGGCGGAGGATGTCCACGACATCGGCGAGGTAAGCGTCCACCGTTGGATAGGCCCCTTGTGACTTCTCGGCGTCGTAATAGGCCGACGCCTGTTGGGCGCTGATGATAGTAGCCTTGGCGGGGAGGCCGCTCCCGCTGATTCGGGTACGCAGATAGGCGAAATCCTCGGCGCACTGGTGCCGCCGCTGCTTCAGGCGGGAAACCACAAGGGGGCGCTTACACAATTTTTCCGCCCCCTCGTGGTCCCGGAAAGTAATCGCCCAGCCGCCGAGCTTGTCGAACCCCTCCACCGAGTCGATGAGGTGGCCGTAGAAAGAGGATCGTCTCATCTCGCCGTCGGTGACAACGTCCAGCCCGGCCCGCTTTTGAATCTCGACGGCCTCGTCCACCGCCCGGTCTTCGATCTTCTTGAATTCGTCGTGGCCGATCTCTCCGGCTTCGTGCAGCCCGCGCGCCTCTTTCAGATATTCCGGACGAAGCAGGCTCCCGACCACGTCGCTTCGGAACTCATTCATGTCGGGAATTTCCCATTTCAACTTCCCCCGATGTCCTTCCGGTCCCCTTTGTGGTTTGAAAACACTAGACGCTATCTCAAAATCCCATTTCACAGTCCTTGGGCCTTTTATCGTCATTCCCGCGAAAGCGGGAATCCAGTGTTTTCAAGCTTTTCTGGATGCCCGCTTACGACATGCGGGCATGACGGCTAGGGCACTACCAATTTTGAGATAGGTTCTAGACGCTCCTCCATCGGTTCCACGGATGTGCCCGTGGTTCTGTGTTCTGCCCACTCGCTCATGTTCCTGTTCTCCGGTTGGCCGCCGTTCGGCGAAGGCGGCGGCGAGAGGTCCGCGTCGTTCCCCTATTTCTTCCCCGCATGGCCAGCCTCTCCCTGGCGCAGGCAAGGAGGCAAGGAGGCAAGAAACCAGAGCGGCAAGGATGACGCTTCGCCGAAACCGCATGCGTGCCCCCATCGGGTGGGCGGGGTCTGTGTCTTTTTGGATTGACGATGGAAATTTTAACAGGTTTTTAAGCTGATGGGAGAATGAGGGCACATTGAGAGGGTGTCTGTCCCCCCGAACCATCAGGCACGATCACCGATACAGGGACAAAAGGGTAACCTTCCCCCTACAGCTACTCCCATGTATGAACCGCCTAGCGGGATTCCTCCCGCCTGATCGCCCGCATGACCAGGTGAAGCGCCTCCTCATGAACAGCGTCTACCAAAGCGGAAGCGTATATCCTTGACCCACTTCGACGAATCGTCATACCAGATCTTGACTTTAACCTTAGCAATAGCCGCCGCCCGCAAGTGCTGAAACACCGGCGCCCATGCGGCCAATCGCCTGTCGAAGGGTTCAGTGTTTCGCCAGGAAGCTCTGGATGTCGGAAAGGCATTCCTGGAAGCACTGGACCAGGAAGAAGTGACCGGCGTCTTTGTAGATTTTCAACTCCGCCCCTGGAATCCCCCGCGCGATCTCCCTCGCGCATTCGATTGAGCACACGAGGTCCAACTCCCCGGCGAGGACGAGGGTTGGACACTTGACCTGGCCCAACCGATCAAGGGAATCGTGCTCGACGCAGGCAAGGGTCGAATTGACGTAACCGTGCAGGGCCCGGTTGGGATCCGCCAACACCTTCTCGAAGTCGTCCATCTCCTCCGGATGTTCGTTAAAGTATGCAAGAGGATACAGCATGACCGACTGATGCCTGGCGGCCGCCTCATACCCCTGGGCTTTCGTCACCTCCATGATGTTCAGGAGGAGACGGGCGCCATAGCGGTCCATCTTCCCGAAAGAAGCCGTGACGAGCATGCTGCGCACCCGGTCCGGGTAGTTGATGGCCATTTCCTGGGCGACGGCGCCTCCCATCGAGCGGCCGATGACGTGGGCCGCGGGCAGGTCCAAGGCGTTCATGAGGCCGATGGTGTCGTCGGCAAAGTCCCGGGTCGTGTAGGGTTCCTCGGGGGCGCTGCTCTGCCCCGTTCCGCGGTTATCGAAGGCCAGGATCCGGTAGTCCTTGGAAAGCACTTCGATCTGCGGTTTCCACGCGCGGCAGTCCCCGGCGAGGCCGCCGATGAGAACGACGGGATCTCCGCTCCCGTGGAGCTCGTAATACAACTCGACGCTGCCGACCTGCATCTTGGGCATTCGTCTTCCTCCTCTCCGATTCTTCCCCTCCGCGATGGTTTTCCCATCGCCGTTTCAGGTGGCGAAAGACCTTTCCCTTGTGTCCGTGTTTTCCGGATATCTCTCAGGAGAGAAGGTATTGTAGCCCAACACCAATTCCGTGTCCTTCACCTCGCTCATCGGCATGGCCGCCCCCACCGGAAGCAGGTATCCCATCGCCCCGCCCCCCGGACGGTCGAGCGTCAAACCGTGGGCCGCGACAAAGATGAATACCCGGTCTTGCCCCTGTGTCCTTGTAATCAGGGTGTTGAACGCCGTCCGGATGGCCCGCGCCGTGGCCCCCTCGTCGAGAAGGGTGATGATATTTCTTTTGGGAAAGCCGATCTTCCGGAGGGCGGCCGTGACGCTCCGGGCGTCATTGACGGCATAGTGGAGGCGCAGGGCTGGATTTCGATACCGGTTGATCCCCACAACGATGGCCCAGGATTGGCCGTAAGGGGATAAGCCGGACTTGGCGGGGGTGGTTGGTACAACGCCAATCGTCCGCTTGCCCGAGAAGGCCCCTGCGCCCGAAACCATTGATTCAAGACCTGCCCCTAAGGTTTTACGGAATCACGCCATTGGATGGCCTCAACTTCGATTGAAACGGCATCCATCACGTCCAATACCTGCTCAAGATTGAACTCGAACACGGCAAAGGTAGTTGTGAGCTTGTGTATATCCTCGGGTTTGTCGGTCTCTATAACGGCATAACCACCGAATTCACCGATGCGGACCAGGAATTGGTGAAACGTCAAGCTCTCTGGCATTTCCCATTGCTGGAAGACCTCAAGAACGCGCTTTTGTGCGGCCTCATAGTCGGCTGCGGATGCAGCAGGACGTTCGCGCCACGTTAACATATACTTCATGTGCCTCCCCTTTCTTAACAGAGATTTCCCCGATGACCACTTTTGGCCATCCTGCGGTCCTCATGTAACGTGAAATTACCCCATTTTACAACAGATTCAGGGTCTGTTTGCAAAACTATCTGGTCAAGCGAAGGCGGGGGCTCCCCACGGTGTCGTGAGCCATTTATTTTTGGATTGTGTGCTCATGAACTGGGGAACAAAAGGGCGACCTGCCCCTTACAGAGCTGCACCCATGTATGAACCGCCGAGCGGAACCCCTACCGCCCGGCGGGTGTGGAAGTAGGCTCCCAACAATTAGGGATGAGAAATCGTTGCGGTGTTTGGAGCACAGAAATAGATCTTTCCGGAATGTCCATTGATTAAAATCCGCCTCTTTCCGGCTGCGGTGTACAGTTCGACGCCATTGTCCACATTGAGCCTAATCCGTGTCTTTCCGTATGAATCTTTTGTAATAAGAGTGCCGTCAATTCCAGAGACAAAAAACCGCAACTGTCCGGCTGAGTCGTATGCTCTGACACTGCTATATTTCGCATCCAGCCTTACCCCCTTCTTTCCGGCTGAGTTGTTCACATCGACAATGCCCTTGGACCCATAGAGTACAAGCCGCGCTATTCCGGCTTTGTTGTATGCTCTAACACTGCCATCTGACCCAAGGAGACGAAGCCGTACCTTTCCGGCTGAATCCTTGAGGTGAATCGTTTTCGTCGTGATGCTCGATGGGCTGATGGCGCCCGTATACGCCACCGTCCACCCCGCCGTACCGGCGACAACGGCAAAAAGAGCCAGGGTGCCTACCCCCACAAGGGTCTTACCCAGCCTTTTGCACCTTTTCTCCAGCGCTTCGATTCATTGCTCGATTGTCATCGGATTTTCTCCAACACCGGGTGGGTTCATGTCTTGGTAGGGGTCTTTTTTCTCGGGTTCCGGGAACAGCTGAGAGTCGGGGGTCGGAGGTGTTGAAGCATCCTTGGCGCAACGAAAACCCAGGATGCTGCCCGGAGGAAATCAGTTCCGGCCCGCCGCGCAGAAGGTCGACGAATTGCTCCAGCGCCCCGGGGACCCATGCCTTCCACTAGCTACCACAGAGCGAGTCGGATGGCTGGTGGGTCTTGGACGGGTCCGCGAGCTTCTTGTACATCCGACCGTGCTTCCCGGTCATCGGACCGAGGATGGCCGCAGACCGATTCAGGAATTTGGAGATGGTTGTCTCCTTTCGGGCCAGTTGCTTCGGATACCCTTTGGAGGAGCGCGGGTTGAACGCTCGGAGGACGTTTTTGAAGGTAATCTTCGGGCTCGTGCAGCCTTTGGGCGCGGAGCTCTTTGCCACGACGTAACCCGCGGCCCCAGTCAGAGCGGTTCCGAAATCGTACTTGTGGATGTTGGGGGTTGTCAGCATGCGAAAGACCGAAACCCACCCTCTGTCGTGCCGCTGGACCCGGCGAAGGGCAGTCAGGCCGTATTTGCTTGCCAGCCACTTCCGGTTGTAGGGGAGAGGCGCGCTCTTTCCGAAGAGTGCCTGGAGCATTTTTCCCATCCAGTATTCGGCGAATCCCTCATGGAATGCGGCGCAGTGGTCTTTGACAAGGCCGTGGGTGGTGTGTGGCGGTTTGAGCAACTCCTGAGTCAGGCAGATTTCCCCCGAGCTGTGGTTATAGGCCCAGACATGGCCAAGCTCGTGGAGCAGTGTATGGGTGGAGAACTGGTCTTTTTTGCTGTTCTTGATGATCCAGATTTCCTTTGTCGTGGGGTCGGCATAACTTGATTCTATATCATCCTTGACAGGCCCTTTGTGAGGATATTTCACCCTGATCTTCGTCGTGAATGCATAGCCTCTGCCCATCCGGCGCATGTGCCGAATGGCCATCTTGTAGAGGACCCAGATATCGGCTTGCCGGCGCGCCTCGAAGCTGCCCAGGGCACGTTTGCCCCCTGGTTTGAACGTGAGCTGGCCGTAAGAGATTCGCCCTGCGCGATGCCGGCGATTTTTGATGACCGTGTGCCACTTTACCCAATTTAACGGATGAGACTTTTTGTGCCGGACTTCCAATTTGGAACTTCTGAACTTCACCCGTACCCTGAATTTTCGTTGATCGCAGCTCTTTCTCTTTGAGATCAAGAACTTGCCGCTACTGTTGGTTCGAACGCTCCCCCAACTCCCCCAGGGTGCCCACAGAGCACCGATCTTTTTCCTGGCCGAAACATTGACTATTACACCCCTCAGTAAGGACTCCCCGTTGAACTTCTCCTTCAATTCCTGAAGCTTGTGCTTGACGGCCAACTTGCCTGTCACGGTCCAATTGCATTTCGCTGCGAGGGCGTTTTGCGGCGTCAGAAAGAAAGCTGCCGCGAGAACAGGAATCAGACCCAGCGAAAACGTCGTCGTCCTTCTCATCATCAACCCTCCCGTTAGAAGGTTAGAAACGTCATTCAGCTTTCATGAATCACAACAGGGGATCATATCATGGTCCGCTGGAAATTCAGACCACGGGTCCCATTACGATCAACCCGCCAGGGGGCAAGCCCTCTGGACCCCCCAGAGGGTAAGAGGGCGAAAGGGCAAAGGGTAATCAAGGAGCCTTGGCGCAACGGAAACTCAAGAAGTTATACCTGCTGTGGGCTTGCTGCCAGTTCCGGGTCGTCGCGCGCAACCACGATTTGCCGTAAATGTTCTTGTATGCTCCCCACGAGCCACCACGGACTACCCGCCTGTTGCCCAAGGATGGCCCCTTCGGGTTGCGATTCGGGGCATTGCGGTAATAATCCCCTCGATACCAGTCCGCCACCCACTCCCACGTGTTCCCCACAAGGTCCACCGCTCCATATGGACTCCGGTGGGTGTTGTACGTCCGGTCTACGGCGTGCGTCCGCTTGCCGCTGTTCTCCCTCCAGATCATCTTCGAGCCGTCCCACTGATTCCCCCAGGGATACTTCCGGCCGTCCACGCCACGAGCTGCCTTCTCCCGCTCGGCCTCCGTCGGAAGGCGTTTGCCGACGGAGGCGCAATAGTCCCGCGCCTGGAACCACGTCACGCCCACGACAGGCTGGCGGGCCTCGTTGAACTTCGCACCTGCATCGTAGTCCGGCCTTCCGAACCTCCGGAACC
>CAYRGS010000033.1:0-5542 GCA_964423875.1 uncultured bacterium
GGTCGGCGCGCTCGCGCTCCCGCCCCGCGCGCTCCCGAAGGACGCGAAGGGCTTTCTTGGAAGGCTCGTAATCGGAGTCATATGCCAAGGCCTTCTTGAATGACCGCATCGCCTCCTCGTATCTCCCCTTCAATACGAGCACCCGCCCCATGTTGTGGTGGGCGAACTGATAGCAGCAGTAACGCTTTGCTCGCATGGCCTTCTTCAGATAGGGGATCGCCTCGTCCAACCGGTCCAACGCCACGAGATACACGCCGATGTCGTTGTAGGGATTACCGAAATCCGGGTCCAATGGAATGGCCTTCTTGCACTCCGCGATGGCCTCTTCATATCGTTCGATCATGCTGAGGGACCAGCCCAGAAACGTATGGCCTTCCGCGGTGGGCTTGGCCGCGATGGATTTCCGGTATTCGGCAATGGCCATCGGGAATTGTCCCAGGAGGTGATAGACGTATCCCCTCCGCCAGTGATAAACCGCCTTGACGGCGGGATCGGCGTTTTCCGCCTTTTCCGCCCATCCCGGTTGGACCGGGACCCACCCCACGAGCGTGAGAATCAGAAAAACCCTTCGGGCTTGACCTTTCATCATCCTCGCAGACCTCCCCGGCTTCGGCGCGCCCCAGGAGATTGCCGGCGCCCACCCGGTCGGCTGATCACCCGGTGGGGTGTTCGGCGATGAGCTGGATCTGGACGCCTTCGGTCTGATCCGGGTCCAGAAAGGCGATGCTGTATCCCCGGGGCGATTTCCTGCCCGGGCCGAACCCCTCCCGGAAGCCGATGCCGCGGCCCTCGATCTCGCCGCACGTCCCCTCGACGTCCCCTGCCGAGAAGGCCAGGTGCGAAAGACAAGTCCCCCGCTTTTTGACCATATCCGTGTAGAAGTGATCCGGGTCGTAGGGCTCGGTGATCTCGATCTGGATGTTGTCCAGGTGAAGGAAGGTGCACTTCGCGAAACCGGTGTCGGAGTGTTCTTTCTTCGCCACCTTGACGCCCAGGGCCTCTTCAAAGAGCCGGACGATCTTTTCCGTGTGGGCCGTGACGATTCCGATGTGGTCTATCCGTGAGAGCATATTGGGTCCCTCGCCTTTGTTTGCATTGGCGGCGCCTCGGGGCGCCCCCCCGGCTTCAGTCCTCAACCACCACGCTCGTCCCGCTGACGCTGACCATGAGCATGTTCCCGCCCGAGCTCGTGCCGATGGTCTCGTAATCCAGGTCCACCCCGATGACCGCGTTGGCGCCGCGCGCGCGGGCCTGCTCTATCATCTCATCGACGGCCAAGTCTTTCGCCCGGCGCAACTCCTCCTCGTACGCGGCGGACCGGCCTCCGACGATGTCCCGGATGCTCGCGAAAAAGTCCTTGAACACGTTTGCCCCCAGGATCGCCTCGCCGGTCACCAGGCCGATGTACCGGGCGATCCGCTTCCCCTCGATGTTCGGTGTTGTCAGGACCAACATCGCTTTTGCTCCTCTCCATCCCCCCCCTCCCCCCCCGGCTCGATATCCGCTCGCGTCCCCGGGCCGGCGGGGGCCTTTTCGCCCTCCCGGGGGGGGGGAGCCTTCGGCCGCGCGTGACTTAGTTAGCCACCCGCCGGAAGGCCGCCGCGGCGGCCTTCCGGGCCTCATTCAAGACCGCCTTCTCGTCCACGGACTTGACCTTTCCGCCCTCCATCAACACCTCGCCGTCCACAACCACGTCGGTCACGTCGCCGGGGCCGCACACCTCGGCGACGGCCGCGGCCGGATCGTCCGACTCCACGAGGGGGGCCTTCGCCGGGTCGAGCGTGACCAGAATCAGGTCGGCCTTCTTTCCGATCTCGATGGATCCGACGCTGCCGAGAAGCCCGAGCGCCCTCGCCCCGTCCCGGGTGGCCATGCGCAGCGCCTCGGCCGGCCCCACGAGACCGCCGCTCTCCCCATCCAGCCGGGCCGAGAGAATGAACGCCCGCATGACGGCGAAGAGGTCATGGCCGATGCCGTTCGTTCCCAACACCAAAGGAACCTTGTTACGAAGACACGCGGCCACCGGCGTGCGCACGCCCCGGGCGGCGTCGGCCCGCGAAGCCACGGCCAGCTGCGCCGCCGACTCGCGCAGGCCGCCGATCTCTTCCTCCTTCAACGCGCATCCGCCCGCAGCCAGGGTGTTGGACCGCAGAAGGTCTAGCCTGCGGAGGAATCCGAACAGGTCCCCCCCCGCCCGCGCCCGGAGCGTCTCGGTCTCTCCGGCGAAGGTCGCGAGGTGAAAATGCAGCCCGAGCTTTCGGGCCTCGGCCTCCCGGGCCACGGATTCCAGGGTCTCGTCCGAGCACACCGCCGGTGAATGGACGCCCAGGCGGGCCGTCACCCGGCCGTCGCCGTCCGGGTCCAGCCCCTCGATCCGCGTGAGCGCCCCCTCCAACGCGGCCGCCCCGGCCGCCGCGTCCAACTTGGGCGCGGCCCCCGAAGCGGCGGAGACCGGGTCCGCCTCCGCCAAGGCGTCGGCCAGCACCACCCGCAGGCCCGATTCCCGCGCCGCGCCCCTGAGGGCCGACGCGCCCCGGTCGAGAACGCCCACGCAGGTCACACCGCTTTTCAACGCCTCCAGGAAAGAGGCCCGGGCCAGGGCTTCCGTCTCCGCCGGATCGGCTTCGGTGAAGAGAAGCCTTGACACCCTTTGCATGGCCGCCCGCGTGCCGGGCCCCTCCGGCAGGGCCTTGAGAAGCCCCCCCGCCACGTGGGCGTGGGCGTTGACGAGTCCGGGCATCACCACCTGCCCCCGGGCGTTCAGCGTTCGGCCTTCGCCGAACCCCATCCGCTTGAGGTCGGCGGGTTTTCCCACCGCGGCGATCCGCCCGTCGCGGACGGCCACCGCCCCGCCGGGGAGAACCTCGCCGCCGGCATCCATGGAAAGAATCGTTCCGTTTTGAATCAGCAGGTCAGTCATGAGGCTCCTTGAATCTTGGGGAGTCATCCGAGGGAGTCGATTTCAACGGGGGCGGACGCCTTCCTCCGCCGTCGGCCACAACATGCTGGCCAATCGGCCAGTCAGCGTCAAGCGAGCATCGGGATCGGGATAATAGGAGAAGGGCCGCCGGGAAACATCGGTTGCCCGCTCAAGCCGCGCACGGTTTCGGCGGTCGGAGGTGCCGCAACCGCTAGTTGACCTTCCGCCGTCATGGGATAAAATAGTTGGTATAGGCCCAGAGCGGACGGGTGGTTGCCTGCCGCGGGGGACCTCAAACCACAGAGTCATCCGAAGGCCGCGCAAGGGGCGGGGCCGCTGGCGCGCCTTTGGAGAGCGGGAGAGCAAAGACCATGGTCATCGCCGCCTGGATCGTCGCGGGTCTCGTCATCGCGTTGTTGTTCTACCGGTCGCACCTGCAAACGAAGCGTCTTCAGGACGCGCTCGAGCCTTTGAGCGACCAACTCGCCAGCATCGCCGCCGAAACCGAAAAGCAGCTGGCCGCCCTTCGGGAAGAGGTGAAAGCACTGAAGTCCGCGCCCGGGGAGAGCGCCAACGGGAAGGGGCCCTCGGAAGAAGACGAAAATCTGAAGGTGCAGTTCCAGTCCTTCCTGGACGACGAGATCAACCCGGCCGTGGCGGCCCACGGCGGAATCGTGACGCTCATCGACATCCAGGATCGCGTCGCGTTCGTCCAGATGGGCGGCGGCTGTCAGGGGTGCGGAATGGTCAACGTGACGCTGAAGCAGGGAATCGAGACCAGAATGAACGAGGTGATGCCCGAAATCAGGGAGTTGGTGGACACCACCGACCACCGCGGCGGCGCCAACCCTTACTACCAGCCCGGAAAGGGGGAATCGCCCCTGATGTGAACCGGCGCCGGCCGGTGCGGGCGACGCCGCGTCGGGACTCGGTGGACCGAATCTGTCTCCCGCGTCCAAACCCCGGGACCGACCCTCTTCCGCGGCCTTCGTCTTCATTGCCGACCCATCTCCGCGGCTCCCTTCCGCGCCGCTTGAGCTTCGCGAAGGACGAGGATCTCGATGCCTCGGGTTCTCCTTCTGCTCCCCACCACGTCCTACCGGACCACCGATTTCATGGAGGCGGCCCGCAAGCTGGGGGTCGAGGTGGTGGTGGGGTCCGATCTTCCCCAAGTCCTCGCCGCACACACGCCCGGCCGCACCCTCACCCTCGATTTCGGGGATTCGGAAAGCGCGGCCCGGGAGGTCTCGCTGTTCTCCCGGACGTATCCGCTGGACGCGGTGATCCCCGTCGACGACGACACCGCCCTAGTGGGGGCGAGGGTTTCCCGGGCGCTGGGGTTTCCGCACAATCCGGTGGAAGCCGTCACGGCGGCGCGGGACAAGCACCGGTTCCGCCAAAGGCTGGCGGAGGCCGGAATCCTCTCTCCCGGGTTCGAGCTGTTCTCGGTCCGGGACGACCCGTTGGAACTGGCCGCCGACATCGCCTATCCCTGCGTCATCAAGCCGGTCTTCCTCTCGGCCAGCCGGGGGGTCATCCGGGCGGACGGCCCGGAGGCGTTCGCCGAGGCGTTCCTCCGGGTCAAGGCCCTCCTGGAAGACCCCAAAGTCGCCTCCCGGGGACGCGAGGCCGCGACGAAGATCCTGGTCGAGGATTATCTCCCAGGCCGGGAGGCGGCCCTCGAGGGGATGCTCACGAGGGGCCAGCTTCGCGTCCTGGCGCTGTTCGACAAGCCCGACCCGCTGGAAGGCCCCTTTTTCGAGGAGACGATTTACGTGACGCCCTCCCGCCTGCCGGCGAATGTCCGGGAGGCGGTCTTCGATTGCGCCGCGTGCACGGCGGAGGCCATCGGACTCCGGGAGGGGCCCGTCCACGCGGAGGTTCGGATCAACGACCGGGGCGTTTGGCCCATCGAGCTCGCCGCCCGGTCCATCGGCGGGTTATGCTCCCGAACGCTGCGCTTCGGGACCGGGATTTCCCTCGAGGAGTTGATCCTCCGCCACGCCCTGGGGGGGGGGATGGAGACCGAGTCCCTGGAGCGGGAGGGCCGGGCGGCCGGGGTCATGATGATCCCCATCCCCCGGGCCGGGAGGCTCGATGAAGTTCTCGGCATGGAGGAGGCCCGCGCGGTCCCCGGCGTCGAGGACGCGGTGATCATGATCCCTGCCGGGCAGACGGTCCGCCCCCTTCCGGAAGGGTCGAAGTACCTGGGCTTCCTCTTCGCCCGGGCGGACGCCCCCGCCGAGGTCGAGGCCGCGCTGCGCGAGGCCCACGGGCGGCTCGACATCCGCATCACGCCCGTCCACGAATCAACGGCCAAACCAATGGGGGCGCGCCCGGCCTTCCCAGGGGGGTGGGAGGAAAACGCTTAACCCGGATTTCTCACCAACGCACCGACTGAATCGTGATTGGCCGAGGAATCACCTCAGGTAGTTTGTTTCCGCTGATGCCGACGAATACTCCAATCGGTCGGTTCTTCGGGCGGGTACCGAGACCCGCCCCTACGGCACACGGCGTTTTTCGTCGTAGGGGCCGGTCCCCGTACCGGCCCGTCATACGCCCGCGCGGAGAACGGCGTGTTTCAGCCCAGCAACTCCCCCGATCGAGCGATGGATTGAAAGG
>CAYRGS010000033.1:5552-6968 GCA_964423875.1 uncultured bacterium
AGCTTGAAGATTCTCTTTGTGAGAAATGCGGGCTAAGAGCTTGTTCGTGGCCCACTGTGACTTCTTCTCCTTGGACAGGTTTCTTCTGATTACCCTTTTGGATATCAGCTCATAATGCATGACACTTCCGCGCCGGCCGGGGAGAAATACAACGCGGCCCTTGTCTCGGTTCGCCGGGTTCATGAAGGGCTGATGGTCGTGCGGGTGCGGCCGGACGACGGCCCCCTGTCCTTCAACCCGGGCCAGTACGCCACGCTGGGATTCGGCTTCTGGGAGGAGAGGGTCGAAGGTAGTCAGGAAGAGTCGGAGAGGCAAAAGGAAAAGCGGGAGAAGCTCGTCCGGCGGCCGGAATCCTTTTCCCATCCGATCCTGACCGAATCAGGCGACCGTCTGTTGGCCCCGGATGAGCCGGAATTTCACGAGTTTCTGATGAACCTCGTCACGCACAGCCCGGAGGGAACGAAGCCGCCCGAATTCACGCCGAGGCTTTACCATCCGAGCATTCGGCCCGGCTCCAGGATGTTCTGCGACGGGAAGGTCAAGGGGGCGTACACCCTGGAGCTGGAGGACCTGGGCCGGGGCGGACACATCGTCTTCGCCTCCAACGGCACGGGCGACGCCCCGCACAACGCGATGGTCTGGAAGCTGCTCCAAATGGGGTATGACGGCCGGATCACCTCCGTCGTCAGCGTCCGCCGGCGAAGAGACCTGGTCTACCTGGACGTCCACGAGAGACTTCAGGCCCTGCACCGGAACTACACGTACATCCCTCTGCCGACGGAGGAAGCCACCTCACTGCACGGCCCGGGCGCGATCCAGGAGTTCGTTCTGGAGGGCGGATTGGAAAAGGAGATTGGCGAGCCGCTGGACCCCGGGAAGATGAGCTTCTTTCTCTGCGGCAGCAACGCCCTCATCGGCGTCCCCGGCATCGATCGGCAGACCCGCCGGAAGGTGTACCCGAAAGACCCGGCGACCGGGCGACCGGGCCTAATCGAGATCCTCGAAACGCGATATGGCTTCATGATGGACCCGCCGGCGAAATCGTCGGGGGAGCGAGGGAACATTCATTACGAGAAGTGGTATTGAGCTTGGAGGCATGACCTCGACAAGAGGCCCACATCCCTTCCGTCATCCAAATCAAGCCCGGCCCCGGCCCGTCTTCGCCGTGACCCCCTCATCCTTTACGATCTCGCCATCGGACAGGTGGATGACCCGGTCGGCCGTTTGTGCGATTCGCTCATCGTGCGTCGCAACCAAGACGGTCTGCTCGGCGGCAAGCGAGGTGAGCAGCTCGACAATCGCCGCTCCGGTCTTCGTATCGAGGTTCCCGGTCGGCTTATCGGCCATGACGAGCGTCGGACGGTTGACGAGCGCCCGGGCGATGGCGACGCGCTGCCGCTGTCCACCCGACAGCTC
>CAYRGS010000033.1:6978-31042 GCA_964423875.1 uncultured bacterium
GGCTGCGCCGCCGCTGAGCTGACCCGGCCGGTGGCGCATCCGGCCGGCCAGGCCCACGCGCTCCAGAAGCTCCCCGGAGCGCAGGCGCCCCTGACAGCGGGGCACGCTGGCGAACTCCGTCGGGAGAAGGACGTTCTCGAGGGCGGTCAGGTTCGGGATCAGGCCGATTTGTTCGTAATAGCGAATGGTCTTCACGGTCAGTCCGGTCGCCTTTGCGGCCTCGCCGATCGAAAACCCTCGGTCCATCATTTCCTCCCTTCTGCCCTGACATCATTGAATATAGAACCTCCAGTCACTAGAGGTTCAACCCCTTATATCTTTTTTTTTAAAAGGGGGGAAATCGCCGATAAGCCGTATCACGCCCTTCACGCCATCCGGCGGGATCTTGTTCGCGGGACCCAATTCATGCCAGCATGGAGCCAGCCATTTCATTCACAGGGTTCAAGTCAGGGAGGAGCGCCGCGATGCAAGCACCCCTTTTCACGTCCTTCGACGAGAAGGTGTTTCCCGACCATTCGGCGATCATCGTCGTGGACGTCCAGAACGACTTCTGCGCTACGGACGGCTGGATGGGGAAGGGCGGCCGGAACCTGCCGCTGGAGGACATTCAGGAGATGGTTCCCCGCCTGGAGAAGTTCATCGACGCGGCCCGGGCGCACGGCGTCCAGGTCGTTTGGATCCGCTGCGCTTACGATGACGTATTCATCGGGAACAACCAGAAGGAAAGGACGCAGCGGCGGGTGCACAACCGCGCCCCGTGCCTCTCGGACACCTGGGGACAGGAATTCTACATCCTAAAGCCGAAGGAGGGCGAGGTCATCGTCACGAAGCACCGCTACGACGCCTTCGAAGGGACGAACCTCGACGTGGTCCTCAAGTCGAACGGCATCCACACCCTGCTCATGACCGGCTGCACGACCGAGTGCTGCGTCGAGTCCGCCTCGCGCCACGGCTTCTTCCTGGGCTACTACGTCGTCCTGCTCGATGATTGCTGCGGCACGTTCGACCCGGCTCTCCATGAAGGGACGAAGCGGATCATCGACGAGTATTTCGGCGTGGTCTCCACGGCGAAGGAGGTCCAAGCGTCCTGGGAGACGGTGGCGGACGAGCGGGCCGCGGCGGCGAGCGCATCATAGGCGGACGGCGAAACCCGACCGGGGATACGGCCCAGGAGAGGCGGTCCGGACGGACAAAAACTCGATCAATACGCGTCAACCCCCTTTGGGCGCCGGGCCTTGTCACCGGAGGGCTTTATTGATCCCTGTATTATTAATGACCTAACTGCGTATCGCCTGAAAGGGGCGGGTACAGAGCCCGGCCCCTACTTGTCCATTGCAGAATCGTGCGGAGGGGCGGGGCTCCGTACCCGCCCAGGAAGTGTCGGGGAATCCTCCGGACTTTTTGTTGAGCCGCTTCATGTAGGATATTATTTATGCCATCCTCAATAGCCCCCGCTGATCAGGAAAAGCGGAAGGTGGACGGCTCCCACCCTGAAAAGCGGGGGTTAGGCTTTCATGCGCTGATTGCCCCTGTCCACTAACCGCCGCCCCGGAATATTCTTTCAAGGGAGGGCATGCCCTTGCTTGACCTGCTTCTGCGGAACGCGAAACTCGTCTTTCCCCGCGAAGACGTGCGGGACGGCTCCATCGGCGTGAAGGACGGCAAGATTGCGGGGGTGCACCTGGACGGGGGGGGGAGGGAAACGCCCGAGGCCCGGCGGCCGCTCGACGTGGCGGGCAGGGCGCTTCTGCCGGGCATCATCGACCCGCACATCCACCTGGGCGTCCGCGGCGACCGATACGACGAGGAATGCCTGACCGAGACGCGGGCGGCCCTTAAGGGCGGAATCACGACGGTCGGCTGCTTCCTCCGGGAGAAGGGCTCATACATCGGCAAGGTCGAGGATTTCGCGAGCCGGGCGGAGAGTCGGATCTTCACCGACATCCTCTTCCACCTGGTGATCCTGGAGCCCGCGCAGATCCCGGACATCCCCATGCTGGCCGACCTGTACAGGAATCCGGCGTTCAAGTTCTACCTGCACGGCATCCCGGAAATTCCCGTCATGGACCCCGACAATCTCCTGAAGGGCTTCGAGGTGATCGCCGGATTGCCCCGGCCCGGATTGGCCTGTGTCCACGCGGAAGATCACGAAATGTGCGTGGAGGGAATGAAGCGGCTGAAGGCGGCGGAAAACCCCGCGACCCTCGCCGATTGGATGAGCACCTCCCCCGACGGCGCAGAGGGGAAGGCCGTCCGGTTCCTGGCCGCCGCCGCCCAGAAGACCGGGGCCCGCGTTTACATCGTCCATCTCTCCTCCGCCCCGGGCCTGGAAGCCGTTCGCGAGGCCAAGGCCGCGGGCACGCCCCTGTTTTGCGAATCGACTTCGACGTACCTGTTCTTCGAGACCACCGATCCGGCGGGGATGATGCTCAGACGCCAACCGCCCGTCCGGAACCCCGCCGACCGGGCCGCCCTCTGGACGGGCGTCGCCGACGGCTCCATTGAGACCCTCGGGACGGACAACGTGACGGCGAACGCCGAGGAGAACAACTTCACCGGGACGTTCTGGGAGAACCGGGGGGGGATACCGTGCCTGCCTTGGCACACGCCCCAGATCCTTCATTTGGGAATCCACGAGCACGGCCTGTCGCTCCCCCTCCTGGCCGACCGGATGAGCCGCCGCCCGGCGGAAATCTTCGGCCTCTATCCCCGCAAGGGTTCCTTCGAGATCGGCGCGGACGCCGACCTGGTGGTCATCGACCCGGATTTGGAGAAGGTGGTCCGCGAGGCCGAGGGCGGCTCGCGCGCGGACTTCACGCCCCTGGAGGGACGAACGCTGAAGGGCTGGCCGGTGACGGTCGTGAAGGGCGGCGAGCCGGTCGTGGAGGAAGGGGAGCTGGTCACAGACCCAGGGATTGGACACTGCCTGAACAAGATTCCAAGGTGACATAATGCCAGGGGGACTTTTTTGAAAAACCATGCCCCCTGGACCCCTCCCAGGGGTTGGGAACCCCCTGAAAAACTTTCTGCGTCGCCAAGCCGAAGGCTTGGCCTTACCCGCGCATGGAAGTTGATCACTAAATGGAAGTCGTACCGCGCGGAACACGTATTTTGTCCGGATGCCCGTCCGCTTTCAGCGGCCGCAGCATCCGGCCAAGGTGCCAGTTTTCGCGATAGGCGGACTGGAGGGTCAACCCCACGCCCGCCCCACTGGGTCCAGGGGGGTGGAACGCAAGGCGTCACATCTCAGGTCTTTCGCACTTGGCTATTTAGGCCCCGACAGATGTGCGCCAGTGAAGTTGTGATTCATGCAAGCGCCTCCAACCGCAGTTTGGCCGGCACGCAAGTGCCCAAAAAATGTCCCCCAAGGTGTTCGCCTTTGACTCTATGACATCCAGATTTCCGGTGTCTCGCCTTTAACGGGGCGGACGATGCCGCGTTCCGTGATAATCGCGTCCACCAGCCGGGCGGGGGTGACATCGAAGGCCGGGTTGAAGACGCGGATGCCTTTGGGCGCGACGCGCCGGCCCGCGAAGTGCGTGACCTCATCGGGGCTGCGCTCCTCGATGGGGATACCCTCGCCGGAATCTAGCGAGAAGTCGATGGTCGAGGTCGGCGCGGCCACATAAAAGGGGACACCGTTCTCCCGGGCCAATACGGCCAGGGAGTAGGTGCCGATCTTGTTGGCCACGTCGCCGTTGCGGGCGATGCGGTCGGCGCCCACCACCACAAGGTCCACCTTGCCCCGGTTCATACAATGGCCGGCCATGTTGTCGGAGATCAGCGTCACGGTGATGTTGTCCCGGTGAAGCTCCCAGGCCGTCAGCCTCGCCCCCTGCAAAAAGGGCCGGGTCTCGTCCACGAGGACTTCCGCAATCTTGTTCCGGGCGTGGGCCGAGCGGATGACGCCCGCCGCCGTTCCGTATCCGGCCGTGGCCAACGCGCCCGCGTTGCAGTGGGTCAGGACCCGGGCGTTCGCCCCGATGAGCGCCGCGCCGTGATCGCCGATCCGGCGGTTCATGGCGATATCTTCGTCGTGCATCTCGCGGGCCAGCTGAAGGAGACTCTGGGCGATCTGTAAGGGCGTCCGGCCTTCGGCCGATTCCGCGCGGGCGTAATCAAGACAGCGCCCGATGGCCCAGAACAGGTTGACCGCCGTGGGGCGGGTTTCCCCCAGGGTCTTCCCGGCGGATTCCAGGTGTTGGAGAAACCCGGGGGCGTCCGATCCTTTCATTTCCCGTGCGGCGAGGGCCATTCCGAACGCGGCGGTCACGCCGATGGCCGGCGCCCCGCGGACGACCATGCTTCGGATGGCCTCGGCCGTCTCCAAGTGGCTCGTGCAGCGGACGTAGGTTTCCTCCAACGGCAGCTTGCGCTGGTCGATGAGGAGGAGCACCCCGTCCCGAAATTCAATCGTCCGGACCATCTGCAACCTCTAAAGTTTGAGAACTTGCCGGCACCAACTATGGAGTTGTTGCCAAGCCACTAACCTGGATTTCTCACCAATGGATCGACTCAATCGTGATTGGCTGAGAAACCACCCTCCGGTGATTCGTTTCCGCTGATGCTGACGGATTCTCCAGGCGGTCTTTTTTCCGGGCCGGTACGGAGACCGGCCCCTACGACGGAAACCGTGGTGTGCCCGTAGGGGCCGGTCTCCGTACCGGCCCGTCAGACGCCCGCGCAGGGAATGGGGTCAGCCAGGCAACTCCCTTGCATCGGGCAATGGATTGAAAGGCAACCCGTTCACCGCCCCATCCGGGGTTGAATGATTCTCTTTGTGAGAAATGCCGGTCAATCTGTTTCTCCTCTGCTGCATGAAATGCTGAGATGTAGTGGCCATTTTTCAAGAGAGCAAAACGAATCTCGGTTAGCTCAGCCGCAAGAGGAGTCGGGTCGTAAGTCCATGCGACAGCAAACACATTATATCGGGTAGCTTTTACGTTGAAGCCTAGATTGCCTGATTCATCCAAATGGACGTAAAGGGTAGCCAACTGTCACCTAACGTGCGACCTCCCCGCCTAGCTTGTTCAGCCAACCCCCTTGGGGTCCTTTCGGCGGGGAGGTACCTTTTCGGAAATCAGGATTCTTAGTCTTCACCGCTAAACATTGCTCAAAAAGCCCATTTTTCCAATACCAAATCCCTCGGAGAATTCAATTCAAACAAATAGTCAGATCCTCAGCGCTTTCCGAATCCAGCACGCATCGACGCCTTCCACCCGGACCCGCTTCTCACGGCTTTTGTGGCCGGAGACAATGGCGAGCTGTCGGGGCCGAACCCTCAGGGCGTCGGCGAGGGCCCGGATGCACTGTCGGTTGGCGGCGTTGTCGACCGGCGGCGCGGTCAAACGGACGGCAAGAACGCCCTCTCCGACCGGCCCCACGGACACCTTCGAGGCCCTGGGATGGACCCGGACCCTGAGGAGGATGGCGCCGTCCGGCGTCTCCTGGAGGAACGAAGGCGAGACGTCCGCGCGGGACATCTCAGTCGTCCGCTCGGTATTCGCTCTGGAGGAACACGGAGAGGGAAGCCTCGGAACCCGACGGCCCCATCGCCTGTTCGGCTTTCAGCGGCGAAGAACAACCCGCCTCATTCACTTCCGCTTTCCGGGGATTCCCCGGGGGTGGATTTTCGGAGGCGCCGGGGCCGGCCCCAGCCGACTGGAGGGGATGGGCTTCGTCGACCGAGACGTCGTTCCTCTCTTCCGTCTCCAGCATGCGCAGATGCGTCTCCATCATCGAGCGCATGTTCAGAACCAGTTGTTTCTTCCTGCGCGCCAAGGCGGCCAGATCGTCCCGGGCCCCGGTGGCGGCTTCCTTCATAGACCCGATGATCTCATTGGCCGTGGAGCGCGCGTCGCGGATGATCAGCTCCGCTTCCTTCTTGGCGTTGGCCGAAATGTCTTCTCTGAGCGTTTGGGCGGCGAGGAGGGTCTTCCTGACACCACCCTCGTTTGCGCCCAGCTCTTCGATTTGCATCTCCAGCTTCTTCTGCTGTTCTTTTAACCGGTCGTTTTCCCGCACCATGTCTTCCAGCTCATCGGCCACCATTTCCAGGAAGGTGTCCACTTCCTGGGGATCGAAGCCCCGAAATTTGACTGAAAAGCGCTGCTGGCGTATGTCGATGGGGGCGATTTTCATCCATCTGCCTCCTTGCCTCGGAATCCGGCCGGACCGCCGCTCGGCGGACACCGACCACTCCATCTCTTATTGTAGGCTCGCCGCCATTTGTCGCAATGATCGCACCACAAATATTTGCAGGAAATAAACGGCCAACATCACCACAATGGGGGAGATGTCCAGGCCCAGACCGGGCGACAACCTGTAACGGATGGGGGCCAGGACCGGTTCCGTAAAGCGGTCCAGGATTTCGGCCACGGTCTGCATGAGGATTCGGACCTGGTAATTCGAGGGGAGGTCCCCGACCCACGAGAGGATGACCCGGATGATGACCATCCAGAGGAAGATGTTGAGAATCCAATCGAGAATGAAGGCGACGGCCCCCAGAAGGTTGCCCAGGACAAACATACCTTTCCCCTACCCCTTTCTTCCCAGCTCTCTGGACCGCAGCGTCGCTGCCTCGACCGCCCGGATGAGAGCGCTTCTCAGCCCGCCGTCTTCTAGGACGGCGAGCCCCTCGACGGTGGTCCCGCCCGGAGAGGCCACCTGGTCTTTGATGCGCCCTGGGTGCTCGCCGGCTTCCAAGACCATGGCCGCCGTCCCGGCGACGGTCTGCGCCGCGAGCCTCAGGGCGGTCTCGCGGGGAAGCCCCATGAGGACGCCCCCGTCGGCCAAGGCCTCGATGACCACCGCCACGTAGGCCGGGCCGCTCCCGGAAAGCCCAGTCACGGCGTCCATCTGGGCCTCGTTCACCACGATGGCGCGGCCGACCGAACCCAGCAACCCGACCACCGTCTCGACATCACGCCCGCGCGCCCGCTTCCCCCCGGCGACGCCGGCCGCCCCCTGCCCCACCAGCGCGGCCGCGTTCGGCATCACGCGGACGACGCGCCCCTTTCCGCCGAGCCGTTCCTCGATCTTTCCCGTCGGGACGCCCGCCATGATGCTCACCACCAGGCAGGAATTCTTCAGGCCGGGCGCGACGGCTTCTAGGGCCTCCTCCATGTTCTGGGGCTTGACCGCGAGGAAAACGATTTCCGCCCGCGCGGCGGCTTCGGCGTTATCGGACGTTGTCCGGACACGGTATCGATCCCGGAGGTGCGTCAGCCGCCCGGCCGCTACGTCGGAGACACAGATCGACCCTGCCTTGGCGATGCCGGCTTCCAGGAGACCCCGGATCAGGGCCTCCGCCATGTTCCCCCCCCCGATGAACGCGATGCCGGCCGTCTTCAGCGCGCCGGAGCGGCCGGTTTTCCGGGTTGTTTGGGATTTGGCCATGGAGGCTTCCCCCGCCTTCCGCCGATTCAAGTTCTCGGTCCGAAAATCGCGGACCCCACGCGGACCACCGTGGCGCCCTCTTCGATGGCGACCTCGAAATCGGCCGTCATGCCCATGGATAATTCCCGAAGCCCGCCGCGCCCGGCGTCCGCAAGCCTGTCCCGCAGCTCTCTGAGCTTCCGGAACCACGGACGGCTTTCCTCCGGGTCCCGGGCGAAGGGGGGCATCGTCATGAGCCCCTCCAGGGTAAGATGAGGACTGCGCTCCACGGCGGCGGCCAAGCCCTCGGCTTCTTCGGGCCGGCAGCCGTTCTTCCCCTCCTCGCCCGCGGCGTTCACTTCTACGAAAACCCTCATGCGCTCGTCCCGGGAGGCGGCGCGGGTTTCGAGCGCTTCGATGAGGCGGAGACTGTCCACTGAATGGATGGCCTCGAACAGACCGAACACATAGCGAACTTTATTGCGTTGGAGGTGTCCAATCAAATGCCAACGGGGAGCCGCGGCGCCGGCATTGGAAGATTCGAGGGCCCGCCGGACAGCCGGGGCCTTTTCCATCGCCTCCTGGACACGGTTTTCACCCAAGAGATCCGCACCGGACGAAACCGCCTCCAGCATCCTTTCGGGGGGCACCGTTTTGGTCACGGCGACAAGCTTGAGGGATAAAGGATCCCGGCCGGCCCGAAGTGCGGCATCAGCCATGCGTTGCCGAACACGCTCCAGGTTTTGTCCGATAGATTCCATGGCTTGAAAAATAGAGCGTGCGACAAAAGTCGGATCGACTCAGTGAGATCATTCAACGTCTTATCGGTAGTCAATTTATAGCAATCCCGAGGGCGCCCGCAAGGAAAATCGGCGTGGGCGGAGTCCCGATCCCCACGGGTCCCGGCCGGATTGGGCCTTGCGGAGGTTTTCCATCGGGACGTATAATTCGCGTTCATCTCCTCGCATGGATTCCGAGGACATGCCGAATTCGGAAAGGACGATGGCCATGTTCAAAAAACCCGCAAGGAAAGCGCTGGTTCTCGCATTGGCGGGACTGTTTTTTTTGACGAGCTGCGCCGCCCAGCAGGAGGCCATCAAAAGGGTAGTTCAAGGTAAAAAGATTAAATGCAACCCTCCCGGCGAGGAGGCCAAGCGCGTTTTCGCCGTGAGCGGCTCGTTCAAAAGCGTTCTCAGCATCGTCAAGGGCAGCGTCTCGGCAGAGACCAAGTGGCAGCGGATACGGCAGGTCTCTCCGAAGGCGGCCGATTTCGACATCATCGTCTGGCGGATCTGCGAGGCCTACGCCAACCAGCTCATCACCAAAGAACAGTACGCCCAGATGGTGGCTGGCGCCGCGGGCGTCGCGTCGGGCACATTCGATCCCGCCCAAGCGGCGAAGAAGTTCGTCCTGAGCGGAGACGTGTTCGAGAAAGGGAACACCAGCAAGCGAATCCAAGGGGCGACCGTCGAGCTGAACCTCGCCCCCCTGCGGTACACAACGACGGACGCCAACGGGACATTCCGATTTACGATCCGGGGTATGGACGAGGGCAAGGCCCCCACCCTTCGGGTGATCAAGGAAGGCGAGTACGAACCGTACACCAAGTCTCAAGTCGCCCTTGCCGAGTCCACCGGCGCACTCCGAATCGGGTTGGAACCGAAGCGAAACTGGTTTCCCTTGAAAGGGCGGATTCGCGATTCGGAATCCGACAAGTGGCTCAAGGGGGCGCAGGTGTTGCTCGAAACCACCCCGGTGCTGAGCGAGAGGAGCCAATCCAAAGGCCGGTTCCTCCTCAAACCCCTGAAATCCAACATTAACAAGGAAGTCAAGCTCCGGGTCAAGATGCGGGGTTACCGGGAATTCGTCCGGACGGAAAGACTGACCGCCACCATGGACCCGTTCGAGATCCGCCTCCAGCGGGCGTTCATGGTGATCCGGGCGAGGATCGTCGATCCCAAGGGCAATGAAATCGAGGGGGCAATCGTAACCCTGAACACCGACAAACGGACGCCCCGAAGACGGTCCAAAAGCGACGGCGGCGTTTTGTTCGACTGGGTGCCCGCCCTCCTGGAAGGAAAGTTTGTCGGCGTCCGGGTGGAGAAGGAAGGATACGAGACGCTGAACGAGAACTTCCCGCTCGAAAAGGGGAAGAAGCGGGAGCTCGTCCTGAAACCCCTGAGCGGCATGGGCGAATACCGAAAGGGACTCGCCGCGTTCCGCGACGGGAACCATGCCGGGGCCGTGCAGCTTTTTGCCCGGGCAGCGCAGATCAACCCCAACCTCAGCCAGGCCCACTTCGACCTGGGACGAGCCCAGGCCAAGCTGAGCAATTGGGGGGCCGCGGCGGTGAGCTTCAAGAAGGCGGGCGATCTCGACGGGCAGCGGTTCGATTACCAATTGGAGCTCGCTAAGGCCCTAGTCAAACTGAACCGCTTCGATGAGGCCATGCCGCGCTTCGGGCAGGCGGCGAAGCTCCAGCCCAACAACCCGGACATCTATTTCGAATGGGCGCGCGCGCTGGCCAGCAACAAACAGTCCGAGGAAGCCGTCGCGAAGTACAAGCAGTCAATCGCCCTGAACCCGGACCGGTACGAGGCCTATGAGGAGGCGTCCGGCATCCTCTACAAGCTCGGCACGCAGCGGGACAACTCGGCCCTCGTGGAGGAATCGCTGGCGCTGGGCAAGAAGGGCAAAGCGCTGAAAGCGGGAAAGCCGCTCCCCAAGGAATGAGCCCTTTCAACCGGTTGCGCCTGATCCAGTTCGGCGCCGGATACAACCTTCCCGTCCACGTCGCCGCCTCCCATGGGGGCTTCGCCCGCCACGGCCTCGAGGTGGACGTCACCTACACCCCGAACTCCACCTTTCTGGCCGACGGTCTCGAAGCCGGAGATTTCGAGATCGGCCACACCTCGGCCGATGACGTGATCGCCGAAGTCGAGGGGCGGACCCTCGGCCTGACCGGCGGCTCGGACATCTTCCTCTTCATGGGCCTGCACAGCGGTCTTCTGGACTTGGTGGGCGCGCCCGGGTCGGCCGACATCGAGTCCTTCCGGGGGAAATCCCTGGCCGTGGACTCGAAGGTCACCGGATTCGTCTTCATCCTGGAAAAGATGCTCCGCATGAACGGGATCGGCCCGGACGAGTATGACCTCGTCGAGGTCGGGGGGTGGGAGAGCCGATACCGGTCGCTTCTGGACGGAACCCATGCGGGCACGCTATTGACCGAACCCTTCGTGGGCGAAGCCGTGGAGGCGGGCTGTCACGTCGTGGCCCGGGGGTCGGAGATCATGCCCGTCTACCAGGCAACATGCGGCGCGGCCCGGCGGGCCTGGGCGAAGGACAACGCGGACACCCTCGTCCGGTACCTTCGGGCCTACGTGGAGGCCACGGCGTGGTGCTTCGATCCGGCCAACCGGAGCACCTGCCTGGAGCTTTTGGCGGAGAAGAGCGGAATCGAGGGGCGGGCCGCGGAGCGGACGCTGGCGGTGCTTCTGGACCCGGAGGAGGGCCTATATCCCCGGGCCGAGCTCAACGTTGCGGGCATCGGCGCAGCGCTGGATCTCAGGGCCGAAATGGGCCATCTGGCAACGCCCGTTCCCCCGGCGGAGAAGTACATCGACCTGACGTATCACAGCAAGGCAGTCGGGCCCGGGGGAGGGGAGGGGTGAGCCGGGGAGAAGAGACGCGCATCCCCGTGACAGCCCGGAAACGGTTCAGCGATTTCCTGAAAGCCTGAGTTCGATCTTCCGTCCGCCTCCGGCAGGAAGCGTCACATCGGTTGAGAGAACGATGGGTCTTTCGAATTCATAGAAGGCCGGTTTTCCGTTCTTCGGTATGACGCGCTTGACCCTCCAGCCCTCGTGCCAAGCCATGACAGTGTACGTTCCCGGGGGAACTTCCGTGAGGGAGAACCTGCCCTCGGCGTCGGTGACGGCGAAGTAGGGGTGTTCCGTCACATGGATCGCCCCGCTCATCCAGCCGTGCCCGGCGTCGCTTCGAAACGTGATCAATCCCGGCCGGGGAAGCCGCCTGACGAGCAGCGTGCCCTTTTCGGGCATGGGCAGGTTGTACGCGGCCGCGCCGAACATGCGGATGTTATGAAGCACGGGGTCTTCGTTGAGCATGGCGAGATAAGCACCCACGGGCGCGATGAGAACGTGCGGGTGATATTCACATCCCCGGATAACCCACCGTTTGGCGCGCCGGAGCCCGCGCGGCCCCATCGGCTTCCCTTGGACAATCCTCGAGAGATAAACGACCGTGTTGGCCACGCCACCTCCCGGGCCGATCACGAGCCGCGGGGAAATCTTTTTCCCAGACCCATCCCGATCGCAGACGCCCTCATCCCGGTTGACCGGAAAGGCCGGAAGGGTGGGCCGGGGGCCCGACCACCTCACCACGCCGGAGATAACCCCTCCGTTTTGAACGGCGACCTCCCGGTATCCGCCCCGGATTTTTTGAAACCCCCAAACCGGAATGGTCGCGGTCAGAAGGCAGAGAGATGAAAGAGCGGCGAGTTTTTTCATGAATGAGTCGTCCTTTCGGGGTTCGGTCGCAGGGAATTTTTCCCCGCGCTCAGTTTTATCAAGCCACAAGGTCGAGTCAAGGGGACGCAAGTTGAAACGGCGGGCGAGGATCGCCCGCTTGATGTTCGGCCTCGTGAGCCGATCCCGTGTCGCACGCGGTCAACAGACACAAAGAGGTTGAGAATAAACGGACCAAAGATTCGAGCCTGTTTTTTAACAGGAACCGTCTTCATGACGTTGATTCTGTTCATCGCTCCGCTGAACGCGCATCATATCACCCGGTTCAGTTACACCTGGATGCAGGTGGGGAAGGCGCTGGTGAACGGCTACCGCGTCACACTGATCGTGAAACCCCCGGAGCGAACCCTGGACCTGAAAGGCCTGAAGCCAAAACCGGCCCCGGCCGGCGTCAACAAGGGGCTTTCCGGATACACGCATCACTTTCAGGCCTTTGTCGAAGATGTTCGTCTCCGGGAGCCGGTCCCGCTGCTGACCGTCGCCCTTTCCGCCCGAACGAAAGGAGGGTCGAAGGAGGATTTCATCCTTCAACCTCGTTTCGGGGAGCGGGGATTCCATTACGGCGCCAACATCCGCTTGAGGCAACGGGGCGCGTATGAGCTGGCCGTGATCCTGGCACCCGACCGGGTGACGCTGAGCGAACACTCCAAACGCCGCGACGAGTATTTTCAAACCCGCGAAGCCAGGTTCGAGTTCGAGTACGGCTACCAGGGCTTGAAGGAGCTGATGGGGGATCTTTTCGGGCGGTTCTCCGCTTTGTCCGGCGCGGTGATGGGTTTGGGACTGGCGGCACCGGCGAAGAAACCGGCCATCCAAGCCCTTGGGGTTTCCGCGAAAAAACTGGATTGGCTGGCCGGGCTGATCCCGAATCTTCGGATTGGGGCAGCTCAGGCCCGGTTCATCCGGTTGGCGAAGAATCTGAAAGGAAAGACTGACGTTCTGGCCACGAAGCTGGACCGGGGGAACCTGGTTGAGGCTGTCGAGGCCGTGACGGAGGTTCGGCTTGCCTGCCGGGCTTGTCATCGAATATTTCGAGAAGGCGAATTTTCCGGAAAGTAGGCGGCATCTTCATTGGAAATCCATAATTCTCATAACATATTAAAACTAAAGATATTTAAAAAATAACACAACATTTTCGATTAGGATTTAATCAAATTACTTGACATTAACTCACTAAGATTATAAATTCCCATCAGCGAATATAAACGAGACTTCCCATATTCCCCTCCGGTGAAAAACCGGGCGCGGACCCAAAGGGTTTTCCGCCCCGCGGTTTCAGCCATGTGCTGACGGGCCGATGAGGCCGGAGGAGGGGGCGGCGGGACAACCGATATGCGTTTAGACAAATTCACCATCAAAGCCCAGGAGGCCCTCCAGGCGGCGCACAATCTCGCCGACGAAAAGGGCCATCAGGCCGTTGAACCCGAACACCTCCTGGCCGTGCTCGTCAGTCAGCCGGACGGCTTGGTTCCGGCCATCCTGACCCGCATCGGCTTTTCCCCCGTGGAGGCCAACACCAAGGCCGGCAAGGCCGTCGCGAAACTGCCTCGGGTCACCGGCGCCGACGGGGGGTACATCTCCCAGCGGTTGAAAAAGGCCCTGGAAGCGGCCGCGAAAGAGGCGGCCGGAATGCGGGACGAGTTCATCAGCGTGGAACATCTACTCATCGCCCTGGCGGATCAGGCGGAGGGCGACGCGGGACGGATCCTTCAGACCGGCGGGGCGACGCATGAGGGCATACTGAAAGCCCTCTCGGAGATCCGGGGCGCCCAGCGCGTCACGGACGAGAACCCGGAGGTGAAATATCAGGCGCTGGAGCGTTACGCGCGCGACCTGACCGACCTGGCCCGCCGTGGCAAGCTCGATCCGGTCATCGGCCGCGACGAGGAAGAGCGCCGCGTGATGCAGGTCCTCTCCCGCCGGACGAAGAACAACCCGGTCCTCATCGGCGAGCCGGGGGTGGGCAAGACCGCCATTGTCGAAGGCATCGCCCAGCGGATCGTCAACGGCGACGTTCCCGAATCCTTGAAAGACAAGCGGCTCATGGCCCTGGACATGGGCGCCCTGATCGCGGGGGCCAAGTACCGGGGCGAGTTCGAGGACCGCCTAAAGGCCATCCTGAAGGAGATCACCGAAGCCGGGGGCGAAGTAATCCTGTTCATCGACGAGCTTCACACCATGGTGGGCGCGGGCGCGGCCGAAGGGGCCATGGACGCCTCGAACATGTTGAAACCGGCCTTGGCACGCGGCGAGTTGCGCTGCATCGGGGCCACCACCCTGGACGAATACCGAAACCACCTGGAGAAGGACCCGGCGCTCGAGCGGCGGTTCCAGCCAATCCTGGCCGCGGAGCCGAGCGTGCAAGACACCGTTTCCATCCTGCGGGGCTTGCGGGAAAAGTACGAGGTGCACCACGGCGTGCGGATCCATGACAGCGCGATCGTCACCGCCGCGAACCTCTCGAACCGCTACATCACCGATCGGTTTCTGCCCGACAAGGCGGTGGACCTGGTGGACGAAGCGGCCTCCCGGCTGCGCATCGAGATCGACAGCATGCCCTCGCCCATCGACGAGTTGGAACGGCGGGTGCGCACCCTGGAAATCGAGAAGCAGGCCCTGCGTCGGGAGGAAGACGCGGCCTCCAAGGAGCGGCTGCGGGTCATCGACGAGGAAGCGGAGGAGCTGCGCGCGCGGAGCGACCGGATGAAGGCCCACTGGCTTCGGGAGAAAGAGGTCATCGTGGGCATCCGGGAGTTGAAAGAGCGGATCGAAAGCGCCCGGCTCGAAGAGGGGCGGGCCGAGCGGGCCGGCGACCTAGGGCGCGCGGCCGAGCTCCGCTACGGGGTCATCGCATCGCTCCAAAAGGATCTGGAAAACGCGCGGAACAAACTGGCCGAGGCTCAGTCGGATCAGGTCATGCTGAAGGAGGACGTGGACGAGGAGGACATCGCCCAGGTCGTCCACCAATGGACCGGGATCCCAGTGTCGCGGATGCTCGAAGGCGAGAAAGACAAGCTCGTCCACATGGAAGCCCGGATCAAGGAGCGCGTGGTCGGGCAGGACGAGGCGGTCACGGCCGTAAGCAACGCCGTCAGGCGGTCCCGGGCCGGCCTCTCCGATCCGGACCGGCCCATCGGCTCATTCATCCTCGTCGGTCCCACCGGCGTCGGCAAAACCGAGATGGCTCGGTCCCTGGCCCATTTTCTGTTCGACGACGAGCGGGCCATGATCCGCATCGACATGTCCGAATACATGGAGAAACACACGGTGGCCCGAATGATCGGGGCGCCGCCCGGATACGTCGGATACGACGAGGGGGGGCAGCTGACCGAAGCCGTGCGCCGCCGCCCGTACAGCGTCATCCTGTTCGACGAGATTGAAAAGGCGCACCCCGAAATGTTCAACGTCTTGCTTCAACTCCTCGATGACGGACGCCTGACGGACAGCCACGGACGGACGGTCGATTTCCGAAATGCGGTGATCATCATGACGAGCAACATCGGAACCGACCTCATTCAGGACCTGACATCCATCGGGGACACGGCCCGGCTGGAAGTGGAAAGACGCCTGGAGGGCGCCTTGCGCTCAGCCTTCCGGCCCGAGTTCCTGAACCGGGTGGACAGCATCATCTTCTTCCGCAGCCTGTCGGAGGAGCACCTTCGCGGCATCGTCGAGATTCAGCTCGACCGGTTCCGCGATCGCCTGGCCAAAAGGGACATGGGCCTAGTCCTGACCGACGCGGCCAAGGCCCTGATTTCCCGTGACGGATACGACCCCGCCTTCGGGGCCAGGCCCCTGAAGCGCGCCATCCAGCGAAAGATCGAGGACCCGCTGTCGCTGCGACTGCTGGAGGGGGACTTCAGTCCGGGAGCGCTCATCGAGGCGGACGCCTCGGAGGACGGGAAAGAACTGACGTTCGAGATCGCCGGCCGGGAGATCCCCGCCGAGGAGACGCGAAGCGAAGCCGCACACATCGTGAAAACCGAATGACGGCGGACGGCGGACCTATCGCCGGGGGCGTCATTCCCGAGACTCAAGAAAAACCGGATCGTTCAAAACCCGAGGAGGATTGAAAAGATGGGCAAGGTAATCGGCATCGATTTGGGGACAACCAACTCCGTCGTCGCGGTGATGGAAGGGGGCGACCCGACCGTCATCACCAACGCCGAGGGGAGCCGCGTCACCCCTTCGGTCGTCGGGTTCACGAAGGACGGGGAAAAGCTCGTGGGGCAGGTGGCCAAGCGGCAGGCTATCACCAACCCGACGAACACCGTTTACTCTATCAAGCGCTTCATGGGGCGGCGCTATAAGGAAGTCGCCCGCGAGATCGAGGAGGCGCCCTACAAGGTCATTCGCGGCGCCAACTCGGACGTTCGCGTCGACATCATGGGCGTGGAGAATTCGCCGCCCGAGATCTCGGCCCTCATCCTGCAGAAGCTCAAGAGCGCGGCCGAGGATTACCTGGGACAGCCCGTCACCGAGGCGGTCGTCACCGTACCCGCCTACTTCAACGACAGCCAGCGCCAAGCCACCAAGGACGCCGGCAAGATCGCCGGGCTGGACGTGAAGCGGATCATCAACGAGCCCACGGCGGCGGCCCTGGCCTATGGTCTCGACAAGAAGAAGGACGAGACTATCGCCGTGTTCGACTTCGGCGGGGGGACGTTTGACATCTCGATCCTGGAGGTCGGGGACAACATCGTCGAGGTCAAAGCGACCAGCGGTGACACTCACCTGGGCGGGGACGATCTCGACCAGCGCATCATTGAATGGCTGATCGATGAGTTCAAGAAGGACCAGGGCATCGACCTCAGCAAGGACCCGATGGCCCTCCAACGCTTGAAGGAAGGGGCCGAAAAAGCCAAGGTGGAGCTCTCGAGCACGCAGGAGACCGACATCAACCTGCCGTTCGTCACGGCGGACCAGTCCGGCCCCAAGCACCTGAACCTCAAGCTGACGCGGGCCAAGTTCGAGCGGCTGGTCCTGGATCTTCTGGAGCAGACGCTCGATCCGTGCAAACGGGCCCTCAAGGACGCCGACTTGCAGCCGGACCAGATCGACCAGGTGGTCCTGGTGGGCGGCTCCACCCGCATCCCCAAGGTTCAGGAGCTGGTCACCGAGTTGTTCGGCAAAGACCCCCACAAGGGAGTCAACGCGGACGAGGTGGTCGCGGTGGGCGCGGCCATTCAAGGGGGGATCCTGGCGGGAGACGTCAAAGACGTCCTGCTCCTGGACGTGACGCCCCTCAGCCTGGGCATCGAAACGCTGGGCGGGGTCCGCACGGCGCTCATCGATCGGAACACCACCATCCCTACGCGCAAGACGCAGACCTTCTCCACCGCCGCCGACAACCAGACTAGCGTGGAGATCCACGTCCTTCAGGGCGAGCGCGAGATGGCCGCCAACAACCGATCCCTCGGCAAGTTTCACCTGGTGGGCATCCCGCCCGCCCCACGGGGGATCCCGCAGGTGGAGGTCACGTTCGACATCGACGCCAACGGCATCGTGAACGTCTCCGCCAAAGACAACGCCACCGGCAAAGAGCAGGCCATCACCATCACCAGCTCCAGCGGTCTCGACAGCGATGAGATCGATCGGATGGTGGAAGATGCCCAGGCCAACGCCGATGATGACAAGCAGAAGCGGGAGATGATCGAGGTCCGCAACCAGACCGATTCCCTCCTCTATCAGACCGAGAAGAACCTGGGCGAGCACAAGGACAAGATCCCGGCCGAGGACGTCCCCAAGCTGGAGTCGGCCATCGCCGACACCAAGAAGGCCCTCGAGGGGGACGACAAGGAAACGATCGAAAAAGCCCGGGATGAGTTGATGGCGGCCAGCCACAAGCTCGCCGAGATCCTCTACCAGCAGACCGCCGAGACCGGCGCGGCCCCGGACGGCAACGGCACCTCCGGCCCGGCCGACGGCGCGGGCCCGGCGGAGGCCGAAGGCGCGGGTGAACCGGATGTCGAAGGCGAGGTCGTGGACGCCGAGTTCGAGGATACGGACAAGAAGTGACGCTCTGCTTCAAGCGGTGTAGCGCGGAGGCGCGGGCCGGCGGACCGTTGGGATCCGCTGAGAACTTCATCATTGAGGTGGGGGGGGAGGATGCCGCGGGGGCTGAAGCCCCCGCGGCACCAAGTGAATCGGCGACAAACGCGGAATGACATGAGAGAACCTCCCGCGCGGGCGCACGGACTCAACCGGAAGCGCCTCGAAACGCGATTTCTTGAGACCTGCACGCAATCTCGATCCGGCCTTAGAAACAAAGGCGGTGAGCGAACGTGAACAAGCGTGATTACTACGAGATCCTGGGGGTGACTAGGAAGGTCTCCGAGGCGGATCTCAAAAAAGCCTACCGCCAGCTTGCCCGGAAGCACCATCCCGACGTCAACCCCGGCGACAAAGCCGCCGAGGAGCGGTTCAAGGAGATCAGCGAAGCCTACGCCGTCCTCAGCGATGCGGAGCAGCGCAAAAAGTACGACATGATGGGCCACGCCGCCTTCGGCCCCGGATTCGACCCCTTCGCCGGTTTCAGGTCCGGCGCCCAGGGGGGGGCGGGGGGATTCGGGGACCTGGACGACATCCTAGGCGGCCTCTTCGGCGGCGGCCGCAGGAGCGCCGGCACGAGAGGAGGAGGGGGGGGCATCGGCGACATCTTCAGCGACATCTTCGGCGCCGCCCGGGAGCAAGCCCCTCCCCGGCCGCAGAACCTGCGCGGCAACGACATCAACTACACCCTAGAGGTCAGCCTGGACGCCGCCTTCATAGGACGACTGGTCAGCATCTCCCTGAACCGGCGCCGGGAGGACGGCAACATCGGGCAGGAGCGCCTGCGGGTCCGGATCCCCAAGGGGGTGGACAACGGCTCTAAGATCCGGCTGGCCGGAAAGGGCGAGCCCGGCTACAACGGGGGGCCGAGCGGGGACCTGTACATCGTCGTCAAGATTCGGCCGCACCCCCGGTTCGAGCGCAAGGGCGACAACCTCTACGTCAAGCTACCCGTCACGTTTCCCGAGGCCGTTCTGGGGGCGCGCGTCGTCGCGCCCACCATGGAGGGGGAGACCAAAATGACCGTCCCCGAGGGGACGCAAAACGGCCAGACCTTCCGGCTTCGGGGAAAGGGCATGCCCCACCTGAAAGGCAACGGACAGGGGGACCTGTATGTGACGGCCCATGTCATCGTGCCAAAGGACCTGAGCGACGAATCCAAGGCCCTCATCCGGGAGCTGGAGCGGATGAATCCCGCCGATCCGAGAGAGGAAGTCAGGACGTGATCCGATGAGCGCCGACGGGGACAAGGAACGGTTCACGATCCGCGTGGCGGCGGAGATGCTGAGCGTCCACCAACAGACCCTCCGCCTCTACGAGCGGGAAGGTCTCGTCTCACCTCAGCGGACGCCGGGTAACACACGCATGTACTCCCGGCGGGACATCGAGCGGCTCGAAACCATTCTGAACCTGACCCGGGAGCTCGGGGTCAACCTGGCCGGCGTCCAGGTCATCCTCAACCTCCTGGAGCGCATGGAAGACCAACAGGAGCGCATGGAAGAAATGAAGGAGTTCATCCGCCGGGAAATGTGGACCCTGCTCAAAGAAAAGTACGGGGAGACCTCGACAGCCCTGACGCCGGTGGACCACCAGAGCGTCGTCCCCTTCCGGAGAAAGCGGCCGTGACCAGATCAAGACGACCGTCCTGCGGCCCGCCGGGGGTTGAAGTCCACCGCGAGAAGGCGAAAATCGGAAGGAACTGATCAAAATGCCGGAAAAGGAAGAAGAGGAGCGGCCCAAGGTTTCGGTCGTTGACCGGAGACACTGGGCGAAGGGAAAGGGTGATGGAGACGCGGAGGCACCGTCCGTCCTCCCCACCTACATCGAGCAGCTCGAGGCGCGCGCCCGGGAAAACGAAGAGCGGCTGAAGGCGTTCGTCGAGAACCAGCGCACCGAGAACGAAGCCTTTCGGGAGCGAATCCGCAAGGAGGCGGACCGGCGGGCCGAGGAAACCCTGGGCGGCATGGTGGAGAAGCTGATCGGGGTCCTGGACGACATGGAGCGGGCCCTCGAGACCGGAGCGTCCGGAGGCGCCGCCGCCCTTCTGGAGGGCGTCCGGCTTGTTCACGACCGGCTGTATGGGACGCTTCAGGCCCACGGCCTGGAGCGGGTTGAAAGCACGGGCGGGCCTTTTGACCCGAACGTCCATGAGGCCGTGGGTGTCGTTTCCGTGGATGACCCAGCGAAGGAAAATCAGGTGGCCGAAGAGGTGCTTCCGGGTTATTTACTCAAGGGCCGATTGTTGCGGCCGGCCCGCGTACAGGTCGGCAAGCCAGCCGGTCCACCCCCTGAGGAATTGAACGCCCGGCCCTCCGAGCGCGAGCGGAAGAGTTCATGAGCGCCAAGCGCGATTACTACGAGGTCCTGGAGGTCGACCGGGGGGCCGGTCAGCCGGAAATCAAGAAAGCCTACCGGCACAAGGCCAAGGAGTTTCACCCCGACCGGAACCCCGACGACCAGGAAGCCGAAGAGAGGTTCAAAGAGGCTTCCGAAGCCTACGAAGTCCTCCAAGATCCGGAGAAGAGAAGGATTTACGACCAGTTAGGCCACGAGGGGCTCGACGGGTCCGGTTTTCAGGGTCCCCGGGGGTTCGAAGACATCTTCTCGTCCTTCGGAGACATCTTCGGCGACCTGTTCGGCGGGGGGGGGGGCGGCCAGCGAAGACGGGGGCGCGGGGGGCCGCAGCGAGGTCACGACCTGCGGTACGATTTGAGCCTTCCGTTCGAGGACGCGGCGCTGGGGACGGAAATCGCCCTCGAGATTCCCAGGCTGAAGACGTGCGAGCCCTGCGGGGGCGGCGGCGCGGAGCCGGGGACCGCTCCCGCCACGTGCGCCACGTGCGGCGGGCGCGGCAAGGTGCAACATTCGAGCGGTTTCTTTTCCATCGCGACGCCCTGTCCGCAATGCGGCGGGGCGGGACGGGTACTCGAGCATCCCTGCCGGGAGTGCGGCGGGGCGGGCAGGTTGGAACAAACCAAATCCTTGAAGGTGAAGGTTCCGGCCGGCATCGACACCGACTCCCGACTCCGTATTCAGGACGAAGGCGAGGACGGGACGGGCGGGGGTCCCCCGGGGGATCTCTACGTCTACGTCACCGTCGAGCCCCATCCGTTCTTCCAGCGCGACGGAAAAATCTTGTTCTGTCGCGTGCCGATCTCCTTCGGTCTGGCGGCGCTGGGTGGGAAGGTGGAGGTCACCACGCTGAACGGAGACGCCAAGGTCACCCTGCCGGAGGCCACGCAATCGGGCGAGCGGTTCCAGGTGCGAAGAGCGGGTATTCCGGACGTCCACGGCGGGTCGCCCGGGGACCTGGTTGTGGAAGTTTACGTCGAGACGCCCAAGAAACTGTCCTCCCGGGCTCGAGACCTGATGGAGGAGTTCCGGGAGATCGAATTGGCCGAAACGGATTCGGTCACCAGCCATCCGGGGGAAGAGGACGAAGCGCCGGAAAAAGGCCGGAAGAAGCGGAAGCTGTTCGGCTGACCCTCAGGCGGCGGCCGGCCACATCGCGCACAATCGGCGGCGAGGCTTCTGATTAACCGTTGGGGGAAGGGAAGAGGGAGACCGGCAATGTCGGAAGAGGAGGAACAAAGTCGAGGCTTTAGAGTAACCGACCGGCGCCTATCAAAACACGGCGAAGAGGAGAGTGCGGAGGAGGAATCCCGGCCGGAGCGGGCGGAAGCCGCGCCCGGCCCCGCTGCCCCACCCGAAGCAGGGGCCGGGGAGATACCACCGGGCGGCGTCCCGCAGCCGGATTTTGGAGGATTTATTCTTTCACTCGCGAACACGGCCTTGATCCACCTGGGTGTGGCCCCGGACCCGGCGGGAGGGAGCCCGGAAGCCAACATCGAGGGTGCCAAACAGATGATCGACATCCTGGGCATTCTCCGGGAGAAAACCCAGGGAAACCTGACCGAGGAAGAAGATCGGCTTCTTGAGCAGATCCTGGCTGAGTTGAAAATGCGATTTGTCGACGTCGTGGGTTCGGCTGGAAGCGGCGGTCCCGCCGCGCCTATTTCAGGGACTTGATTTCGGGCGCCGCACGGGAGCCCGACAACGCTTGAGCCGACGCCGCAATAGAAGAGCTGGCGAAAGGGAGCAATCATCGATGGCGGATCAGTCTCTGCTGACCCAAGCAATGGACCGTGTTCAAAACCGTTTCCTGCTGACCAACCTGCTGGCCAAGCGAATCATGCAGCTCCGCAAAGGCTCGGAGCCGCTGATCGAGACGAACGAAAAGGATTTCGAAGTCATCGCCCTCAAAGAGATCATCGAGGGGAAGCTCGAATGGGACGTGACGGATGGGGCGCTCCCGGTCGACGAGGTGCAGGCCCCGCTGGAGGAATCCTGATCGACTCCTGGAAACGGGAATAAGAGTTAATCGCCGTCTTCCTCCGGGAGGGATCTGAAGATTCCCCCTCCTGGCGCTCCCGCCCAGGGGGTGTCGACCTCCGCAAGCGACATTCTCAGGTCGAAGCCGCGGGGTCGGTTGACCCTTGGCGCGGTCCGATTTCATCTCGACAAGCTCATCAAAAATCGGTTGGGCCTTTTCAGAATTTCGGATTCTTCCGGCGATTTGGGGGTCTTTTTGGTCTCCATGATTGCCGGACCCTTTGCGGCCGCACCGGCGAAGCGTTTCCGGATGATCAAAAGCTCAGTGATCCCCAGTTTTCGGCATTTGAAGAAACGAAGCCCCGGAGGATCAGTCGTGATTCCCGCCCTGACGTGCGATCCCCTTAACCTTGACAGCCCGCCATCATTCCGCAACGCTCCCCGATTGTCATTCCCGCGCAGGCGGGAATCCAGAAGTGCTTCAGATCGGTCCCAATCAACCCGACCTCCGGCTGCGCCGAAGGCCCTTCTCCCTCTCGTATACTTCTCAACTCAATGATCACGTGGGCAGGAGAATGGACCCGCAGCGCAGAACGCTGGATTCCCGCCTGCGCGGGAATGACGGCTCGGGGTGGACGTTCGCCTGTTCTCACGATCGCCAGCGCCGCACGGCCGATGATAACTGGGGATCACTGAGTTTCCACCTTTCTTGACGTATGACCGGGGCGGTGGTATTCGGTATATCGATTTTATCAACTCGTCAGATCGGCCATGAAGACGGAAAAATAAGAGGTGAGGGACATCCCGGTGGAGATCGAGGCTGAGGTGGAGATTGGAAGGCAGGCGACCTGATGCGCACGCTCATCCGAGACGCGACGGCGATCGTCGACCTCGACCGGGAGCGAGGCTGGTTCCCGGGCGGTTATCTGGTCATCGAGGACGGCCTGATCGAGCGCGTAGAGGAGGGCGCGCCCCCCCAAGAGAGATTTGACCGGGTGATCGACGCGAGGGACTGCGTCGTCCTTCCCGGGCTGGTGAACACACACCACCACTTTATCCAGACGCTCAACCGCTGTTACCCGCCCGCGCTGAATTTCGGGCTCCGCCAGTGGCTGAAGGCGCTCTATCCGGTCTGGGCGAAGTTCGAACCCGAACACGTTCGCCTCGGAACGACGGTGGCCCTGGCCGAGCTATTGCTTTCGGGCTGCACGACGACTTGTGACCACCACTGCTTTGTCCCGCGGGGCGGCTCCGGCCACTTTGAGATTCAGGTCGAAGCCGCGCGGGAATTGGGGATGCGGTTCCACGTCAGTCGGGGGTCCACGACAATCGGGGAATCGAAGGGCGGCCTCGCGCTCGACGCGAATTGCGAGGAGGAGGACGACGTCCTGGCGGACTGCGAGGCGCTCCTCGCCCGGCATCACGATCCCGCTCGCGGCGCCATGACGCGCGTGGCTCTCTCACCCGTCTCTTTATTCGGTGTGAGCCGGGATATGATGCGGCAATCCGCGGAGATGGCCCGCCGGCACAACGTGCGCCTCCACACCCACCTCGCTGAGACCCTGGACGAGCAGATGTTCTGTGTTGAGACCTTCGGAATGCGCCCGGTGGACCTCCTGGAGGATTGTGACTGGATGTCCTCCGATGTGTGGCTGGCCCACGGCATTCACTTCAACGATGGCGAAGTCAAGCGCCTTGGAGAAGCCGGTGTGGGGGTTGCCCACTGTCCCTCGTCGAACATGCGGCTCGGCTCGGGC
>CAYRGS010000034.1:0-30190 GCA_964423875.1 uncultured bacterium
GGACATCGGCCAGTTCGCGTACGTGAGGCTCCGCCGGGCCGGCGAGACGGAAATGGGCCACCACCCGATGGGTCCGGACCCCGGGGATGACCCCCACCCCGCCGAACCGGACGGGCCGCGATGAGCGATCTGTCCAGGGCGCTTGACGCCCGGGTTCGGAAAGGTCTCCCTTTTATCCGTCAGGACGTCTTTCGGACCGCTTTCCAGGAAACCTTTTTCCGTTATACTGACGGGCTTAACCCTGGCTGGAGAACCTCCCCGAAACGCCGAAGGCCGGCGCGTTCAATCCGTTCCCGACCGCCGTCTTTGGATGGGTCTTGAATGTACGTGACATGCTGGGAGGCCGACCCGGCCGGAAGCCGCCGCATCGAACTGGAGGAAACATCGCGTGGCCAAAAAAACCAGCAAGACGTCCGGCCTGTCCAAGGGCTGCCGGGAAATCATCCGGGGGCTGAAGGCGGCGGAGGTCCGTGTCCTGAGCTCCGTCACCGACACGTACATCGGCCCGCTCATCGCCGCCGGAGCGGCGGACCGCTACTTTGAGTCGGTGCGGTGTTGCAGCGAGGAGGAGGCCGTCGCCGTCGCCGCCGGGGCCGCCCTAGCGGGAAAAAGGAGCGCGTGCGTATTTCAGAACGCGGGACTGCTCAGCAGCGGCCGGGGGGTGGCTCTCGCCCAGACGTACCACGCGCCCACGCTCATGCTTATCAGCCACCGGGGGACCCACCGCGACGATCCCCTCTACTATCACGTTTACAAGGGCCGGACGACGGAGCCGATGCTCGAGGGCCTGGGGGTCAGCTTCGCCCACGCCTCGCGGGAAGAGCCGCTGGGCGCTCAGGTCGCCCGGGCCGTCGCCTATGTTCACGAGGCCGAACAGCCCTTCGCCCTCCTGCTCTCGAAGGGGGATTTGACATGACCCGCCTGCCCATGCGTCAAGCGTACCTCGAGCGGCTGGTCCCCAAGGCCGAAGGCCGCATCATCTGCAGCTATCTCGGCTCGTCCGCCAGGATGATCTCCAAGGTCCGCCCCCACGGGCCCAACTTCATCCTGAACGACTTCATGGGGCTGAACATCTCCGTTGCCCTGGGCATGGCGGTGGCGCGGCCGGACAAGTCGGTCATCGTCCTGGAAGGCGACGGCGGCCTGCTCATGAAATTGGAGACCCTCGTCACCGCCGGCGCCAAGGCCCCGCCCAACCTCCTGGTGGTGACCTTCTTCAACGGCTGGTACATCACGGGCGGCCGCCAGCCCCTGCCCGCGACCGAAGTCAACCTGGAGGACTTTGCCCGGGCCGCCCAGTTTCCCCAGACGGCGACGGTGGATACGCTCGACGGCTTCGACGCGGCTCTGGACCGGATGCTCGACTCCGGCCGGCTTGGGTACATCAACCTGCGCCTGAAGCGCGAGACGCCGGAGCAGGTTGAAAGCCTGGGAGTGTCGCCCCCCCACCCGCTGGAAATGCGCACGAACTTCTCGCGGTGGATTCAGGAGAATTGCAAGTAGCGTGTAGCGCGGAGGCGCGGGTCGGTTGATCCTTAGCCTCCGCCAAAACGCGGCGCTGCATCAAAAACAAGCGGAGGCTGAAGCTTAGGGTTTGCGACCCTCTCCGCGCTACACCACATAGAGAGGTTTTTCATCACCAGGGCAGCCAGCGGCTGCCGAAGCATAGGGTTGTGAGAAATCCAGGTAGACAGCATTGAATCGCGCATGGGTAGGGGCTGACCCATGGAAGGGAGTCACCGGGTCTTCTTCGGAAGCGACCAAGCCACCGCCATCAGCACGGCGAGGATCGCCACGACGATGAGCCAGCCCGCCACGAAGCTTCCCGTGAGATCGTGGACGAGGCCCAGGGCGAACGGGCCGATAAAGGACCCGCCGTAGCCGACCAGCAGGTTCATCCCCGCGACACTGCCCACCTTGGAAGCATCCACGTAATACAGTGGAAGCGCGAAGCTCAGGGCGAAGATTCCCGTCGACGTGATCCCCATGACAGCCGCCAGCGCGAAGGGCGCAGCCAACGGAAAAAACATCAACACGAAGATCGTCGGAAGAAAGGTGAGACACGAAATGATCAGGCTCCACTTTTTTCCGCTGATCCTGTCTGTAAGGTAGGGCACCGCCAGGCTGGACGGCAGGCCCGCGATCAAAAAGATCGTCAGGACCAAGGCTCCGAATTCCAGGCTTTTCCCTAATTCCTGGTAGTAGGTGGGGATCCAGGAAGCGATGGCGTAGAAACTGACGTTCATTGAAAGGAAGATGATGTTCAGCTTCCAGACCGTTTTATCCCGCCAGATTCCTGAGAGGTCCGGGACGCCGCCTCCGGAGGTCTTGCCCTCCTTCGCGATGATCTGCCATCCCAACAACGCCAGGAGCGCGAATCCGCTCCAGACGACGAACGTTCCCCGCCAGGACCCGGTCCAACTCAGCAAATAAGGAATCGTCAGCCAGGAGGCCGCTGTCGCGCCCACGATGAACCCGCTCGTGAAGATGCCCGTGGCGGTCCCCGGCATGTCCGCGAACCGGTCCTTGACCATCCGGGTCAGGCCGGGGTTCGCGATGCCCATCCCCGCGCCCAGAACGGCCGTCCAGACCGTCAACGCGAGGAATCCAGACGTGGCGGCGCGCAGCGCGGTCCCCGCCAGGATCAGCGTCAGGCCGATGGTGATCGTCTTTTTCATCCCGAGCGAATCGGCGAGCATCCCGCCCGGCAGCCCGAAGGCGGCCATCAGGAGGGTGGGGATGGCAAAGAGGAAACCCGTTTGCGCGTAAGAGAGCGCCAGGTCCGCTTTGATCAGCGGCAGGATCGGCGAGACCGCGATAGAGCCCGCCCGCAGGCTGAACGCGACGAACCAGGCGGCCGAAAGGAGAATCCAACGGTTCTGCTTCGACAATTCAGGGAGATCCTATTCACCGCGAAGGGAGGAGCGACGCGCCTGAAGCCTGTCCCGGCGGATTCCGATTATGACACAACCAGCCCGGATAATCGGCTGAGAGGCCCGACCCCGTTCTCAAAACGGCGGGGATGGACGTTTCGCGACGAAGTCCTCGGGTTTGTCCGGATAGAATTTGGGCGGACCGGCGCGTCCGCTCCCTTGCGTTTGGAGATGTCACTTGGCGTAATATGGGCGCTGGTTTTTTGGAGGTGTTTCTTCCCGACGGAACCGGATTTTGATGAACGTGTCCGACTCCCTGCAGATTCTCGTGCTCAGCGGCAGCGTCCGCCGTCCCTCCCACACCTTCACCCTCGCGCGATTCGTGGAAGGGGCTTTGAGCGAACGGGGGGCGCGCGTTGTACTCTGGGATTTTCGGGAGGCCCCTCTGCCCATCGCTGACCCGGCCTATCACGCCGACCCCCGGCTCCATCCCGATCCTGTTGTCCAACGGCTGGCGGAGACGGCCGACGCCTGTGACGGGTTCATCTGGGCTTCGCCGGTGTACCACAATTCCTATTCGGGCGTGCTCAAAAATGCTGTGGACACCCTGACCATCCCCCATTTCATGTATAAGCCTGTCGGCTTGATGGGCCACGGCGGCGACCGGACCACGCAGGCGGTCGACCACCTGAGAATCGTTGTCCGCGGGCTGCTCGGCGTTGCGCTCACGACAAACGTCTGCACGTCCGCCGAAGACTATCAAAATGTACAGGAGGGGGAGGGGAGGGGGGAGGGATACGCGCTCGCTTCCGAACCGATCAAGGAGCGCGTGGACCACTTCGCCGATGAGCTTGTGGAATTCGCTCATCAGTTTCGCGGGCTTCGGGAGAGCCGGCGCCGGCCATAGCCTCCGGTTTCAGATCACGGGCCATCGGGTCTTGAGCGGAATCCCCGTCCGATCCTCGATGATCCGCGCCCAGTCCACCTTCTCCATCGCGTCGTAGACGGCGAACTCGTCCAGCGTCATCAGCTTCCCGCCCTCGACCACGACCTCGCCATCGATGATGACCGTATCCACGCTCTTTCCGTCGGCCGAGAAGACGAGGTTGTTGACCACGTTCAGCATAGGGATCCACTCGGGCCGTCGGCGGTCGAAGAGGATGATGTCGGCCTTCTTGCCCGCTTCGAGCGAGCCGATCTCGTTCTCCAGTAGCATCGCCCTCGCCCCGTCGATCGTGCCCATCTCGATCGCCTTCTCTCCCGGAATGAGGCTTCGCTCCGTCCGGGCGTCCGTGTAGAGGCCCGCCGCGAGATACATCACCCGGACCATGTCGAAATAGTTGGAGCAGTTGGCCCCGTCGCACCCCAGGGCGACGCACACCCCCTTGTCGATCATCTCGGGGAACTTGCCCAGGGGGGTCAGGCCGTATCCGAGACTGAGGCCGGTCGCGGTGCAGTTCACGATCTTGACGTTGTGCTCGGCCAGAAGGTCCACTTCCCGGTCGCTCACATCGACCATGTGGATCAGGTGGACGTTCCTGTCCAGGACGCCCAGGTCGGCGAAGTATTCGATGGGCCGCTTGCCGTTCAGCGCGACGAACTCCTCGACCTCCCGGGTCACCGTGGACTGGTGGAAGTTCAGCCCCACGCCCAGGCGGTCGGCCAAGTCCTTGGCGCCCACCAGGAGTTCATCAGACATCGTCCCGCACCCCAGGAGCGAGACCCAGGCGTTGATCCGCCCGTTCCCCTTGCCGTGATGGGCTTTGATGACCTTCTCAGCGTTCTCCAGGGCCTCCTTCGTGGAGGAGCGCAGGATGGCGGGCTCCTCCACCTGGTCCCAGGTGAATTTCCCCACCACCCCCCGGATTCCGATTTCCTCCATCGCCCGGACGAGCTGAGCGGGGTGTTTCGTCGTCCCCGCCTCGAAGGCCGTGGTCGTGCCCGTTTTGACGCACTCGATCAGGATGGCCAGGGAGAGGAGATATTCGTCCTCGGGCGTCATGGAGGCGTTGATCCGCGGGACCACGTCGGTCATCCAGTCCCAGGCCGGAACGTCATCGGCGATGTACCCTTTGGGGCCTTCGTTGCTGACGTGGAAGTGGGAGTCGATCAGCCCCGGCAGGACGACCCGCTCAGAGGCGTCGATGACCTTCCTTCCCTCGTACCTTTCCTTCAGGTCCTGGGTCTTCCCGACGTCGAGGATCCGGTTACCCCGGACTGCGACTGCACCATCGGTGATGATCCGGCGCTCGCGGTCCACGGTGACGAGCAGTCCGTTCTGAATGAGGAGGTCGATTTGTTCCGACATGGCCGAGGCGCTCCTGAGGGAGGGTCACGAGACGGTCCGCATCCACGGAACCGGTCTCGGCGCGGGGATCGGAAATCGATCCCTCCGTTGCCGGATCGGCAAGGACCGAGACGGACGCTCGATTCCTCGTATTATATCGCCAACGGAAGATGGTAGAATGGTCTCATGCATTTACGTCTTTTTCAGCTCAAATCGCCATCCCCTGTCCCATAAGGCGGCAGGGGGGGGATGAAGATTGGAAAAAGAGGCGTCCTAGGGCCTTCCCGAGGTCTCCGGGGGACTGATCCCGATCATGTCCTTGACCTTCCATTTCCATGACTATCCCTTTTAAGCGGAGAAAATCGAATGGCTTACCGCGACCTTCGCAGCTTCCTGGATGACCTTCGGGCAGAAGGAGAGTTGGCCAATGTCGAGGTCGAAGTGGACCCCGATCAAGAGATTGGGGCGATTTGTCACAAGGCGTCCCTGGAGGATGGGCCGGCCCTTTTGTTCGAGCGGGTCAAGGGCTCCGACCTGGCGCACCTGACGAACGTTTATGGGACCCGCCGGCGCATCGCCCGGGCCTTCGGCTGCGACGACTACCTTGAGCTGGCCGAGCTGTGGTCGGACCTGATCAGCCGCGGGGGGATCCCTCCGACCGTCGTGTCCGACGCCCCCTGCCAGGAAGTGGTCCTGAAAGGCGAGGAAGCGACCCTCGACCTCCTACCGCTGACGGTGGGGAACGAAGGGGACGCCGGCCGGTACGTCACCCTGGGGTTCTGCATCGGACGCAACCCCGAAACCGGAGTCTTCAACGGCGCGCCCTACCGGATGCTCCGGATCGACGGGTGCCAAACGACAATGAACTTCGACCCCGGCCGGGACCTGGGCCTCATTCGGGAGGAATTCCTCCAGGCCGGCGAGCCCGCCCCCGTGGCCGTCGCCATCGGCGTCGACCCCATGACGGCCCACGCGTGCGTCTGCCCCTTCAACACGGAGGTGGACGAGCTGGCCATGGCGGGCGCCCTGCTCGGCGGGCCGTTGGAGATGGTCCGGTGCAAGACCATTGACCTGGAGGTCCCGGCGACGGCGGAGATTGTCCTGGAGGGACGCATCCTGATCGAAGGGGAGCACATCGACGGTCCCTTCGGAGAATATCACGGCTACTACGGGGGCGCTCATCCCGTTCCGATCTTCGAGGTCACCGCGATCACCCACCGCCGGGAGCCCATCTACCAGGGGCTTTACATCGGCAGGCCGCCCAATGAGAACGCCTTCCTGGAAACCGCACCGACCGAGCTGGACATCCACCGCCAGCTCAAGGGCGTGCCCGGTTACCGCCGCTTCCACATGACCATCGGGGGAACCCGCAGGAACTGCATCCTCCAGATCCAGAAGCACTTCGAGGGACACGGCAAGATGGCCGCCCTGGCCGCCCTGGGGACGGCCGCCGGCAGAGACATCAAGACCCTGATCATCGTGGACGAAGACGTGGACCCCACCAACTGGGACGAAGTCGATTGGGCGCTCTCAACCCGCTTCGACCCGGTCAAGGATGTGGAGGTGCTGACCGGACTTCCGGGCAACCCCGTGGACCCGGCCATGCCACCCGAGGCGGTGGGCACTTCAAACGTGATCTCGAAGATCGTCATGGACGCGACGAAGCCGCTCGTGAACCCTCTGCCGGACGCCTGCCTGCCGAAACCGGAAGTCATGGACGAGGTCCGCGAGAACTGGGAGAAGTACGGCATCGGCCAGCCGGTGAAAGCGGGCTTCTGATGCGGCTGGCGTTCCGGGCTTGTTTACAGGGCCCGGCCTCCTGATTAAGGTTTCCCAAGCCTCCTTCAACCGAATCCGAATGGGAGACATCCGCCAATGACCGAGATCCGAGACCGGTGGGAGATGGTCAAGAAGTACGCCGACGTCCTCCCCCCCTATTACATGATGTGGGGGGACAAGTTCGTCGATTTTCGCAACCAGCCCAAGTGGGACGTCCCTGACGTGGTGGTCCTCGGCGTGGCGGTGGTAGGTGTCTTCATCGATCGCGAGCAGAACCCGAATATCCCCATCTATCCCGGTGAGATCCGCAGCGCCATCGAGGAATGCGTGGACCTCGGTGCGGTCTCCATCCACATGCACGTCCGCGACGACGAGGGCAGGCCCTCGGCCAGCCTGGAGAACTTCCACAGGGTCATCGACCCCCTGCGGACAAAATACGGCGACCGAATCGTCGTGGACGGCGGGTGCATGACGGGAACATCCTTCCCCGAGGCGGTGGGGCCGGTGACGGACGGCCTGTTCGAGATGTCCATCGTCAATCCTTCGACCGGGCTGCTGGGGGACAACCTGAGGGCCATGTCCCCCGACACCATGCGGGCCCAGGCCGAGTACTTCCGCGACTGTGGCGTCAAGCCCCTCATCGACGTCCACGACACGGGAAGCATCGAGAACGCCAAGCGCTACCTCATCGACGCGGGCCTCATTGACCCGCCCCTGGTCTGGCACCTGCTGCCCGGCCTGCCGGGGACGATGTACTTTCCCCACCCCCGCGCCATGACCGAAGGACTGCTCTTCCTCGTCAACCGAATCCGGGAGATCGACTCCGAGTCCGTCATCATGGTGAGCGACCCGGGGCGGTGCACGATTTTCCTGTCCACCCTGGCCATGCTCCTGGGCCTCCACGTCCGGGTCGGCATGGAGGACACGCTCTGGAAGTTCCCCCACAAGGACGAGAGGGTCGAGTCCAGCCGGGAGGTTGTCGAGGCCACGAAGGAGATCGCCCGTCACCTGGGCCGTCGGCCCGCCACGGCGGAAGAGTTCCGCAAGCTCGTGGGCATCGATCCCTGGTCGCAAACCCCCGCCGCCAAGGGATCGGAACGAACCATCCGGGCATAATCGCCGGGGGAGAGGCTGGAGAAAGACAATGGCTGAGATCGACGCCACAGGCCGCTCCCCGGGCCAACACCTCATCGGTGGAGAACATCATCGGAGTCTAGTCAGAAACAGTCCGACCCGATACCGCTGGGGAACCTGAAATCCAACCGGAAGGGAGGCGAAGGGACGTGGCCAAAGACATTGAACACATTCATTGGAAGGATGCGGACACCAGCAAGTGGATGCCCTACGCTCCGGTGATCAAGGTCAACCGGGGTAAGATCGTCTTCATCGCCGGGTGCACCTCTGCCCCCATGTACCACTCTCACCCGCACATCACTGAGGAGTTCGACAACATGCCGACCGATCTGGGCGGCCAGACCCGTGCGGCCCTGGAGGGGATGAAAAAAAGCCTGGAGGCCGTGGGCGCGACCTTTGACGATGTGGTGGAATGCACCCGCTTTGTGACGGACATGTCCCAGCAGGACGCGATGAACGCGGTCTGGGCGGAGTACTTCACGGGCAACAAGCCCACAACGGTGACCGTCGAAGTGGTGAAGCTCGCCACTGACTCCCGGTGCATGGTCGAGATCAGCGCCATCGCCGTGGTGGACGATGAGACTTGAGGCGTTCCGCGAATCGCTCGGGGGGGAGAAAGGAGAGGGTGCATGCCCCACACCGCCGCGCAGTATCTCGTCCAGCACCTGATCGACGAGGGGATCAAATTCGTCACCGGCATCACGGGGGACACGGTTCTTCCCATCCTGGACGCCCTGTACGACCGGCAGGATGAGATCCGCTACGTGACGTGCCGGATGGAGCACGGCGCCACCGCCATGGCCGACGCGTATTCCCGGGTCACCGGCAAGCCCGGCTGCGCCTTGCTCCATGTGGGGCCCGGGATCGCCAACGGCGTCCTGGGGACGCACATCGCCCAGAAGGACGCCGTCCCCCTCGTCGTCCTGTCGGGGAACCTGGACACCTTCCGCCTGGGACGCAACCTCTGGCACGAGTTCAACGTGAACGGCGTCTATGAGCGGGTCACCAAATGGAGCGACCAGCTCCGCGAGGCCAAGGACATCAAGCGGCTCCTGCGGACCGCCTTTCAGGTCGCGACCTCGGGAATGCCCGGCCCCGTCCACCTGGACCTTCCGAAAGACCTCATCAAACAGCCTGTGGAAGTCGAGAGCACGGACCTCTCCCTGGCGGGAGGCCGCTCCGCCTTCGTCGCGAACACCCCCCGGCCCGACCCCGAAGCCGTCGAACGGGCCTGCCGCCTTCTGGCCGGGGCCGGCCACCCCGTCATTCTCGCCGGCCGGGGGGTGATCTGGTCCAAGGCCACCGATCAACTGGTAGAGCTGGCCGAGCGGCTTGCGGTTCCTGTCGTGACTTCTGAGATGGGCCGGGGCGCCATCTCGGAAGACCACCCCCTTTGCTTCGGGATCGCCGGCCACTTTGGGCGAAGCACGGCCAACGAAGCCCTGCGGCGCGCCGATGTGGTGCTGGGGCTGGGCTCCCGGTTCCTCAACGTGAACACCATCAACTGGTCGCTTATCCCCAAGGAGGCGAAGATCGTCCAGGTCGAGAGCGACCCGCTCGAGGTTGGCCGGCAGTACGCCGTCGAGGTCGGGACTGTGGCAGACTCGGGGGCGTTCCTCGCCGACGCCCTGACATTCTGCAAGAGCGAGGGTTTGGAGGATGAGCGGGGGGCGGAGCATCCGCGCGTCAAATCCCTGGCTGCGCTTTATACGGCCGAAACGAAAAAGTTCTACGACACGGACATGGACGCCGTCCCCGTGAAACCCCAGGTCATCACGCGCGACGTGATGGAGGTCTGCGACGACGACGCCATTTTCTCCGTGGGGATGGGCAACCACACCCAGTACGCCCACCAGATCCTCATCCGCAGGCCCGACCAGTACATCGCGCCGCTGGGCACGGGGTCCATGGCCTACGCCTTCCCGGCCGGCCTGGGGGCGAAGCTGGCCTTCCCGGACCGGCAGGTCGTTATCCCCATCGGCGATGGGGATTTCGGGATGATGACGCAGGAGCTTGAGACCTCGGTCCGCGAGAAGCTCCCGGTCGTGGTCATCGTGTACAACGACTCCGGGTACGGCGCCCTCCGGTTGTTTCAGAAGGTCCAGCACAGCGGGCGGTACCTGGGGTCGGACTTCGGCCAGACGGACTTCGCGAAGCTGGCCGAGGCGTACGGGGCGAGGGGGGAGCGGGTCGAGAAGCCGGACGACCTGCGGCCCGCCCTCGAGCGCGCCCTGGCGTCGGACGTGACGTACGTTGTCGATGTCCACACCGACCCGTGGGAGGTCCACTACCGCGCGCCGGAGTTCAAAGACTTTCATAAGTTCTAAGGAAAAGTCCCAGGGGGCTTTTTTGAAAAACCAGCCCCCTGGACCCCTCCTAGGGGTTGGGGACCCCCGAAAAACTTTCATTGCGCGAAAGAGGCCGGTGCCGAAAGTGCCGGCCTTTTTCGTAAGAAATTCTTCTTTGGAAATCCACACAGGCGAAATCCAAACATCGGTTTCATTCGTAGGTTTCAATGGGACAAGCGGAAGCGGGGCATGGTATCCCATTCCCCCCCCGTTCGATTGCCCGAATGAAATTAGGAAACGTCTGGTGTGCGTTTTTTAATCAAAGGCAATGCGTCCCTTGAAGAAGGGACGGATTATAACGGGTTTGAATTGCGGATTGTGGGGTGTCGGAACCGTCGTCGTGTGTATGCGCTATGTTTTTTACGGGAGGCGGAACGGTTTGCGGCGGAAGCAAAAGTTGAATTCAGAAAACTACAACGGAGGAGGAGAAAACGATGAAAGAGAAAACGGAGCCAGCGGGAAGGGGGCCGTGGTCTTTTCGGCGGGGTGGACGAAGGAGGAGAAGGATATTCTGGAGTCCGCGTGGAGGCTAGTGGATGGGAATCTTACCATCCTTGCAAGGATGACAGATATCTCCCATAAAACGCTGACGCGGATTTACTACCAGTATCAAGGTCCCGTCACCAGAACGTTTCAAAAGTTGGCTATCAATACTCGGAAACACGCGCTGACCCCGGCGGCGGCGGATCGAATTCGAAAAGAATTGGTCCGTGTGGCCGTGGCCGTCTTGCACTGTATTGGAGCCGGGGCGGTTGAAGTAGAAAATATCCAAAGCGCCGATTAAGGGTTAATTCCCTTCGGCCCCTACGCAGTTTGCCGGCAGAGGGCAAGTGCTGCCAACGCGGCAGGATTTTCCAATGGCGGATACCGTTCCGATCAGGGTTTCAGACACCCCAAATGGTGTTGACAGCCCCGAAAAAGAGGGGTCTAATTAAGTCAAATAGCAACGGCTGGTCCATATAGGGTTGTCTGGATTTAAAATGGGAAATTCCTGTTCGTCCAAGAAGACAAAAGTTTATCTGGCTGATCTCACCCATACGGCTCAAGGCATCGCGGCCTTAAGTTTTCCTTTGGGGACTGCGTATGTGGCCAGCCATGCCAAACAAAGGTTGGGAAATGAATTCCAGTTCCACTTGTTCAAGTTTCCCGAAGAGTTGGCGGAACGCATTGAGCAGGATCCACCGCGGGTTCTGGCCCTGTCGAACTACTCTTGGAACCTGAACCTTGGTTATCAATTAAGCCGATGGGCAAAAAATCGTTACCCCGACTTGGTTGTTATCTTAGGCGGACCGAATTTTCCATTCGTAGAAAGCGAGAAGGCAGAATTTCTCAGGAAGCACTCGGCAGTGGATTTTTACATCGAAAACGAGGGTGAATTCGGTTTTGTTGACCTCATGGGGAAGTTGGACGCGAGCGGGTTTGACCCGGGAGCGCTCAAGGCCCGCCGAGAGGTGATCCAGAACTGCTGTTATCTCCACGGGAACGAGTTGGTCCAGGGATCGATCGAGCGCATTCTTAACGTGAATGAGATCCCTTCCCCCTATCTTAGTGGCCTGATGGACAAGTTTTTCGATTCCCCTCTCGCCCCGATGCTTGAGACGATGCGTGGATGTCCCTTCTCTTGCACATTTTGCACGGACGGATTGCCCACGAAGAACAGAGTGGTGCGCTTCGATGCGGAGCGCGTTCAGCAGGAATTGAACTATATCGCTGAACACATCAAAGACGTGGACGAATTGATCATCACGGATCTCAATTTCGGGATGTATAGGGAGGATTTACGCACCGTCGAAGTCATTGCCGATCTCCAGCGCACGCGAGGTTGGCCCATCTTGGTCAAGGCGTCCGCGGGGAAGAATAAGCCCGAGCGCATCATCGAGGCTGTTTCTATGTTGAAAGGGTCTTGGGTGATTGGATCGGCCATCCAATCTTCCGATCCAGAAGTCCTGAAGAACATCAAGAGGGACAACATCTCGATTGAGGCCTATAGAAAGTTCATCGAACACGCCAACAGCCGGAGCCAGGATGCACAATCGTATACGGAGATCATTCTGGCCCTTCCGGGAGATACGAAGGAAAAACACCTCCAGTCCTTGCGCATCGGAATTGACAGTGAGGTGAACACCTTTCGCATGTACCAAGCCATGCTCTTGATGGGAACGGAGATGGCTTCCCAGGAGACGCGAGATATGTATCGCTTGTTGACGCGCTTCCGTGTCCTGCCCGGATGTGCGGGGAATTACCAATTCTGTGGCGAGACCATTCCCGTAGCGGAAATCGAAGAGATCATCGTTGGCAGCAAGGACATGCCCTTCGAGGATTATGTGGTTTGCCGGATGATGAACCTTTTTATCGAAACATATATCAATAATGACCTGTTTCAGGAGTTTTTTGCGCCTTTTCGATTGTGGAAAATATCCGTATTCGATTTCCTTCTTTATCTACTGGAGAATGAAGACCTCTATACACCTGGAATGCGCCGAATTTTGGATAGCTTTTTGAATGCCACGATGAAGGATTTGTATGAATCACGCGAGGACGCCGAGGCACATGTTTCCAATGCGGAGGGCGTTCAGAAGTACGTATCCGGCGAGCTGGGGGGCAATGAGCTCTTGGATCACCGCGCTCTTTTGTATTTTGAGTTGGAAGATACGTCCAAAGTGTTGCTCGCGGGTATGAAGCGATTTCTGGGGGAGAAGGGAATCTGGAATGAATCGACTGCGGAGTATTTTGGGGAGTTAAGGCAGTTTGTATTGTTGAAGAAAAGAAACGTGCATGAGCCGGATCAGGAGTTCGAGAAGGGATTCAGTTATGATTTCAAGACGTTGGAATCCTTTCATTACCGAATCGATCCGAGAAATTTGGAAAAGGCCCCGGGTGGGATTGCATTGAGATTTTTTCATGATGAACCACAACGAAACCATATTCGAAACGCAGTAACCTTATATTCGAACCATCCAGACGGGATGGCCCGAATGATTCAGCGGAGCAATCTGAAAAAGATGTATCGACGCGTCGAGTGGTGTTCTGCTTAGGACATGGCGACACATGCTTCCATAGTACCCTGCCTGTATAACAGAAATCCACCGCAGGCGGGATCTTTTTGTGGGAAGGAGGGTATATCCCCTCCTTCGAAGCGCCGACGGGATGGAAATTGTATCGATACTATTTCATCCCGAAGGGTGGGTGAGCGGAATGTTCCGTTGGGTCTGGCTGGCTTGAGATGGAAGATCGATTGATGGGATCCCCCGGCTCGAAAGGGCTTTTCGCCTCCGTTGGAGCAAATCAGAATCAGGCAAACTTGTTCCTGAGTTTTTTCATTTCTTGGAACGGCTGTCTTCAATCAGAGCGCCTTGGACGATCAGACTCCAGAGACCGGGATTCTGAGAAGGAGTCGAGGCGATCGACGAATTCGCCCATTCTCGAAGACGCGTGATCAGACTGGTTCAAAAAGCTTTTTGGTCCATCGATGCCCTCGCGAGGCGGTGGGAAGGCCACCTAAAGGTTGACAAGGGTCTGCCCTGGATCGGGCTTAGTATTGGGGTTGCCTGGGTTTTCGGCCTGGGGCTGACGCGGGGAATATTTGAAGGAGGGGATACGCCGACCTTCCTCTTGTGGGCCGATCACATTCGGAAGGAGGGGTTGTCGGCCCGATCATTGGCCGGGGACAGTCCCGGTGTCATGATCAACCATATGACGCATTTTTGGATCTATCTCCTCGGCCAACGGGGATTTGTGGTTCTGAACGCTGTGCTCACAGCCTTTCTTCCACTTTGTGTGGTTCGGATTCTCCGTCACGCCGGCGTCCGCCCCTTTTTTGCGGCCTGCGCCCTGCTCTATGTGGCGACCAATGAAGAAATCTATAAATGGGCGTTTTACATCCTGAGCGACGGCAGCTCGATTGCACTCGTGGCGATCGTCGTTGCGCTGATCACAGCGCCAAGATTCAAAGGCCCAATGTGGTTTATCATTCCGGTCTTCTGGTATTGCATGTTTTATTCCCGCGCGGGGGGTTTCTTGATTCTTCCGGGGGTGTTCGTCTATGGACTTTGGGGGAGACAACTCGGAAAGAGGGTTTATCTGGTCGCGCTTGTGGCGTTGACGATAGTTTTTCACGCGGGTTACTCGGCATGGCTGAATCAGGCCCTACGCGTGGATGGTGCGAAAGAGGTTCAGTTCTTCCGTGATGTTTTCAACCTGGATAAGACCCGCCTGGATTTTATCAATGGACATATCCTCATCGACCCGAAACTGAGTCCGAAGCTCAAGGTGCCATTCACCCCAGAGGAGGCAAAAGGAAGGTCTTTGAGGGAACTGTGCCGGAGTTACAAGGCATATTGCGCACATCAGGCGATCCGGAGATTCATGGCATATATTTTTCCTGTTTATCCTTTGTATTCGTTGAAACATAAAGTGTTCAATGCACTGTTCTACGGAGGGAGCATCCTGCTGTCAGGGGGCGGTGCTGTGCTCCTGATGATGGCGATCCGGCGCTACGGCTGGAATCGTGTGCTCCGCCGCGATGTCAACAAGTCCGGCGCGGCCTTGCTCTGCGGCACGCTGATCCTCACGGTCTCCGTCTTCCATCCCATCGCAGCGGTGGACTCCGATTCGCGATACCTAATGCCTTGGGTGACGCCATGGATCTGTTTCAATTTCATTCTCATGGATTTGTTGACAGGGGTATTCGCAAATCGGGTGGACTCGGTGCGGATCGAAGACGGATGAAAACCAAAGCAGCAGATGGAACAACTGTGTCCCTAAGGCCGGCGCCGAGAGCGACGCAGGCGTGGACGTTGATTGACTTTCGGGTTGCTTGTGACTTTCTAAGGCTGAGATGAAGGGACTGATCCTTTCCGGATTCGTGTTTTTTCTTCTGCTCTGTGCTTCTTCCTTTGCGCTCAGATTCTATCGTGGGAGCAAGGAATTCAGGGTTCTCCTGGTGGTGTTGGGTTTTTCCGTCGGGCTGTACGGGCTTTGCTATCTGTGGCTTCCCCATGACCTTGGATTTCTCCCTGACGGGGTGCTGGAGCCGAATCGGTCGGTCGATTTCTGGAACGGCGTTCTCGTCCTGCTGATGCTGTTCCACGGTTTCTGGGTGTTCCTCTATGTCTCAGGCGTTGGACCCTCGATGGGGATGATGCTGGAAGTCCGGGCGCGGGGAAGTGCGGGCATGGCCGCGGAGGAGGCCTTGAAGAAGTACGGTCGCGACCGGCCGCGGAGCGCGATCCTGGAACGTCGGCTGAAGAAGCTTCTCGAGGGGAGGTACGTGGCGGAACAGGACGGGGGGTACCGGCTTCTTCCGCGAGGCGCCCGGGTTGCTTCCCTGGCCATCTTCCTGAGGCGCGCGCTCAACATCCGGGGAGGAGGGTAAACGAAATCGGACGTTGGTTCACATGCTGAAAGGATTGCTCCTGAGCGGGCTCGTGACCCTGTTGTGGGGGATTGCGCAGCTCATCGTCTTTCACGTGTCGTCTCCCCGAAGCCGTTTCCGTTCCATGGTCACGGGGTTTGTGGCAACCCTTCCGGTTTATCTCGTTCTCTATGTTCTTACCCCGGCCGATCTCGGGTGGCTGCCCGACCGATTTGCGGACACACGCTTCCCGTTGGGCCTGTTGAACGGGGTGGGATTCCACGGACTGCTCTTTCTCACGCTGGCCCAGTTTTACTTTCACGTCGCTCGGTCCATTACCCTTCGATATCTGACCGAGTTCGGAAAAGCACCCCGCCGGTTCTTGACGCTTGAGAATGTACGGCAGGGGTACGGTGTGGAAGGAATCGTTCAGAGCCGGCTCGAGGCCATGGTCGTCAATCGGTTCCTCCATTGCCGTGAAAACAGGTATTATCTTACGTGGAAGGGGAGAGTTGCCGTATGGATGGGCGGATTGACGAGGAAGTTGTTTCGGATTCAGTCGATGTAAACGGAATTTCAGAAGTCGCTAAAGTGAGCCCGCTGCTTCCCGATTCTGCCACGGCCATTTAGACCACTGCCTCCCTGCACTTCCGGACATCGGGGAGCAGAGACTAACTCAAAAAGTGGTACAACATTAGCGGGCAGGTCACCCGAACCCCTTTGTTTTTACGGAACCTTGGGAAAAAGATTGAAGCAAGACGAGATTCCCCGCTACGCTCGGCGGAATCCCGTTTAGGGGGCGGGTTCGGACCGTACGGTGAGTTTTCTAAGCCAAGAAAAGCGCGCTCTGAACAGTCGGATGAGCTTTCTCTCGAACGTGTTGGTTGAATCCATACCGAAAAGGCCACGCATGAACCGTAAGATTCGGTGTGGGAAGAGAAGGTAGGCTAGAGAGAATTGGGCGATATAGAAGAAAATGCGGATGAGGGTCAACTCGACAGATCCAACATGCTTACAATACGTGATCTGATTCAACGATAGTAAATCGCCGTTGATCGTCGAAAGTCGGTAGAGGTAATCGTTATTCACTTGGACAGTCCCCTCTTCGACCAGTTGGTTGAAAATCTCCGATCCAGGATATGGAGAGAAAAGATGCAGCGTTGATTCGTCTATTCCCAGGCTGATTAACTTCAATCCGTAGAGAACCGATTCCCAGATTTGTTTTCTTGTCTCATGAGGAAAACCGATGATAAGGTTTGCGCGAACCGAGATGCCCTTTCCCTTGGCCGTTCGCATGGACTCTGTAATCCTGGACAGCGTGATCTGCTTTTTGATGATCCGCAATGTTTCTTCGCAACCGCTTTCGGGCGCATAACAAAGGTACGTGCAGTTTGTCTGTGCAAGCAGTCCAAGGGTCTCATCGTCGAGCACCTCGCTTCGGGTGCCCGAAGGGAGCGTCCAGCTTACATTCAGCCCTCGCTCCATGTACTTCGTACAAAAATCCACAATCCATTTTTTCAAAGTGATTGCGGTCAGGTCGTAAAACTGGAGAAGGCCCACATTGAAGCGTTCGACGTAATGCTCAATCTCGTCGAGTGTGTCGTCGACGTCTCGGGTGATATAGCGAGTGGTCCACATCTGCGGACTCGAGCAGAAGGTGCACCGGTATGGACAACCTCGAGAGGCAAGCAGCGGCATGCCGCGCACATCCGTAGAGGAGGGGCCGTGACCGAACCCGTAATTCCAGAAGGGCGCGAGAGGGGTGTTGTCCCAGTCGGGCCACGGAATCTGTCCTACATCGCGGATGCGCGGAATTTCATCACACGAAACGAATTTGGCGTTCTCGTCCAGGAAGACAACGCCACGCGTCCCCTTCCCGTTTCCCTTAGTGAAGAGGTTCTCGCAGAATTCATGAAGGGGGCCTTCTCCCTCTCCGATCACGCAGTAATCCAACCCCTTGGCGTCCCGAAGATTATATTCCGCAAGGGCTGTTATGTGTTCACCGCCGGCGATGGTCGGTATGTCCGGGAAACGCTCCTTGACCAGGTTGATGAGGTCGCGCGCCAAGGGCCAATCACCGGAAAATATGATGGAGAACGCCATCAAGTCGGTGTCGGACGGAATCCTCTCAACGATCTCCTCGAGGGGAAGACCCCTGGCGATGAAGCCCGCATTTGCGGGGAGAGGCCAGATTCGGTCAAGCCCTTCGGCGATACTGTCAACAACAGCTGTTCGATATCCTCTGGCGCGAAGGTGGCCAGACAGGTACGCGATCCCGATGGACGGCGTTGGGTCGTTGCTGCTGAGCGCCTTTTCAGTGGATACAAGCGGAGGCCGAATAAAGGTGACGAGCCGGCTCTCACTGGCCGCCTTGCTGGTCATCTCAGGTTTCCCCTTAAGAGTCGAAGCATGCCGAATGGGGTAATGCTATCGCAAGAATTAAAAATTAAGAATGTTCATTATACCTCGGGACGGTCACATAATCAATGTAATCCCGAGCCTCCATTTCTCACAAAGATTTCCTTGTGGCCGCAAGGAACATCCGCACACAGAGTCATCGTCCGAAGGCGAGACCGCAGGGCGGCTAAAGGAGTCCCGCCCTACACGCCCGTGCCCTGCAAGGGATTTCAATCTAGCGAAACCCCACCCTGGAGTCGTTTTGTTGCTGAGAAATCCCGGATTCAAGGCAATCTTGACTCGGGACCCTATGCGGTCCTCGCCCTCTATACGAGATGGCTTCACGCCCATATGGACTCTGAGCGCAGATTCCGACACGTCCGTGTATTTTTTGTCATGTATCCTGCTGCGTCATCCGGACACCGGCCGCGACCGGGTAGCCGCAACCGCAGAATCCGCTCGAGAATCGCCCGGGATCGCTACCCCCGTGCAGCCCACTCCGCCACAACGCCCGCGAGAAGTCGCCTCAGGTGCCGATTACCGTCAAATAGAAAAATCCGTAGACCGTATTTCGGCAGACCGTGTCCTGGGCGAATCGAAAACGATTGTCGAAGGATTCTGGAAGAGATCGGGGTATGAGAGTCGGAGCATAGTCGGAACGAAGGACATGCAGCGAAGAACCCCCGCGAATTACCGGGACTCAAAATTTAGAGCACGCTGCGGCCGGCCACCGCGCGACCACCTCACGGCCCTGCTCGTCGAAGGGCATGATCTCAACCTCGATGGGGTCCAGCGCCGGCATCTCCTAGGCGACGACACTCCGGACGATCTCGCCGATCTCCGCCACTGGGTGATTCTGGTAGTCGGTGTTGAACGTCTTTTCGGCCATGAGTGAACCCACCTTCTCCAGCAGGGCGACATAACGATCTCTCTCAACAGGTCCTGATCCCGGATGTCCCCTTCGATGCATTCGAGCGCGTCGCTCTCCGGAAATCCCGCCCCTTCAAAGATGAACAGGTCCAGGACCTTGACTCTATGCCCTTTGGCCAGAATCTTGGGAACGAGCACGGCGCCTACGTAGTTGGCCCTTCCCGTGACGAAAACGGTCTTCACGCCCGGGTTCCCTTTCCCGCCAAGCGATCCATGCCCCTTGAGGCGTCGCCCGCCGCCGGCCGATATTGAGCCGGACGCATCCCCCGGACCTGAAACCTCCACCACAAGCGGGCGATGGTCCGGAGGGCCATCAGAATGTTCTGCACGGAAACGGTCTTGGACCGGCCATGCCTGCGATTCCGGTGGATCAATCCCACTTCCACAACCGTGCACCCCGCTTTCAGCGCGTAGACCAGCTTTTCCGTCTGCGTAAAGAAACCCCGTGTCTTCGATGGGAGGACGCGGGCGAGGGCGGTCGGGTAGACGACCGGCCCCTGAAAATACCTCAGGCGGACGCCGGAGGCGATGCGGGAGAGGAAAACACAGGTCTGCCCCATCAACCGGCGGCGCCACGTCCGGGTCTCGCGATTCTGGATGTAGGCCGCCACTAGGTCCGCGTTTCCCACCGCGCCGAAGATTCCCCGAACCGACTCGCCCGCAACTTCGTGATCCCCCGGAAGGAACACAAAGTATCTCTTCTCCGCCCGCCCGACCGCGATTCGGTAGCACTGGTCAAAGCCGAGGTTCCCCGAATTGTGAATCACCCGGATGTTCGAATTTTCCCGGGCAAGCCCATCAGCCTCTTCGCCCGTGTTGTCCGTGCTTCCGTCATTGACGATCAAGACTTCGTAATCATCGAACACCTCCTCGGCGGCCGAGACAATGTCCCGGATCGCGCCTTCGAGGTTGCCGGCTTCATTGAGGGCGGGAACGAATACGGAAATGGAGTGTGGGTCGGTCAAGTCTGCGTCCTGGGATTCGAGTAATTCGACAAAGGGAAAGCGAGCCGCTCGCAGCTAAGGCTCGAAATGGAATTAGGTGGGAAGGTCCTTGAGGACATCGAGATGTTCCCGGACCCAACCGACGGTTTCCGCGATGCCCGGCTTCGGTCTCAAACGCCGGGGGACGGTCATTTCATCCACTTCTGAAAATCCGTCACGAACTGGTTCACCACCTCATCCGTCTTCGGGTGGACGACCATTTGCGGAAAGAGTTTCGGCGGGACGGTCACGATGTCCGCGCCCGCCTGAAGGACGTCGTTGATGTCCGTGATGTGCCGGATGCTTCCGACGATCAGTTCGCACGCCGGCTGCCGCTCCCGGAACGTCGCGTGGATCTGCCGCACGATCGACAGGCCGTCGTGGCCGATGTCCCGGATGCGCCCGTAGAACAGGCTCGCGTAGTTTGCCCCGGCGGCGGCGGCCATGATGACCTGGTTGTACGACATGCAGCAGGTGCAGTTCACCGGGATGTCTCTCTTCCGGAGCTCACGAATGACCGCCAGCTCGTCCCAGCCGATCGGCACCTTGATCACTAGCTTCTCATACCCGCCGAAATGCCGGACGAACTCGTCCGCCTGCTTGAGCATCTCCTTCGGGTCGGTCGTGAAGACCTCCACGCTGATCGGGATGTCGGCGTCGTAGAGTTTGAGCAGGTCGATGATTTCTTGGACGCGCCCGCGGAAGTCCCCTTTCTCTTCCTTGGAGAAGATCGTCGGGTTCGTCGTCACGCCTGAGACGAATCCGCGCTCGAGCGCCTGCTCGATCTCCGAGAGGTTCGCGGAGTCCACGAAAATTTTCATCCCGATTCGCTTCCTGTCACATCGGTCAACTGTAAAGCCGCTTCCCGGCTCGCCGTACGTCTCAATCTACCACCAGACGGATGATTCTACAATTTCCAAAACCAACCCTCACTGGAGCGTTGCGGGTGCGCAGACGCGCGCCGGTCCGGTCCATCAGAACAGGCTGGCCAGGGCGCCGCCGCCCACCGTGAGGAGCGCGCCGATCGCCAGCTGCGGCGTGACCCGCTCCAGTTGACGAAGGAACAAAACGGATATCAAGACCACAAGGAGGGGCGAAGTCTGCGCGAGCGTCAAGACGATAGAAGCCTGCCCGCCGCCCAGGGCGTATATGAAGCCGTACATGGCCAGCGTCGCCGATGTCGCCGCCAGGAGGAGCCAGGGTATGGACGGCAGGCCGACGCTGAATCGCCGGTCCGCTGAAAATATAAGGGCCGAGAGCGGAAAGAGAACCAATCCCACCACCGTGCTGGTCCATGCGCCCAGAAGCGCGGAGGGCAGCTTCGCCATGCTCACCTTGAAAAAGACGGCCGCCACCCCGGCCGCCACCCCGGCCAACAGGGGAAATACGGCGTCAACCTTTCTCCGGGATTTCCCCGCGGCCTCATCCCCCGTTTTCCCGAGCCCCTCGGTGGAGATCACCACCACCCCGGCCACGATCAGCGCGATTCCCAGATATTGGAGGGGGTGGAGCCGCTCCCCGAGGTAGGACCAGGCGAAGATCACCGCGAAGATGGGCGCAGAGCCCTTGATGGGCGCGGAGCGCGCAACCCCAATCCGCTGCACGCCGATAAGGTAAAAGACCAGGAAGAGGTAGGGGTTGAAGAATCCCGCGACCGCGAACCAGAGAAATCCGGAAAGGGTGAGGCCGGAGAATCCGGCCGTGCCCAGGATCAAGGCCGAAAAAAAGACAAACTGGACCGCCATCACCGTGGTGGAAGTCATCATCGGCGTCGCTGTCCGCAGGGCGTTGCGCATCGCGACCTCCGTCACGGCAAAGAAAAAGGCCGATCCGATGGCCATCGCAATCGCGGAGGCGGGCGTCATGACGGAGGTGGAAAGCCCGGCGAGGTCAATGCCGTCACGCCGAAGCCGAATGGAAGGGGGTCCACGATCATACCAATTCCCAGTGCGGGGTTACTGAAGGGAGCGGTTCAGTGAAGCGCCTTCGTCAGGCTCTGAGGAACGGGCCGTCCGCCCATCGATAGGGTGAGAGGCGGGATACTTCGTTGCGCGCAGAATTATCCTTCAAGATCGGATTGCCTTCTTTAGTGGATCACGCTCGCCAGGATTCCTCCGCCCACCGTCAGGAGCGCCCCGGCCACCACCCTCAGCGTGACCCGTTCCAGTTGCCGAATAAATAGAACCGAAAGAATCAGGACGAACAGGGGAGAGGTCTGATTCAGGGTTGTGACCACGGACACCTGCCCAAGATTGAGGGCGAGAATCAGGGCGTAGACGGCTACGGTGGCGGCCACGGCCCCCAGAAGGAGCCAGGGCAGGCCGGGCACCCGCAGGCCGAACCTCTCTCCCGGCGGAAAGATGAAGGCCAGGAGGGGCAAGAGCACCAGAGCCACCGTCACGCCGATCCAGGCGGCCAGCAGGGGAGAGGGCATTTTCGACAGGCCGATCTTCAGCATCACCGAGGACACCCCCGTGGTGGCCCCGGCCAAAATGGGGAAGAGGTAGTCGATCTTTCTCGGCCGCGAAACCCCTTGGACCCTGGAAAACCAGGAGGGATCGGTCTCACCGGATGGTTTGACCCAACCTTCCGTGGAGATGATGCCGATTCCCCCGATGGCCATCGCGATTCCGAGGTATTGGCCGACCTCCAGCCGCTCGCCCAGGACGAGAAAAGCGCAGACCACGGCGAAGACGGGACTTATTCCCTTGAGGGGGGCCGACCGGGCGACCCCGATTCGTTGAAAGCCGATTAGATAAAAAACCAGGAACAGGACGGGATTCAAAACGCCCGTGACGGCGAACCAGATCACTCCAGCCGAATTCATTTGGGAAAACGTCCCCGCCGCGAGGATAACGGCCGTGTAGAGCAGCCACTGGACGGCCACCGTCACCAGGGAGGCCGTGATCAGCGTCGTGAACGGAAGCGCCTTCTTGACGCAGATATCGGCCACGGCGAAGAACAGGGCGGCGCCCAGGACGGCCAAAACCGCGGATGCGGGGATCAAGATGGGGCTGAAAGACTAGAAACGATAGACATGCGGTTCTCATCCCCGCTCAAAGGAATTCTCACCCGTTCTCCGTCAGCCGGCATCGATGCCGAACAATTTCCTGGGCGTCTCCGTCAGGATGGCCCGCCGGTCCGCGTCGGAGAGGCGCTCGCAATCGTTGACGACGGCCAGGCACTCGCGCAGGTTCCACTCGCCGAAGAACGGGCTGTCCGTGCCGAAGACGATCTTCTCCACACCGGCGAAGCCGACGCCGAACGCGAGGACCTCCGGCTCATAGGCAATCGTGTCCAGGTAAAACATCTGGAAGTAATCCCTGGCGTCTCCCGAGATCTTCTTCTCGATTCCCTCGAACGAATCGGACCCGCTCGCGAGGCGACCGGCGAGGAAGGGCAGCGCGCCTCCCAGGTGGGAGAGGATCAGTCTCAGGTTCGAATAGCGCTCCAGAACGCCGCTGAAGACCAGGCGCGCTGCCGCGAGGGTGGTGTCCACGGGGAAGCCCAGGAGGACGTCCAGGCGGTAGTCCCGCATCCGCTCCCGCCCGGCGGGGAGGATGGGGTGCACGTACGCCGGAACCTCCGCCTCGCTCAGGGCCGCGAAGAAATCTTCGAAAGGTTCTCCGTCGAGGTCCCGGCCCCGGATGTTCGAGCCCAGCAGGCACCCCCGCATGTCCAGATCTTTGACGGCGCGCTCCAGCTCCCGGATGGCCGAGGGCGGGTCCTGAAGCGGCAGAGCGGCCAGGGCGACGAATCGGTCCGGGTGCGCCCGGACGACCGCGGCCAGTGCGTCGTTGAAGACTTGACAGAGCGCCCGCCCCAAGTCCGGGTCGGCCCAGAAGACCATCGGCGGCGCGATGGACAGGACCTGGAAGTCCACCCCCGCGGCTTCCATCTCGGCCAGACGGACGTCCACGTCGTAAAACCCTGGGAAGAAGGTGAAGAACTCCCGGTCGTCGAAGAGAAGGACGCGATGCCCTTCGGTGTTCCGGCCGATCCGGACGGGATACTTGTCCCCCTGGGCCTCGATGAGGTCCAGATAAGCCTCGGGATACAAATGCGCGTGCGTGTCGATGATCACGGTAAGAACCTCGAAGCCGAATGAATGAAAACGCCGGGGCTTTTGAAAGCCCTCCGGAAAACCCTCAAGAGGCGATCATATGATTTGCCCACGATCTTGGAAGGCGGTCTCTCCTCCGGGATCATCCATCGGCAAAGAACTCCAGCGTGGCCTGTAGGCCTTTATCGAAATCGGTGAACTCGAAGCCGGGGACCTGCCGGGTCAGGCGCGATGCGTCGTATTGCCGATGTGTGATCTCGCCTTTCCGGGGCGCGTGAGTCACGGAAAACTCGAACGGCGCGATCCTCCGGAAACCCTCGACGATCTCGGCGAAGGATCGGCTTGCGCCGGAGACCAGATTGTAAGTTCCCGCGGCGTCGGAGAAAACGAGCCGCTCGATCAGCCGCACGGCGTCGTCGATGTACAGATGGTCCCGCGTCTCCTCTCCCCGCCCGAAAATTCGGATCTCCCGGTCGGCCGCCAGCGTCCGCGAGAAACGGTTCGGGCCGTAGGACTGATGCGTGTCGCCGGGTCCGAACACGATTGTGGGCCTGAGGATCAGGACCGGGACGCCGCTCCCCCCCCCCAGCAGCTTTCGGCCGAGGCACTCTCCGGTGAATTTGGCGAGGGCGTAAAACGAATCCTCCGGGTTCACCGGCGTGGCTTCCGTGACGGGTTCGTCCCCCATCGGGTAGACGGCGTCCGAGCTCATAAAGACGAACTTTCCGGGCGGTTTCGCGAGGAGGGCTTCGCAGACATTGCCGGCCATTCGGATGTTGGCGTCGCAGCTCGCCCAGTTGTCGCCCTTGTCGGGCGTGTGCGCGGCCATCAGGACCACCGCGGTCTCCTCGTCCACGATATCAGCCAGCGGCTTCAGGCTCTCCGGCCGGCAGAGGTCCATGGACGCGGAGGAATGGCCGATCACCTCTCGGTCCCGCTCGAGATGCCGGTGGAGGGCCCGGCCCAGGAATCCGGTGTGGCCCAGGATGACCACCCGCCGCCAATTCTTTATGTCAGTCATTTCAACGACTCCCACTTCGCCGACGAGATTTGCAGCCGGGGGTGCGAGACCAGCAGGTGGAGCACAACCGATTGAAAGGATTCGGTGTGCGGCGTGACCCGGTCCGCGCTCAGCGGGGGGATGATGACGCAGGCGTCCGCCGCCGCCGCCGTGGCACCCCCCTCCCGGCCGACGATTCCGCAGACCCCGGCCCCCGCAGACTTCGCCGTCTCGATGGCCCGGACCAGGTTCAGGCTGACGCCCCGTTCCGGGTCGCCGCCGCCAACGGACAGGATGACCACGGCGTCCTTGGCGGAGATCCGGCTCCCCTTGAGCCACTCGGCGTACGACGAATCCCAACCCTCGTCGTTGATCCGGGCCGAGAGCTCCGAGACGTTGTCCGTCGGGGCGTACGCTTCGATGCCGGCGAGCTTGCGGAAATCGTTCACGGCGTGGGAGGCGTTCGCGGCGCTCCCGCCGACCCCCAGGAAAAAGACCCGCCCGCCCCCATCGCGCACCCCCGCCAGGAGATCCGCCAGCCGCTCGATCGCCTCGCGGTCGATCCGCCCGGCGATTCGGGCCGTCTCTTCCAGGAAGGTCTCGGAGAAATTCATTGTCATCTCCCGCTTCGGTCCACGTCCCCCGGCCAGACGCCCCGGCCCATCGAAACATAGCGCACGCCATCGCGTCCCAGGCACACGTCCGCCAGGACGCCGGTGCAGTCGATGACCACCGCCCGACGCATCCTTTCCACGAGCGTCCTTGCGTCCGCCCGCGCGAATTCGTCCCAATCGGTCATGACCAGGAGCGCGTCCGCCCCGTCCAGGACCCCGTCGCGGTCCTCGGCGGCCTCAGCGCCCCCCTCGACCGGAAGGGCCTTCACCCGGGGATCGTAGACCCGGAACTCGGCCTGCCCGTGAAGGTCCCGGAGGAGGCGCAGCGAGAAAGCGTTCTTCGTGGACTGGGTGTTCTTCTTGTAAGCAAGACCCCACACGCCGATGACCGGGCGCGCGACTTCATCAAAGACATGCCGCCGGAGCTTTCGCAGGATCCATGCGAATCTTTTCCCATTGTAGTTCACAAGCGAATCCAGGAGGTCGCTGTCAAGGTCTTCGTTTCGGGAGACCTGCCGCAAGGTGCTCAGGTCCCGCTCCAGATTTCCACCCGCCACCCCGAGGCTCGGCCGCAGGTACGCCGCGGGGCCGAGCCGCCGGTCCGTTCGGAGTGCCGGGACGATCTCGGACCAGTCGGCCCCGATCTCCTCGCAGATCTCCGACAACTGGTTGGCCGAACACACCGAGGAATAGAGGAACAGGTTGACCGCGGTCTTGGCCAGCTCCGCGCTTTCGTACGACATGGAGAAGATCGGCGCCTCAAAATCCTTCAACCCGGCCTCCAGCATGGGGGCGATGGGGGCCTCCGCGTCCGGACAGCCGAGGATGAGCCGCTCGGGCCGGAGAAAGCGTTCCAGGGCGTCGCCGATGATGAGGGTCTCGACCCAATAGTACAGCGTGAACGCGAGCTCGGGCCGGGCCGCCCGGATTCGCTCGCCCAGGGCGCGCGTGAAGCCCGGTTGCACCTGACTCATCAGGACCAGGACGATGCCCGGCTGTAGATGCGGGACAGCGCGGTCCACCAGATCGGACACCGCCGACAGGTCACCGGCGTTATCCGCGTCGGTCGGGATGTCCCGGGTGATGAACACCAAGGGGCAATCCCGAAGGAGGGCGACATCCGTCCCGAACGTCATCCGCCCCCGGTGGCGCCCGAACAGTTCCGGCAACCCCGGCTCGTGAACCGGCGGCTCAGATTCATTCAGCGGGCCGACGATCGCTTCGTCGGGATCGATCCCGACGACCGGCCGGCCGAAGGACGCCCACCCGACGCTCGAGACGACGCCCAGGTGAGAGAGCCCGAGGAATCCCGTTTTGTCCAATTTGATCAGGCCGGGCGGCAAGCCGCTGGGATGGTCCGGATGGCCCTCGAGATCCGCGCGTCGTTCTCGCGGGAGGTTTTCCCCTTGTCCACCCGGGTCTCGAAGTGTTGCAAATCCTTCTCCCAGGTCAGGTCGGGACCTTTCGCGACGCTGCGGGATTCAATGGGGACGCCGCTGGGAAAGACCCGCTCCCGGAAGGTGAGCTCGCTGTCCCCCCATTTGCACAAGCCGTTTACGTGGAGCGATCCCTTCTCCCCGTATACGTCGATGCTGAAGGTGTTTTTCCAGCAGAGCATGCTGCACTCCAGCTCGAACCGGTGATCGGGCGTGGCCAGGATGCACCGGTCGGCGTTTTTCGCCTCGACGGCCTCGACGGCCCACACGCGGAAATCGGCCTCCGCGTATCCGAACAGGTGACCCATCAGGTCGATCAGGTGGCATCCCAGGTCTTCGAGGACGCCGAGGCCTTCCTCCCGCCATGACCCGATCACGTTCCGCACGGTCCCGTTGCCGTAGAACAGACGGCCGGAATAAATGCGGCCCACATCGGCTGAATCGAGACGCGCCTTCAGCGCAGCCACCTGGGGCTCGAACCGGTGGTTGTACCCGGTGTACCAAATCGCGCCCTTCTCGCGGGCCAGGCGTTCCATCCGGCCGGCCGTCTCGTCGCAGGCAAACAGCAAGGGCTTCTCGACCAGTACGTGCTTGCCTCGGGAAAGAAAATATTCGAGGAGGGCAAGCTTCTCCGGATTCGGAACGGCCAGGATCGCCGCGTCATACCCGTCGGCAGGGCACTGGGCGGGATTGGTGAACTCCGCGGCCGGATGGACGGGGTCCACGGCCCCGACGCACCGGCTTCCCAGAATGGCCCGGCGCTTGGCGCCGATGTTTCCCAGGCCCGCCAGGAGGTATCTCAGCTGTAGCACGCGCGCTTTTCCAGGGCCGCAATCTTTTCCAGCACCTTCTCCGGGGTCAAGGGGATGTTGCCTTCGGTTTCACAGGTCACCGCGGCGGCCACCGCGCCGAGAAGGGTGCCGACCACCATGTCGCCGGAGGAGGCGATGGCCAGCGACGCGGCTGCCAGCAGGGCGTCCCCCGCGCCTATGGAATCCACGAGATGCTCCACGAAGCTGTCCAGCGAAAAGAACGCCCCGGGGTACGGATCCGGGCTGCGGCAGGCGATGAGTCCGCGCGCCCCGAGCTTCAGGATGAGGGCCTTGCAGCCCGCCCGCGCGAAGAGATTGGAGGCCATCGGCCGGACGGTGGAATCCTGATCGCCTAGGGCGAACCGGGCCTCCCGTTCGTTGGGGGTGATTAGATCGAACCCGGTGAAGTCGAGGATGTTCCCCCATCGGTTGCTCACCTGGCTGTCGGCCGCCTTGAAGACCCCGGCCGGAATCGAGGCCTTGAGCTGCGCGATGGTCTCCTGGTTGAAGATGCCGTGCCGGTAGTCACTGAAGATGACGAGGCCGGCGCCGCTGTCCCGGATGGACTCGCAAAGGGTGCCGAGGATCCGGTCCGATATCGCCCGGTTGTCCACCCGGTTCACCTGGAGCAGCTTGTAGTCCTGGCAGATGAACCGCTCCTTGTAGGGCGTGGGCCGGGTCTTGTCCACGACCGGAAGAAAGGTGATGCCCATGGACTCCATCTCCGCGCTCACGAATTCGTGCAACGCGTCGTCGCCCACGACTGTCGAGAAAGACACCTCGGCCCCGATGCTTCTGAGGTGCCGAGCAACGACCGCCGCTCCGCCGGCGTAGCGGTGCGTGAACTCGTGCCTGACGCTCAGGTTCGGGGTTTTCTGGGCCGGGCCCAGCAGGGAAGTGTGCGTGTAACCGTCGACGATGGTGTCCCCGACAACGTGCACCTTGATCCCGGCGGATTCCCGAAAGACCCTGCGCAGGTCGTCGAACCCCGTGTTTTCGGCCCCCATCAGGACCAGGAGCTTTTCGGTGGAGAGGTCCGGCAGGTGTTGCTCGAGGAGGGCCGAGGAGGAGTAGACGATGTCCCCGGGCGTAAACACCATCTCCCCTCCATAGCTCTCCACGGCGTCGATCTCTTCCTGGGTCTTCGCGGGGATTCCTTCGCTGTTGTACTCGAAGCCCTTAGCGAAGAAGTCGGGTTGGAGGCGCAGGATGTTCTCGATGGGGGTCGGGTTCTCATCGATGAAGACGAAGTCCACCATCTCGAACGCGGCCAGGTTGGCGGCGCGCAGGTCCTGGGGGACGTACGGCCGGGTGTTTCCCTTGGTGATGTGAAGGTCGGCTGTCAGGCTCGCGACCAGCAGGTCCGCCTTCTCCTTGGCGTACAGGAGGTGCCGGAGATGGCCCGGATGCACGATGTCGAAGACGCCGTGGCACATGATGACGGATTTCCCCCGGGGCCGCCGGCCGATGGCCTCCTCCAGGGACGCGCGTGTTTTGATCTTGTGTTCGAAGTTCGGTTTCATCAAAATCTCATGCGGCGGGCCGGAGGCCTTTTCGATGCTCGAAAAGATCGCTGACGAGAGCCTTTGTCCCATTGGACTCTGGTCAGACGTAAGATAGCAATATTCGGTTTTGACGTTCAAGGGGTGAACCGCCGGGCGTTCACGCCGTACTGCGTCACCAGGGAAAGCGATGGACCCGAGAATTGAACAGAAATTCGCCGGACTCGAAGATTCCTACTGGTGGTACGTGGGGAAGTCCCGGATTGTTCGGGAATGGGCCGGTTCATGCGGGCGGGTCCTCGACCTGGGGTGCGGGACGGGAGCGCTCTTCCAACAGATCGCCCGCCAGGCCCGGGCCGTCTTCGGGATTGATTTCTCAGAAGTCGCCATTGCCGGCTCCAGGAAGCGGGTTCCCGATGCGGGTCTCTCCCGCGCGTCGGTGATGGATCTCCCCTTCCGGAAGTCTTCTTTCGACACCCTTGTGGCTTCCGAGATCCTCGAGCACCTCCCGGACGACCGGAAGGCCCTCTCCGAATGGCGGCGGATCCTCAAACCCGAAGGCCGGCTCATCGCGACGGTTCCGGCGCACCCCCATCTGTGGGGCCATCATGACGAGCTCTGCCATCACGAGCGGCGCTACCGGAAATCGGAGCTCGGCGGGAAGCTCTCCAAGGCCGGG
>CAYRGS010000035.1:0-29960 GCA_964423875.1 uncultured bacterium
CGTCGAGAGCATCGCCCGGGGGGTGATGTGCTCGATTCGCTGGAGGAACCCCCACGAGAGCAGCATGACGAGAAGGGGCCAGGTGTGAGCGAGGGGGGTGACGACGGTCACATCGCCCGTCTCCAACGCCCGGAAATAGAAATAAAGAGAGAGGGTCACAAACAATCCCCCCAACAGGAAGTAGGGCAACGCCGCCCGCTTCCACCGAAACCGCTCACCCGTGGGGATCATACGGGCAAGGAGGAGCAGAAACACCAGCCCCGCCCAACTCTGAACCGCGGCTCCGAAAACGGGCGCGGGCACGGCCAGCAACCCGATCTTTCGGAAAACGGCCGTCAATGCTAGACAAACTGCCCCAAGGATGGGAAATCCAAGGAACCTCCAAGTCCGGCCCCAATGGGACTTCTCAAAAGACAGGGCCAAGATTCCCAGGACGATCAGGAGAGTACCCGCGATCACCCGTCCGGACGGGGTCTCTCCCAAATAGAGAATCCCGAAGCTCGAAGAAACGAGGGGACCCAGTCCTGCCGCCACGGCACCGGTCCGGGACATCCCAATCCGACGCGATCCCAAAATAATAAAAAGTGCCGCCAGCGCCGGAGATGCGACGCCCGCCAGGCCAAAATGGATCAGAGCGGCGATGGGGAATGAATCGGGAACAGTCGCAAACGGAAGGGACAGGCTCAACCCAATCGCACAGATCCCGTTCGCCCACAGGTTCACGGAAAATGCGGAAGCGTACTGGACAGCAACCCTAGAGAACAGGTAGAAAAAGGCGAATGCGAAGGCCGCCAGGACGGCCAAGCTCTCGGGATTCACCCGCTCTCCTTCTCGATGGAAACTTTTTGCCGTCTCCAAACCCGACGACCTGCCTACCTGGACATCTTATCTTCAACGTGACTTCCAGATGTGGTCAAGTCGACGCGAATCTCCGAGACCGGTCCCGCGCAAATCCCAGAAGCGGCCGATCTGCAATTAAGAAGGCGAACGGACTTCTCGGCGGCCGTACGCAGGTTCCCATGAGGGAGAAGCGGCTCATGAATCCAGAGGGAAAATGGCAGCTGAGCGGCGACGCCCCTGAGATCTACGATCGACAGATTGTTCCGGCTATGCTGGGACCCCTGGCAGCACCCCTCATCGAAAGGGCGGCGGTTCAGCCGGGAGAACGGGTGCTCGACATCGCCTGCGGCACTGGCATAGTGGCCCGCACGGCCGCCCAAGCGGCGGGACCAACCGGTCGCGTGACAGGGCTCGACATTAATGAAGGAATGCTCGCGGTCGCAGTCACGCGCCCGCCCTCCGCGGAGGCGCCCATGGCATGGCTCCGGGCAAGCGCGCAGGACCTTCCCTTTCTAAACGCTTCCTTCAATACGGCGCTCAGCTCACAGGGATTCCAATTCTTCCCAGACCGACCGGGCGCCCTGCGCGAGATCCGGCGCGTCCTAATGCCAGGGGGGCGCCTAGTCCTCAACGTTGTCCGCTCCCTGAAATTCAACCCGGTCCACGCCCTTCTCGTCGAAGCACTAGAGCGTCACGTGGGTCCGGAGGCGGCAGACATCCTGCGCAGCGGGTACACCTTGGGAGACGCGGACGACTTGCGCACCCTCATCGCCGGAGCGAAATTCCACGGCGTCGAAACGCATACCACTGAAGTGTGGGCCCGCTTCCCGTCCAGCGAATCGTACCTCCGGTGGCACATCTCCGGGTCCCCCATGGCTGGGCCGGTGGCACGTGTAGACCCGGCGGCCCGCAATCGGTTTCTTGATGAAATGACCGAATCGCTCCGGCCTTATCTGGACGATGAGGGACTAACGTTTCCACTCCAGACAAACGTCGGCGTCGGGTTCCGCTGAGACCATGAACAGCTGGGTCCGAACCAACGGCGTGACTCTAAAAGGGACAGCCTACGCCTTGACAGACTCGGCGGTAGCCCCTTTTCGATCCGGCGTCTCGGCCAGGTAAACCTTGGCCTCGGCAAGAGAGATCACATCCGCGTACTTGGCATTCATGTCGAACAAGTTGATGGCGTGGCTTGCTTCGCCCCGGTCGAAATTACACTCCTCGACTAAGGCCACCTTGTACTCATAAGAGAAGGCGTCAATAACCGTGGCCCGGACGCATCCGCTCGTCGTCGTCCCCGTGACCAAGAGGGTATCAATCTCTAGCCCCCGAAGCAGGCTCACGAGGGGTGTGCCGAAGAACATGCTGGGCTTCAGCTTGGGGACGATATAATCCCGGGACTCCGGGGCAATCTCCTGAACAATCCGGTTACCCAGGTTGTCCGTTCGTTGGCCAGGCTCCATGGCCCGACGATTCTTCGCTGCCCACCGGCCCGTGTCTCCGCCGTCCGGCCGAAGGGCATTGGTGGAATAGAAGATAGGGGTATTCCGGGCTCGAGCAGCATCGAGAAGTACCTTCGTCGCGTAGATCCCCTCCCAGCCCCGCTCACCGCAGCTGTGGTGAAACCTGTCGATGGATTCCAGGATCGGCTCAGGCTTATCACCGACAAAATTGTAGACCATGTCCACCACCAAGATTGCCGGCCGCTTTCCCAGATCACCCTTCATTGATAAACCCGCCGCTTCGTAAACTTGTACATCCAACGGCGTCAGAAATTCATCCCAAACCGGCATTGTCCGTTCTCCTTCCCTGATTCATTCTGTTCTGCCGTTGCCCACTTGCGGCGTCACGTACTTTCCCTCACCCGAACGCGCGAGAATTTCCCGGTCCCGCATTGCGACCCTCCCTCGCCGGACCACCGAAATGACCCGACCTTTGAACCGGCGACCCTCGAACGGGGACCAGCCCGCTCGGGATTCCATGTCTCCGGCTTTGACCGTCCAGCCCGCCTTCAAATCCACTAGCGTAAGATCAGCATCCGTCCCAATCCGAATCGATCCTTTTATTTGGTGGATCTGGGCGATCTTCGCCGGGACAGTGCTCATTAATTCCACCAGCCGCGCAAGCCCAAACGACCCCCGCCGCACCCACTCCAGGCCGATGGCCAGCGAGACCTCCAGCGCGGGATAACCCGTGGGCGCCTTCCAGACGTTCTCCGAGCCGAGGCGCTTCTCTTCGGCCGTATGGGGCGCATGGTCAGTGGCGATGGCGTCGATCGTCCCTTCCGCCATGGCCTCCCAGTACAGAGGGATCTCATCGGCGGGAAGTGCAAAGGGCAAGCCGAGCGGTCCCACCCGTTCCAGGTCCTCCAGCGTCAGGGCAACGGGCGGGCATTCCGCCGTTACCCTCGCCCCCCGCTTCTTGGCGCGGCGGATCAGATCCAGGCACTCCGGCCCCGATAAAGAGATATGTGCCACATGGAGGCGCGCCCCGGCGGCCCCCGCCAAATAAACGCACTTCGCCGTGCCCAGGGTAGCCGCCGGAATCCGGCGCAGGGCGTTCAGGTCCTGCATCCGGGTTCTTCCCGCCCGGATCAGCCGCTCACGCTCCGCCGCCTCGATCCCTGGCGCGCCCGCATGAAGACAAACGGGCAGGCCCGCCTTTGCCGCCCCCCGAAAGACCTCATGAAGGGCGTCCTCCTCGGTACAGAAAAGCTCCTTGAAATAGGCGTTCCCCTGAATCCGAGCGAGCTGCTGCTGATAAATCTTGATCCCGACTGCACCCAGATCCGCGAAAGCTCGGTACACACCCGGATCGGCTCCACCCGCCCACAGGCCAAAATCGCAATGGGCCTTCGAGGCCGCCAACGCGACCTTCGAGCAGAAAGCCCCGGTCGTGGTGGTCGCAGGCTGGACGTTGGGCATATCGAAAACCGTTGTGAACCCCCCAGCAAGCGCCGCCCGAGTACCGGTTGCGAAATCCTCCTTGTGGGTGAGACCCGGCTCCCGGAGGTGGACGTGGAGGTCGATGAGACCTGGTAGGACGTACAGGCCGCGCGCGTCGATGGTGTCCCGCGCCACCGGGCCAAAACCGGGAACCGTAAGGGCTGCGATCCGCTCTCCCCGGATCACCACGTCTGCATCTACCGGACCAGTCCCGAGAAGAACCGTTCCTCCCCGAACCGTGAGATCGGGTGCCTTCACCGGAAGCCGCCCTCAGCCCTCGTGCTGAGCCATACCATCGTTCTCTCTCGTTTCGATCACCCGGACGGATACCTTCTTTCCCTCAGGACGCCGGTAATCGAGCCGATGCGGATGGCTATACACGTTGAACGCCCGGTTACGCACGTACCCGATGAGCGTAATCCCGATTCGCTTGGCCATCTCCACCGCCAGGGACGTGGGCGAGGTCCGGGAAACTATGAAGGGGGTCAGCATGCGGGCCCCTTTTCGGAGCATCTCCGATGAGATGCGGCCGGTCGAGAGGAGAACCCGGCCCTCCGTCGGGATACCGCGGGCCAAGGCCTCGCCCTGGATCTTGTCTACAGCGTTGTGCCGTCCGACGTCTTCGGCCGTGATAAGGAGCTCTACCGGGTCAACCGGACAGGCGTCCACGAGGGCAGCGGCGTGAATCCCCCGAGAGCGCCGGTAGAGCTCTGCCGAGGCGTAGAGCGCCTGGAACAACGGTTGCACCGTCTCGGGCTTCAAACGGGCATCAGACTTGACAGGCGGATAATCAGTCATCCCGAGATGGAAGCTGACGCCTCCGGTGCAGCCGGTGGTGATGACCCGCCGAGTGGGGCGGCGGAACGGGACGTGCAGCTCGACGTCCGCCGTCGCGTCTTCCAGGTCTACGTCGATGGACTTCACCTGGTCGATGTCGGTGATAATCCGCTCGAAGTACAAGAAGCCCAGGACGAGGGTGTCGAGCTGGACGGGTGTGGCCATCAGCGTCGCCAGCTCGACCCCGTTCACCATCAGGGCCAGGGGCATTTCCTCGACGACGTGGATGTCTCCCGTCTCGAACCGGCCCCCTTTGAATTTGTAGACGTACGGCATGGGCCTTCCGACTCCAAAACCGGCGGCCTGTCTCTCCGCTCCGCGATTTCTTCAGTGTATCATCGCCCGGATGAATTTGTTACCTGAGCGCTTCCGAGGAATTCCGCAAATCCGCTCGGCCTTCTCATCCCCGTCCGGCTTGACGTGTCATAATGGCTGGGTGTGCGGCCCGTCAAATCCCGGGGCTTGAATCGCGCCCCGCGACGTTCTGGAAGCGAAATCCGAATGCCTTTCAAACCAAGGAGTCAGTGATGGCTGAAGACCTCAGGGCAGAACCCATTCTGGCAAAACTCAACGAGCTTCGCCACGACGCCGAAACCGATAAGGAAGACATGGAGTACATCGCGCTACACCACGCCTTCTGCTTCATCTCCTATCAGATGAGTGAATTCGAGAAATACCTGAAAGAAGAGAATCAAAAGCAGGCGTGACTCCGGAGAGGGCGTTTCGAGAACCGGCGTTTACGCCTTTCCGTCGATGATGTCCGTAATCAACGTGGCCGACCAAACCAGGTGAAGCCCCAGCGGGTCCTTTGCGCCGTCTTTCAGGACCGCCCCGACCGAAGAGGAGTGGACGCCCAGGAGATAAACCCGCCGCCGCGAGAAGGGCTCGGTGATCCAACGGGTCGTGGGGATGGAGGAAGGCTTCAGGATGACCGGGGAGCCGCTCGTCCCCGGATGAAGGTTGGCGTCGATGAGGGACAGGGGCTTCCCCTGAAACGGAATGGGATAGGGCGAAGCCAGTGTGGCATAGCGGATCACCGGAAGGTTGTGAACGTCGTCGTGATATCCCCGGGGATAGCCGATGACGAGAAGCTCCTGTCCCAGCTCGAAATCAAGGTCTTCGGGAACGTAATCAGCCTCGGAGAGCGCCGAGATCGCCACCGCCTTCTCCGCCGCGCGGCTGCGGATCTCCTCGACCTCGAGACAGAGAACGTCGGAGTCGTTGTGGGGGTCCTCCAGCCAGCGCGGCCGGCCCTCTTCGTCGAAGAGCGGCAGCGACATCCAGAAGTTCTCGCCGAGGTCACTCGCCCTCTGGTGAAGATGAATCCGGAAGTGGGTGGGCTGAACGCCCCGCTTCTGGCTTTGGGCGACATGGCGGTTGGTGACGAGATAAATCCGGCCGTCCTTGGTGAAGAAGAAACCGGTCGCCGTACCGAACTCCTCCTCCTCCCGGACGAGCTTGATCCGGACGATGCTCATCAAAACCGGGTCCACCCGGCGCTTGGCCATTTTTCCTCCTCTCCCCCCCCCCTCCCCCGGACCGATTCGAGATGACCGGAGCGGCGCGTTCACCCTCCTAACCTTTGTGGGTCTCCGGAAAGCGCCGCCGCAAGCCTTTCTTTCAACATCGTCAAGCGCCCTCCCTCCGGGGCATTCCGGATGGCGATGGAAAGGGCCCTCTTCGTCCCCACCAGGACCACAAGCCGCTTCCCGCGCGTGATGCCCGTATAGAGAAGATTTCTCTGGAGCATGACATAGTGCTGGGTGTGAAGCGGGATGACCACGGCGGGGTATTCGCTGCCCTGAGACTTGTGAATGGACACCGCGTACGCCAGGACGAGCTCGTCCAGGTCGGAGAATTCATACGGAACGCTCCGCCCATCGAACTCCACGTCCACCCGCTGGTTTTCGGTGGACAGGCGCGAAATGAACCCGATGTCTCCGTTGTAAATGTCCTTGTCATAGTTGTTGCGAACCTGCATCACCTTGTCCCCGCGGCCGAACGATCGGCCGTAACGCTGTACGGCCTCCCCGCCGGGATTCAGGGCGGACTGGAGGAGGGCGTTGAGATTCGTCGCCCCCAGGTCCCCCCGGTGCATGGGCGTCAGGACCTGAACGTCCGTCTTGGGATTCAGCCCGAAGCGCTTGGGAATCCGATCAACGACGATCTCCCGGATGGTCTCGGCGGCCTCGCCCGAGTCCTCCCGCTCGACGAAAAAGACATCCTCGGCCTCCGCGGAAAACCCCGGCTCCCGGCCCTGCTTGATCTGGTGGGCGTAATCCGTGATGAGGGAGAGGTCCCCCTGCCGGAAGATCTCCGTCAGACGGACCACCTCGCAGACGCCCGACTCGATGAGGTCCTTCAGGACCTGTCCGGGTCCGACCGAGGGAAGCTGATCCACGTCCCCGACCCAGATCAGCCGGGCCCCGACGGGGACCGCATCGAGGAGGTGAACCATGAGCGGCAGGTCGATCATCGACGATTCGTCCAGGATCAGGAGGTCCAGCGGCAGGGGGTTCGTCCGGTTGAACTCGAAGGCCATCCGCCGGGGCTCGAACTTCAGCAGCCGGTGAATCGTCCGCGCGGGCCTGCCCGTGGCCTCGGCGAGCCGCTTGGCGGCCCTCCCGGTGGGCGCGGCCAGACCGATGCGGACTCCCTTCCGCTCGAGGATGTCCAGGATGGCCCGGACAATGGTGGTCTTGCCGGTTCCGGGTCCGCCAGTGATGACGAGCAGCTTCTCCGACAGGGCCTTGCGCACGGCGTTCAGTTGCCGGCCGGCGAACCGGATGGCGGACTGGTCCTGCATCCATTCCAGGGCGGCGTCGATCTGAATGGCGAGGGTTTTCTCCAGACTCTCCCGCAAGGTCTTCAACCGAAACGCGAGGGCTGTCTCGGCCTCGTAGAGGTCTTTCAGGAAGACCTGGCACTCCCCCCCCTCCCCCTCCCCGCCGAAGACTTCCCGCACAATCCGGCCTTCTCCCGCAAGCCGGGGGAGGGCCGCCTTCAGGGTCTCCGGGGGGATGTCCAGCTCCTTGGCGCAGCGCTCGATGAGGTCCGCCTCGGGGAAGAAACAATGCCCCTCATCCCTGACCTCCTGCAACGAGTAGATGATCCCCGCTTCCGCGCGCACGTCGCTGTGCGGGTCGAACCCCAGCTTGAAGGCGATGTTGTCCGCAGTCCGGAACCCCATTCCGGAGATGTCCCGGGCGAGCAGGAAGGGGTTGTTCTTCACGACATCGAGGGAGGCGGAGCCGTAGGCCTTAAAGATCCGCGCGCCATAGGCGGAGGAAACCCCGTGTCCCTGAAGGAAAATCATGACGTCCCGGATGGCCCGCTGCGCTTTCCAGGCGTCTCGGATCCATTGGGCCCGCTTCGGGCCGATTCCCTCCACACGCTGAAGGCGGCGGTCGTCCTCCTCCAAAACCTCCAGCGTCTCGGCCCCGAACGCGTCCACAAGCCGGTCGGCCATCTTCGGGCCGATCCCCTTGATCATGCCCGAGCCCAGGTAGCGCCGGATGCCCAGCTCGGTGGAGGGAACAACGGTCTCGAACCGCTCCACCTCGAACTGCCGGCCGAACTTCTTGTTCTGAACCCACCGGCCCCGGACCCGCAGGGTTTCTCCGATCTGGACACCGGGCATCGTTCCCACCACGGTAACGGGGACGCCGCCGTCCGGGGCCTGAATCTGGGCGACCATCCAGCCAGAATCCTCGTTGGCGTAGGTGATCCGTTCGAGGACCCCTTCCATTGATTCCGATTCGGTCTGCTGGAAAAGGTCCAACCGCTTCGGCCTCCGCGCATCGGGATGATCGGGATGTCATGCCGACTTCAGGCACTGCCCTATTCTATCCCTGTTCCCCAAAAATCGGCATCCCGCCGGGCTTTGATTGGAGGCCGGGCCGGGCGGCAACAGGACGAATCCCCGTTCCCTGGACGGACCCGACCGGGTGGATTACCCTGTATGAGTTATGTCGATTGTCCTGGCCATCATTATGGGCGGCGGACGGGGGTCCCGCCTCTATCCGCTCACCCAAGTCCGGAGCAAGCCCGCCGTGCCGCTGGGCGGCAGGTACCGTCTGATCGACGTCCCCATCAGCAACTGCCTCAACTCGGGCATCCGCTCGGTCTACATCCTGACGCAGTTCCAATCCGCCTCCCTCAACAGCCACGTTGCCCGGACGTACCGGTTCGATCCCTTTGCGCCGGGATTCGTCGAGGTCCTCGCGGCCGAGCAGACCGAGGAAAGCCAAGAGTGGTACCAGGGCACGGCCGACGCCATCCGGCAGCACCTTCACCGGTTTTTGGACTCGGACCATGACCACTACCTCATCCTCTCCGGGGATCACCTCTACCGGATGGATTACCGCGACATGATCCGTCCCCACGTACGGAAGAAGGCGGACCTGACGGTGGCCGTCCAGCCCGTGACCCTGGAGGCCGCGAAGGATTACGGCGTCCTGCGCCTCGCGCCGGACAGGCGGGTGGTCGGGTTCGTGGAAAAGCCCGATGATCCGGCCGTGTTGGACACCCTCCGGGTCCGAGAAGACGACCCCCTGGTCCGGGGGCTACGGGACAAGACCCGGCTGTATCCGGGCTCGATGGGGATTTACCTCTTCACGAAGGAGGCCCTAGAGCGGGCCCTGTCCGGCACGCGTGAAGTGGACTTCGGCAAGCACGTCATCCCGGGCGTCCTGTCGGACATGCGCGTCATGAGCCATCCGTTCAAGTCGTATTGGAAGGACATCGGAACTATTCGGGCCTTTTACGAGGCGAACCTTCGCCTCACCGAACCCGATCCTCCCTTTTGGTTCTACGAGCCGGGCTCGCCGATCTATACGCGTCCGCGCTTTCTGCCGCCGGCCCGATTGATCGATTGCCGGGTCTCCAACTCTCTCATCACCGATGGCTGCATCGTCGAGGGCGCGGAGATTCAGCGGTCGATCCTGGGCATCCGCAGCCACGTCAGGAACGGGAGCTGGATCGTCCGCTCCATCATCATGGGGCGCGAGTCGTTTCAGGGGCCGGCGACCATCGGCCGAAACTGCCACATCGAAGGGGCCATCCTGGACCTGAACGCCCGGATTGGCGACCGGGTGGAGATCCGCGGGGCGGAGGGCCGGCCCGATGAGGACGGCGACGGTTACGCAATCCGCGAGGGGGTTGTCGTGGTCTCCAAGAACTCCGTGATTCCCGCGGGAACGAGAATCTGATGGGCGCGAGCGAGCGAACACTCCTTTGGAAGATGCTGGGGCGGGTCGATTACGAGCCGGCCCTGGCCCTCCAGGAGCGCCTGCGGGCGCGCCGCATCGCGGGGGAGACGGCGGACACCCTCCTGCTTCTCGAGCATCCCCCCGTGTTGACCCTCGGACGGGGCGCCGACGCGGCCAACGTTCTGGCGTCCGAGGATTCGCTTCGCGCCCTGGGCATCCGCGTCCACCGGATCGGCCGGGGCGGGGACGTCACCTATCACGGGCCGGGACAGTTGGTGGGCTATCCTATCCTGGACCTCAGGGAGCGGGGCCGCGACGTTCACAAATATCTGCGCGACCTGGAAGAGGTGTTCATCCGGTGGCTGGCCCGGCGGGGGGGGGGGATTCCGGCCGGCCGCGTCCCGGGGGCCGCCGGGGTGTGGGTGGACGGCAAGAAGATCACGGCCATCGGCGTCGGGGTCCGCCGGTGGGTGACCCTTCATGGGTTCGCCTTCAACGTCAATCCGGACCTGTCGCGTTTCGACCTCATCCGGCCCTGCGGATTCGAGGCCGAGCGCGTGACCTCCATCGAGCGGTTGACGGCGGCCGGAAGTCCCCCGCCGTCCCTCGAACGACTGGCCGGGGAGATTGTCGAAGTCTTCGCCGAGGTGTTCGGCATGGAGCCGGTCCAAGCTGAAGAAGCGGACTGGGCGACCCCCATCGTCCCGGCGGAGCCCATCGCCGGCGAAACGGCCGCCCGTTAGCTTGGGTTCCCCACAAAAAAGGCTGATCTTCTTTCATCCTGTCCACTGGATGTCGCACCGGCCACTTCCGCCTGAACAGGGTGTGTGAGAAATGCGGGTCCCGGCACCCGCACGCAAAAAGGTCCTGATCGGCCGACGGGGACGGGCCATCGACAACCTTCCATTCACCAAACCCGCTCCCGTGTTAAATTGGCAGGGAGAGATGGAGGGTCGGCCCCGGACCCATCGCCCCCCCTCCCCCTCCCCCCCTTCTCCAAGGTCCGAGGATGAGACGAATGCAATCTCGACTGAAACGCCCGGCGCGAGGGGGGGGGGATTCTTCTCGATCCGGGGCCGTTCTATATCCATTGGCGGAGAGAAAGACAAGGTGTTGATGAAATGATCCGGTCCTTATGGCGACGTGCGTATCAAGGGAAAATTCAATCCGTCGGGCTTGCCCGCTGGATCCTGATCGGCGGAATCACGGCGGGCGTCCTGTGGGTTCTGGCCGCGGAGGCCCAGGACCCGGCGTCGATTCGCGCGCCGATCCTCGGGATCGAGGCGGCCGACTGGTCGGGGAAAATCTGGGGGCTCATCCGCCGCGGCGGGATGGTGATGTACCCCATCATCCTGTGTTCCATCCTTGCCCTGGGGGTGTTCCTCGAGCGTTCGGTCAGCCTGCGGAAGAAGCGCATCCTCAATCAGGACTTCATCTCGGGATTCCGGCGCCACTGGATCCGCCGGGACCTGGATCGCGCCCTGCGGCTCTGCAAGGGGCACGACATTTCGATCTCCCGCGTCCTTCGGGCCGGCCTCCTTCGCCACCGGATTTCCATCGCGGACATGGAGCGTGCCATCGAGACCGCGGGCCAGCACGAGGTCTCCCTCCTCACGGCGAACCTTCGTATGCTCGGCGTGGTCGCCAACCTGGCCCCCATGCTGGGCCTCCTGGGGACGGTCATCGGGATGATCAAAGCGTTTTCCGTGATCTCGCAGAGCGGCACGGGAAATCCGGGCCTGGTGGCCAGCGGGATCTCCGAGGCCCTGATGACAACGGCGGCAGGCCTCATTGTCGGGATTCCCGCCCTGGCCGCGTATCACTACTTCCGCGCCAAGATCGACCGTTACGTCTATGAAATGGAGCACATCAGCCTCGAGATCCTGGAGGGGATGAGCCGGGAGGAATTCTCGAAAGCGGACGGCTCCGCCCCGACGGCTTCCGCCGGAGAGCGCGAAGGCCCCGCCGTGGACGCCCTCCACACCGAAGCGGGCTGCGCCCCCGATCCGGAGGCGCAACCCCCAGGGGAGGCCCGCGAACGTGAGGTTTGACACCCGCCCGGAAGAAGATTACAACCTTTCGCTGACCGCCCTCATCGACGTGGTCTTTCTCCTCCTGATCTTTTTCATGGTATCCACCGCGTTCATCGATTTCAGCCGCCGGCTGGACATCCGGCTCCCCGAGGCCAGGGCGGGAACGGAGACCGGCGAGCGGATTCGGCAGGTTGTGGTCGAAGTTGGCCTCGAGGGCAGGATCACCCTCAACGGGAAGACCGTCACGCTCGCCGCCCTGGAATCCGGCCTGAAGGCCGCGCGCGACGTACCCGAACGGACGGCCGTCATCCGCGCGGACGAGCGGCTGCCCTACGGGTTGATCGTCCGCATCCTGGGCATCTGCCGCGCCGCCGGCATCTATGATGTCAGCGTCTCCGTCAAAAATCAGTAAGCAGTCCGGACGCGCCGCGTCCGAAATCAAATCGCGGGCCGTTTCGGCGGCCTCTTCCGAATCAGCGGCTTTCCCCGCTCCCCGCTCCCTGAACTGACAAGGAGGGATTTCAACCTGATGGAGTGGACTTTGATTGACGAACACACAACGCGGATCTTCATGATCCGCCACGGCGAAGTCGAAAACCACGACCGGGGCATCTTCAACGGCCAGCTCGACGTGGACATCACCCCCCGGGGCGTCGGGCACATGGAGCGGGCCGCCGAATTCCTGGCCGCGGCGGGGCGGGGGGGGGGGGGGGGGGGGGCGAGGCGGGCGTCCCCCGCCCCCACTCCGGCGCCCCCCCGCGGGGGGGGGGGGGGGCGGGGCGGGGCGGCGGGCGGCGCGGGGGGGGGGGGGGGGGGGGGGGGGGGGGGAGAGGGGCGAGACGGACGTCCGCCGCCTCTACTCCAGCGACCTCCTCCGGACGGTCCGGGGCGCAGCGATCATCTCCGAGCGACTCGGGTTGAAAGAAATGGCCGAAGCCGTCCCGGACATCCGGGAGATTCACCTGGGGGAGTGGCAGGGGCTCTCGTTCGAGGAGGTGGATGATCGCTTCCCTGGAATGCGGGAAACCCGCCACGCGGATATCGTCAACTACCGGATTCCCGGGTCCGAGACGGTGGCCGAGCTGTCGGTCCGGGTCGTCCCGGCCGTTGAGGAGATCGCCGGACGCCACCGGGGGGAAAGCGTGGCGATTGTGGCCCACGCGGGTCCGAACCGGATGGTCCTCTGTCACGCCCTGGGCGTCCCGCTCAAGCGCGTCTTCCACATCCATCAAGACTACGGGGCGATCAACGTCCTCGATTTTTCGGCCGAAGGGGCCGTGGTTCGGCTGATGAACGGATGAAACCGGGGCGCGTTCGGCCTGGTGAAAACCGCCCGAACGAATCCCTCTCAAGCGCGCCATTCCACGAGCCGGCCCTTTCGTGATATCTTGACACCCCCGCGCGGTCCTCTTTAGGATGGTGAGCAGTATCCAGACGATGGGGGACGCCCGAGAATCCTTGCGGACGGCGCGGAGCCGGCCACCTCAACCCGAGGTCTCCGAGGGGGAAAAACAACATGCCTGATTTCAAAGCTTCCTTCCATCGCCGGGCGATCCGAACAGCCCTGCTTGGAATTTCGGTTCTGCTCGCGGCCCCCTTCCAAGGCGTCCCCGATGTCCGGGCGGACGGCCTGACACCGGAGGGCGGCCCCGCCGCCGGCCTGGCCTTTGTGACCAACCGGGACTCGAACGACGTCACCGTCATCGACACCCAGACCCGGCAGGTCATCGGCCGCTTCTCCGTCGGCAAGTTCCCCCACATGACGGCGGTCGGCCCGGACGGCCGGTGGGTCTACACAACGGGACAGGACGACGATTCCTTGACGGTAACGCGGATCCTCGGCCTCGAGACTGTCTCGACGCTTCGGCTCGGCAAAAGCCCCGAGCACCTGGACGTCTCGCCCGACGGCCGGTTTATTTATGTCGGTAACTTCGAGGGCGGAACGCTCTCCATCGTGGACGCGCGGCAAAGGCGCGAGGTCGCCCGCCTGAGCGGGTTCGCGAATCCGCACAACATCACGTTTGCGAAGGACGGCGCACGGGCCTTCGTGGCCAACCTCGGCTCGGACCGGGTGAGCGTGGTGAACGTCCGGACCCGGACGCTCGCGGCTTCGCTGACCGCGACGAGCCCGATCAGGCTGGCGAGCCTTGGAAAAAACCGGAAGGTCAACGGGATCATCAACGTCACGCTGACCCCCGACGGCCGGTTCGGATACGCCGCGCACGCCGACAGCGGCCGGGTGGCGGTCATCGACACGGCAACGAGCCGCGTGGTCAAGTACATCAAGACCGGAAAGACCCCCTGGCGGGCGTTCGCCACCCCCGACGGCCAGCGGATGCTGGTTCCGAACCTTGGCGACCGGACCGTTTCGGTCATCGACACGCGGAAGCAGGAGGTGATTTCGGTCCTGCCCGGCCTGGATGGCGTGACAGGGATCAACCCGGCGCTCGGCGGCCGCCTAGCCTTCGCCGTCAGCCGGTCGGAAAACAAGGTGCGCGTCTACGATTTGGAGGCCGGCCGGGTCGTGAAAGACATCCCCGTGGGCCGCTCGCCCGAGACCGCCTCGACGACGCCCGACGGCCGGTTCGTGTTCGTGGCGACCGCCGGATCGAACGAGGTCTGGGTGCTGGACGCCGACCGGCTTTCGGTGAGCGCGGTGATCCCGAATGTGGGAAAACACCCATGGGCGGTGGCAATCGCCGGTGGCATCAATTATTGCCATTGAGGCGCGTGGGCGCTTGCGCGCCGGCCAACCTGCGAATGGGGGCGCTCGTGTTTCACCACGTGGTCGGCGCGCGGTGCTCCACAGAGAAATTCTGACGCCGCGCGTCCTGCTTTCAAGCACAACCCTCCACCGAGGTCGTTGATTTTCGTCCCCCCGAAATCCTTCCCGCCTCAAGGACCGCATCGATGACTGACTGGATGCTTCAGCTCACGGTGATTCTGATCGGCGCCTTGGCCGCCGCGGAGCTCATGCGCGTCCTGAAGCTGTCCTCCGTCCTGGGCGAGCTGACCATCGGCATCGTCCTGGGCGGCTCGGTCCTGGGCTGGCTGCCGGAATCCCACCTCCTCGAGGTGTTGGCCGAGCTCGGCGTCATCTTCATGATTTTCATGGTCGGCCTCGAGACCCAGTTCGCGCACCTCAAGGCGGTCGGCCGGGAGGCGCTCTTGATCGCAATGTTCGGGGTGGCGGTCCCCTTTCTGGGCGGATACGGCCTCGGCGCGGCCTTCGACTACAACCTCCAGACCTCCCTCTTTCTGGGCACGATCCTCGCGGCCACGAGCGTGGCCGTCACCGCACGGGTCTTCATGGAGATGGGCAAGGCCCAATCTTCCGTCTCCCAGACAATCCTGGCCGCGGCGGTCATCGACGACGTCCTGAGTCTCCTCGTCCTGACCGTGGTTCTCGCCACAACGGGCGCCGGAGGGGGCGTGTCCGTGGGCTGGGCGGTGTCGAAGATCATTATTTTCCTGGTGGTGGTCTTCCCGTTCTTCTGGTGGTGGGTCCCGAAGGTCATCGACTCTGTCAAGCGATACGGCGGGGAGCGCACCACCCTGGCGTTCGTCATCAGCCTGCTGTTCCTGTTCTCCTACCTGTCGCACGCCTCCGGTCTGGCGGCGATCGTCGGGGCGTTCCTGATCGGGATGATCCTGGCCGAGACCAAGGTGCACCTCGAGCTCATGGATCAGGTCCGGCCCATCTACGTGTTTCTGGCGCCGATCTTCTTTGTGGTCACGGGGGCGCAGGTCCACATGGGCCTGCTCTCGAAGGTCTTTGGGTTCACCGCCCTGCTGACGGGGGTGGCGATGCTGACCAAGTGGATCGGCTCGCTCGCCGGCGGGGCGATCTGCAAGATGAATTTCAAAAAAGGAACGCTCATCGGCGTGGGGATGATCCCCCGGGGCGAGGTGGGGCTGATCGTTTCCCTCATCGGCCTGAAAGCCGGGGTACTCACCCAGGAGGTCTTTGCCGCCTCGGCCATCATGTGCCTGGCGACGACATTCGTCGTGCCCCTGCTGCTGAAATGGCTGGTCGGCCGGTTCCCGTTGGAGATGGAGGGCTGACATGAAGGTCAAGGACGTCTTTCAGACCCTCACAAAAGGGGCCGACGTGGTTCGGGAGACCGATCCGATCTCCGAGGTGATCCGCAAGGTCGCCCAAAACATCGCGACCCGGTCGGTGTTCGTGGTGGACGACGGGGAAAAGCTCGTGGGGATCATCAACGTCCGGGATCTCCTGCGCGTCGTGGGCACAAAATTCCTCAACCGGGAAACACTGACCGTGATCCCTTACCTGACCGCCCGGAAGGCCTCGGACATCATGCAGCCGCCCTACTCGGTCGGTCCGGACGACGAGATCGAAGAGGGCCTCCGCCTCGCTGTGCAGCACGACCTCAAAGACATCCCCGTCGTGGAAGGCGGCAAGGTCGTGGGCGATCTCAACTGCTTCGAGATCCTCCTGAACGTCAAGCACGAATAGCCCGGAGCTCCGATCCCCCTCGTGCGCCGCGCCGCGCCCGGCCCGCAGCATCCCTAACATCCCGTCCACTTCGGCGTCGGACGACGATCACCCCTTCTCCGACGCCCCGAATGCCGCCCGGACGGCCTCGATGACCCGCGCGACCTCCCCGTCGCTCAGGGCGGGATAGCAGAGGATCGACACCGCTTCGCGAACGGCCACGTCCGTCCTCGGAAACCCCTTGATCCCCAGGATCCGGTGAATGGGCCGATCAACGGGCCTCCGGGCGATCACCCCCCTGCCCTTCAGAAACCGGAGGACTCCCGCCCCGGCCAGGTAGGTGTCGGCCTCCAAGACCCCGCACGCCTCGATGAGGCGCTGGTTCGGGTCCGCCGGCAGAGAAAAATCTGAGGCCAGACGCAGCGACGTCCCGATGCCCCTCAGCTCCAGAAAGGCCCGGATGACCCTGAGGTTGAGCGCCAAAAGCCATTCCCACCCCCGCGGGTCCTCCCAGATAAACGAGACCGCCGCCATCACCTCATCGAAGTGAGGGGTCCGAGCGCAGGAGGACACGAGGGCCTCCCGGTGTTTGCGTCTCCAGGGGGAGCCGCGGTTGATGCCCACCTCCCGAATCCGCTCGGAAACCGGTAGGTCACCGGAACGGTCCCCATTGCCAGCCCTTGGTCGATTTGATCCGGTTGCGGTTCTGCCATTCGTTCTTCTTGTACTGAACGTCATCCAGGGTCAGAAACACGTCGGCGCTCGCGATTTTGTGCAGATACCCCAGCCAGGGAAGGTATTGGGGCTGGTGGGCCGCGAGGATCATGGGGTGGGTCCGCTTCGGGCGGCGGGCGGATACTTCACGAAAACCGGGTTGGTCAAAATCCGCGCGCCCGACGGCCCCCAAACCTCCAGCCGATAGTAACAAGTCTTCCCCAGAGCGACGAAGTCGTCGGCGAAGGATCCCTCCAACGGCGTCGCCCCATTGAAGGTCTTGATGGTCCGGCCTTGCCGGATGATCCGGGCGGTGACCCGCCTGGGGCCCAGGTTGCCGGCGGTGATTTGAAAGCTTACGGTCACCGGACCGAGCGAGTCCAGCGTATGGCCCGGAACGGCCTGGATGGCCGCCAGCCCCCGAGGGGTGACGGAAAACCGGCTGAGCTCCAGGCGAACCCCGTTTCCCTCGCGCAGGGCGTACATCCGTCCCCCGCGAAAGGCGTCCAGGACCGCGGCCTGGGACCTCTCTTCCAGATAAAGGACGGTTTGAACCTTGGTGGAAAACGCCCCCCCTCCGCCGTCGCCCCGGCTTCTCTCGACGCCACCGAAGATCCAGGGAGGCCGGCCGCGTAGGCCCTCTGTGAAATCACCGAGCATCTTGTCCCAGACACCGCCGGGCGCCGTCGGAGCGGGGCGGCCCGCGGTGAAGGCGTCGAAGGCGGTGTAACCCCGGGTGCTCTCCAAAAGGTCCGGACGGGGGCGGGAGACCAGCCGCGCCGCTCCCGCCTTTTCGTCCCGGCCCCCTTCCCCCGGCCACAGGATGACGCCGCCGCGGGCGTTGACAAAATCGATGAGGAACTGGTACGGCAGCGCGCCCTGATTCCCGTGGTAGGCGTCGAAGGGAGAGGTCGAAAACGGGTGGTAATTCACGGCGGACAGGCCTCCCGCCATGAAAACCAGGAAAGCCAGTACGCGCCACCTCCTAAACCCGAAGAAGAGGATCAATCCGATAAGCGCCGCCCCCAGGAAAAAGGCCGTCCCGGTCAAAAGCCTACGAGCGTAGAGCAGGGTGTAGCCGCCGTCGATCTCCGGGAGATCCTCGAAGGCCTCCGGCCGGTTGTTCATGCCGAAGACCATCATCCGGGTGTGCCACTGACGCGCGGTGAGGTCACCCTGAAACGGGCTGCCTGTCCAGTAGTAGAAGGGCGTCGTCGTGACGCCGGGGATGATGACGGCGCGGGGGTGCTTTTCATCGGCGCCCAGGACGGTCTTCAAGTAAGGCGAAACCCCGCTCGTGTAAACCGACGGGAATTCCTGCTTCTTGCGAAGCAGGTTGCGAAATGGCGGCAGCCCCCAGGACAGGGAGAGGCGGTGATGGTCGGCGAACAGGATCGCTGAAATCCCCAACCGCTGCGCTTTTGCGCTTAAAGCCTCGACGGATTCGCCGTCCCCGCTGAAGTTGGAGCGAACCCCGACCAGCGCCCGGAAAGGCTGAACCTTCCGGGCTTCGGCCTCCGCCGGGAGCAGCACGAGGCACGCGAAAACGAGCAGCGGGACCGCGACCCACCCGAAGGCCGCCGGCCGCGGACGGCCGTTCCCCCCCCGGCGTTCTTTTCCCCCGACCCTACGGCGCCCCAGTTGCATCACGCGACCCGCTCCCGAACCAGGTCCCGGTACAGGTGGCTCAACTGGTTGTTCATCCTCTCCACCGTATACGCCGCCGATTTCTCCCGGGACCGCTCCCCCATGGACCGCAGTCGCCCGCGGTCTTTCAGCATGCGGGAGACCGCCGCCGCCAGGGCGTCCGGCGCCCCGGCCAGAACCAAATAACCGGAAACGCCCTCTTCCACCAGGTCCGGCATGCCGCCCACATTCGTGCGCGACCACGGGAAGCCCCGAGGCCATGGCCTCGACCAGCGCCCGGCCCATCCCCTCGTTCAGCGAGCAAAGCAGAAGGACATTCAGGGCATTCAGGAGCTCGAGGACGTCCGGCTGCCATCCCAGAAACCGGATGCGTCCTTCCAACCCGAGGTCGCGGGTCAGCGCCTCCAGCTTCCCCTTCCGCCCGCTGTCGCCGATCAGAAGCACGAGAAGGTCAGGGTGGCGGTCCTTCAGGATCTTCGCGGCCACGATGAGCGTCCGCTGGTCCTTGATGGCCGTGAGTCTACCCACCGTGCCGAGGACGGGTGCCTCCGGCGGAATTCCCAGCCGCTCCCGCACCCGTCTTCCGCGGCCGGGGTCCGGGAAGAAGTTCTCCAGCGGAATGCCCGAGGGGATGACGCTGTATTGCTCAGGCAGCCCCACGCCCAGGTCGAGGTGCTTGCGGCGGCCGCGTCCGGTCAGGGTAATGATCCGGTCGGTGAATCGGGCGCACCATCGCTCCAACATCAGACAGAGACGGGTGACGATGGGACCGAAGTACCCGTAAAAGACGTGTCCGTGCGGCGTGTGGATGATGACGGGCGCCCCGGCCCACCGGGCGGCCACCCGGCCGACAATTCCGGCCTTCGAGGAATGGGTGTGAACGATATCGAACCGGCGGGCTTTGAGGAAGCGATAGATTCCGGTCACGGCGCGAACGTCCATCGCGGGCCGAATCGACCGCACCAAGTGGGGGAGAGAGACAATTTCGATCCCCTTCGTCCCGGGCCCGCCGCTCCAGGGGGCTCGCCGGCTCTCCAGGCTCTCCCGGACCCTTCAAAACACACGCCCGGGCCCCCTTGCCCTGAACGCCTAGAACAGTGAGCAGGGTGTTGTCCGAGGAACCGCCCCGATCCAGCCGCGTAATGATGTGACAAATCCTGACGATGCCGTCTCTGGATTCGGCTAATGGGGGAGAAGGTTCCAAAACGAAAGGGGCCGTTTCTGTCCCCGGGAGTCCGAGGTCCGCCGGGAAACCGCTTTTTACACCCGGAATCGTATCAAATTGGGGTCGGACCATCAACCAAAAAGCCGGTGCGACGCGCCGGCGAACGCGAAGCGGGGGGGAGGGAACGGCGAGTCGAGGCTCCCCCTCTCCCCTCCCCCCCCCGGATCGCCCTCAGAGGACGCCGCTCTCTCTCAATTCTCGGATCTCATCCCCCTGGATGCCCAGGAGGTCGCCCAGAATCGCGTCGGTGTGCTCTCCCAGCGCGGGCGCGCCACGCTCGATCTCCGGTGGCGTCCGATCCAGGTAGATGGGGGAGTTGACGAACGGAAAAGGACCGATCCCCTCCTGTTCCCGCTCCACGATCATGTTCCTGTGGCGGACCTGGGGGTCGGCGACCACCTGGTCGATGGTGTGCACGGGGCCGCAGGGAATGCCGATGCCGGTCAGGCAATCCAGCCATTCCGCCGTGGTCCGGGTCCCAAACAGCGCGGTGAGGGGCCCCTCCATGACCGGCTGATTCCGGTAACGGCCCTCCCGCGTCTGGAGCCGGGGATCCCGGGCTAGGTCGTCCAACTTCAGCTCCCGGCAGAAACGCTCCCATTCCTCGTTCTGGACCACCGCCACCACGACGTGGCCGTCCCGGGTGGGATAGGCCTCAAAAGGCGCGGAGAGGGGATGCCGGGAGCCGATGGGTCCGGGGATCTCGTCCGTGGCGAAATACCGGGCGATGGCGTTTTCGCACAAGGCGACCTGGGTGTCCAGCATGCTCATGTCCAGACGCTGCCCGACGCCGCTGCGCTCCCGCTCGAAAAGGGCGGCCAACATCCCGACCGCCGTCCAGACGGCGGCCCCCAGGTCGCCGATGGAGTAGCCCGCTCGGATGGGCGGTCCGCCGGGGGCGCCGGTGATGCCCATCAGTCCGCCCATGGCCTGGACAATCAAGTCGTAGGCCGGCCGCTCGGCGTAGGGCCCGGACTGACCGAACCCGGTGACGGAGGCGTAAATAAGCCGCGGGTTTCTTTCCCGGAGTGTCTCCGCCCCGAGGCCCAGTCGCTCCATCACGCCCGGCCGGAAGTTCTCGATCACGATGTCGCTCGCATCGGCCAGCCGGAGGGCAATGTCCCGCCCCTCGGGCCGCTTCAGGTCCAGGGTGACGCTCTTCTTTCCCCGGTTGACGCTGATGAAATAGGCGCTCTGCTCCTTCACGAAGGGGCCGGAGCCGCGCGAGATGTCTCCGCTTCCCGGCCGCTCGACCTTGATGACTTCGGCCCCCAAGTCGGCCAGGATCATAGTGCTGTAGGGGCCGGCCAAGACCCGGCAAAAATCCAGGACGCGGATGCCTTCGAGGGTCTTCAAGACGGCTCCTCAGGTTGAGGGTCTCTCCACCCGGGCCCGGCCGGCGGAGGGCCGGGCTTCCCGCCGGGAATTTCCCATTATGCATCGCCCGAGGGGGGCGCGCCACCGCCGAGGCGATGGCTGCTCCTTAACGGCGGCAAACCCCATTTTGTTTTACAATGATGGAGTCGAGAACTCGGCCAACTCCTCGGAAACCTTCAGGGAAAGGGAGGGGGGGGGCGGCCGGACGAGGAAAAGGAACCGGATGATTGACCCCCGCTGAAAAAAGAGCGCCGGAGCTGGACACCGCTTTAACCCCGGTGAAATGGCTGCTTTGGGCGGCCGGGCAGATCGTGCGGAACGAGGCGGGGGCGAGGGCCGCGCTTCAGGGGGTGCTGCGCCGAGGGGCCGCTTTGCTCCTTTGCCTGGGCGCGTGGACCGTCGCGGTGTTCCTGGTCTATGATTCGGTCGACCGGTGGCTGGGAAGCGCGGAGGCGGGGCGGGCCATGACGGGCGTCCTCGCCTTTCCCTTCTCTCTTCTGGCCGCGGTGGGGGCCCTGACGCTCACGGTGCGGGTGGTTCAGCGGTGGAAATTAATGGGGGAAGTCATCTCCGCCGACCCGGACGCCGTTGACACAGACCGGGCCGATTCCTATCTTAGTCATCCCCCCAAGGACCCGGATTCGGAGGGGCGTTAGCTCAGCGGCAGAGCGCTGTCCTCACACGGCAGATGTCAGTGGTTCAAATCCACTACGCCCCACCAATTTACCCCCGCAACCTTGATAGTCCGTCTTCATGGGCGGATTGGCCGGATCTCAGGTTTCCTTCTTTCCCTTCTTCAGAAAATAAAAGTAATCCCTGGCGACGGGGTTGGGCTTTGTGATCTCTTCATAAAGCTCCGGCCGGCGGTCTTTGAACACCCCGGGAATCGTCTGATAGGGCTTGGGCAGACTCAGGCTCTCCTCCGTTTCCCGGAGCCACTTCAAACGGTCCAGGTCCAACGTCGCGTAGATGATGCCCGGCCGGCCGCTCTCGGCGAGGATTCCCTCCGGGGCGGCGATGACGGCCAGCCCGTCCTCCATGCCGAACAGGTTCTGGGTCACCATGACGTGGCAGAGGTTCTCGCTGGCGCGGGCCCAAACGATGTTCCGCCAGGCCTCCCGAATCTCGTACAGCACGCCCCCGATGGGCGCGACGATGATGTCCGCTCCCTTCAAGGCGAGGACACGGCTCATCTCGGGCCACCAAAGCTCTCCGCAGATGATCGTCCCGATGTTGCCGATGGGCGTCTCGAAGACGGGAAGCTCATTGCCCGGCGCGATGAGCTTCCCAGGCAGCAGGCCCTCGGTCACGTCCGCCGTGTTGGGCTGGGAGCGGTGATACGTCCCGATGAGGCCGTCGTCCGGACCGATGAGCTTCAGGGCCAGGCGGTAAACGCCTTCCCCCACCTCAGGCGCGGCCTCCACCCAGCTTCCGATGACGTACACCTCGAAACGCTTGGCCTGCTCTGAGAGGGGCTCGAGGGGAGAGTAATCGGCCGGCCCGTGGTAGGGCCCTGGATAGCCCTCAGGGAAAAGGATCAACCGGGCGCCCCGGCTCGCCGCCTCCTCGATGGCCTCGAGGGCGCGGGGAACGTTCCCGGCCTCCTGATCTCCCCGGAACGTATTCGGCTGTACAGCCGCAACGGAGATTTCCATGGACCTGTCCTCTTGCCCGGAAGGCTATTTGAGCGCCTTCTTTGAGGTATAGCACAAAAAAGAACATGAAAGGGAGTGTGGGCGCAGGTATTTGATTTAACAATCCGCTTCCGCAATTGCAGCCCGGCTACACTGAGCTTCACGTAAGTGAGAGCGAAGAACGCCCCAACGTCATGCATGGTGTAGGTGTTAGAATATGGAATCTGACCCTTCCTCTGTTGTTTTTTACCCAGGTGATTCTCAAGGGAGTCTGAAGATGGTGGAGTATAAAAACCTAGAGAGGAAACTCTCTGAAACCTTGACTCTTCAACGGCGCCCCGTGGGCGTGACGTTCGCCGAAACCCCGCCTCCCAGAGTGCCCAAATTCGAAGGGACAGAGGCGTCCGGTTGCAGCTTTTGGCGGATTGCCGCAATGGGTCGCACGTTTTATACGGTTCCGGCTGACCATTACAACTGCGCGATTGGCAGCTATACGCATAACATCTCTCTCCCGTCCGACCGGGGAACGGAACTCGACGACACGCTGGCATTCATGACCGACCACAACTACCTCAGGATGGAGGAGATCCCCGGCATAGCGCGCCTGCCCCAAACGCCGGAGGTTGTGATATACGCCCCTCTGGGAGACACGCCTGTAGCCCCCGATGTGGTTCTCTTCGCCGGCCGCCCGGGCCGTTTGATGCTTTTACAAGAGGCCGCCATACGGGCAGGGGTGGAAACGCACACGCCGCTCCTGAGCCGCCCGACCTGTATGGCTTTCCCTCTCGCCCTCACCGGGGGATTCGTCGCGAGCACGGGCTGCATTGGGAACCGCGTATATACCGACCTGGGGGAGGACGAGATTTATGTGGCTCTGCCGGGCCGGGACCTGCCCAAGGTGGCGGCCGAGATCCAGACCACCGCGGAGGCGAACGCCAAACTTTCCGAATACCACCAAGCGCGACGAAAAGAGCTGACTGCCAAATAGATCTATCTCCGCGCAGCCTTTCTCCCAAGACGGTGGGCCGGTCGATTCGCCCGGCTTTTAAGGGGCGTCACAGGAGGATGGTCTTCCAGCACCTCTTTTTCCTGGTAGCGAATCCTGAAATGCGGTGTTATCTTCAACTTCAACGCCTGTTTACCCGTAGGGGTTTTCCCCCGTACCCGCCCGAAAAACCGACCGTTGCGTGTATTCGCCATCTTCAACGCGACAAAGCCGCCGATGGCCAGCCCTTCGCTAACCCAAACACGAAACCATCAGCTTGGTGAAAAATCGAGGTTAAGCACAAGAGGAGACCCCCGGTATATAAAAGTACGATCCAAACACAAAGACGGAATAACCAATAAATCAACGGGTTATGAAATCGAGAGGGAGGGAGAATGGGATAATCGACCTAAGCGGAGGCAAACGGGGGAACGGCCGGGGAGCCTGTCCGCCTTTGAAAACGTATGAGCACCAGCCCACCGACGGGCGGGTCCGTATAGAATTCAGTTGATCCTTTCGGTTTTCGGTTGACCCGCGCCCGGATCGAGATGCATCTATAATCATTCGCCCGATTCAGCCGGGACCCATTAGGAGCGGACGCCTTGACCAATCCCGAGAGCCTTCTGAAAGCGTTCATCCCCTACCCCAACGCCGAGCCCGACGACGTTCTCCGGTTCATCGCCGAGGGGGTCCGGCCTCGTGTCAAGTCGCAGGACGCTTACCTGGACGAGGACGGGAACCTCATCGCCCGCCTCGGACCGAATCCGACGCCGGAGACTTCACCCTTCTACATCTGCGCCTACGCTCAGGATTTCGGCCCCGGAAACCAGGAAGACCCCCACGAGCCGAAGGTCGTGGACGGCTCGCCCCATGGCCAGCGGGGCGACTGCCTCTGGGGACGGGGGAACTGCGAGCATCGGGGGGCGCTGGCGTCGGCCCTGGCCGCCTTCAACACCCTCATTGGATCGGACACCCGCTTCAAGCGGCCCCTGTACTTCCTCGTCCTCGCGACCGGCGAGTCCGGCCACCACCGGGTCATCAACACGGCGCTCAAGAAAAACTCCCTCCCGATGGGGGACGCGATCATCGCCCGGGGAACCGGGAACCGCATCTGCCTCGGCAACAAGGGGAGCCTCCACGCCCGAATCGAGGTCTACGGCAAGTCCTATCACCCCAGCAATCCCGCCAAGGCCCTGAACGCCATCGACGGGGCCGAGGAAGCCCTGCGCCGGCTTCGCGAATACGCCTCCGCCCACCCCGTCCAAGACAAAGAGCTGGGCGACTCCGTCCTCGTCCCCATCGGCCTCGAATCCTTCCCGAAGGGGCCGATCATCCCGGACCGCTGCGAGATCGAGCTTTCGGGACGGCTGGTCCCCGGACAGGACCCCGAACGCCTGATCGCGGGGCTGCGAGAGGCCCTTCATCTCCCCGACGGGTTCAATGCGGAAATCGTCCTGGAGCGCTTTCACTACGCCGCGAAGGTCCCCCCGGACCACCTTCTGGCCTTTGTCGCCGAGGAGGCCGTCCGCGAGGCCGAGACCAATCCGTCCCCGATCTACATGCACTCCTCCCTGGACGCCGGATGGTTCTGCCACCGAGGACGCGCGGCCATCTCCCTGGGACCCGGTGCGCCCGAGCTCGCCCATTCGGCCCATGACATGGTTTCCATTCAGGAGATCAAGGACGGCTTGCGGATCTACTTCTCCCTCTTCCGAAAGCTGGCCACCGCATGAACACGAAGCGCTCAGACCGGTTCGACCACATCGGCATTTGCCTGACGTGCAGACTCCCCTCGCCGGACATCATCCGATATGCCCGGCTGGCGGACGAGGCGGGGATCGGCAGCGTCTGGGTCAACGAGAGCCACTACTACCGCTCGGCCTTCTCGGCCCTGGCCGCCGTCGCGGCCGTGACCAAAGAAACGTTGCTGGGGACCGGCGTGGTCAGCGCCTTCGCGCGCCATCCGGCGTTCACGGCCATGGACGCCGCCACCATCGACGAGATTTCGGGCGGGCGCTTCCTGCTGGGGATCGGCGCGACGCCGGTCTGGGGGGAAGACTCTGCGCTGCGAAACGGCGAGCGGCCCCTGGCCGCCGTCCGGGAGACGACGGAGATCGTCCGCGGCCTCCTGGCACGGAATCTCTCGGACTACCGCGGGAAGTTCTTCACCATGCTGGAGTCCGACCACCATAGCGAATGGGGCACCTCCCTCAACTTCAAGCCGGTACGCGAGAGGATCCCCATCTTCTATGGCGTGAAGGGGAAAAAGCTCCTGAAGCTGGCCGGCGCGACGGCCGACGGGGTCCTCCTGACGAACCCCGCCACGCCGGCGTACATCCGCGAGGCGCGGGCCATCATCGAGTCGGGCGCGCGCGAGGCGGGCCGGGATCTCTCGGACTTCACCACCGCGGCCTTCGTCACGTTCTCCGTTGGGGACAACCGGGAGGAGGCCCGAGACGCCGTCCGGGGGATGCTCGCGACATACGTGGAGCACGTCGGGGTCGAGCATTCGGAGATCCTCGGCCTGAGCCAAAAGGAGGTCGCGGCCTACCAGGACGCGTTCGAATCGGGAGGCGTCGAGGCCGCGGTGAAACTGGTGAAAGACGACCTGATCGACCGGCTGACCGTCGCGGGAACGGCGGAGGACTGCATCGAGCGGCTCTCGGCCTACATCGAAGCGGGGCTGGACATCCCCGTCTGCTTTCACGTCCTGGGACCGGAGCGGGAACGGGCGATCCGGATCATCGGAGAGAAGGTCGTCCCGGCGCTCTGCGGATAAAGGCGGGCCCGGCCCGCTGCGATTTCAGGGACACCGGGAAGGGCGATGAGATCGTCGGGGGGGGGGGCGAAATTGAAAGCGAGGACTAACCCGAGGAATTGTGTTCTACTCTTTTGGCGTTCATGTAGGTGCGCAGGACCGCGTTCATCCGAGTCTGATATCCCCTCCCTTGGGCCTTGAACCACTTCAGTACATCGCGATCAATGCGCAGGGAAATTGCTTCTTTCGCTTCAGGCAGGACAATGGCGGCGTCTTTCCAGAATTCTTCATCGGTGAGCGGCGCGTCCGGGTCGGACTTGGCCGCGCCCTCCACTTCTTCTTCAGTCATCGCGTCCACGCGATTCCAGTCCGTTTTCCCCTTCCGCCGGTCTTCTGAGGAGCGTCTCACGATACGCTTTCCGCTCATCTCTCCTCGCCCTCCTTGCCGAAATGATTCGGAAATTCTCCTCGCGAATCGTATAAATCACGCATAATTCGCGGCCTTCAACCAACCCGATTGCCACGATCCGGGTTTCACAAAATTCCTGAGCGGCACTTTCTTTCTCCAAGACCGGACCATTAAAGATGCGTATGGAATCATCGAAATCGATTCCATGCTTTTCAATATTCCGCCGGTTTTTTCGCTCGTCCCACGCAAATTCCATGCCGGTTTATATACTTTATGTGTATACAGAACCTTGCGGAAAAGTCAAACATGAAATTTCCGGTTTTTTCCCGGCTCATGAGCCGCCGGGTCACCGGCACTCGGACCCCGGCTCTTCCATGATAAAATCTTAGGGGAAGGAGACACGCTAAGGTTCATGCTGGAATATGATTTCGAGAAGACCTTTCATTTTCGGGGCAAGCCGGATTTCCACCTCGAGGCGGCCGATTCGATGGACCGGGAGCTGACCGTCCTGTTCGGTCCTTCCGGGTCGGGGAAAAGCACGATCCTCAACATGTTGGCGGGCATCGTGAAGCCCGACCGGGGACGGGCGGTACTTCAGGGGACGACGCTCTACGACTCGGAGAAGCGGATCGACTTTCCCCTGCGTGCGCGAAACATCGGGTATGTCTTCCAGGACCTGGCGCTTTTCCCGCACCTGAGCGTCGAGCGCAACATCGCCTACGGCATGCCGCACGGGACCCTGAAGGAATCACGCGTCCGGGAGCTCATCGCCCAGTTCGGCCTTGAGGGGCAGGAACGGAAATTTCCCGTCCAACTCTCCGGCGGGCAGCGGCAGCGGGTCGCCATCGCCCGGACCCTCGCGGCCGAGCCGTCCCTGCTCATCATGGACGAGCCCCTCTCGGCGCTGGACGAGCCCACGCGGGAGCGGATCCTGTGGGACATCTCCGCCCTCAAAGAGCGGTTCGCCATCCCGATGCTCTACGTCACGCACAACCTGCGGGAGGCTTATTCGCTGGCCGACCGGGTGGTGGTCATCGATCAGGGCAAGGTCATTGAAAAGGGGGCGCGGGAGGATATCCTGGAGCGTCCGGCGCACTTCCGGACGGCCCAGTGCGTCGGCATCGAGAACCTCTTCCCCTGCCGGGTCCTGAATTTCGCGGACGGTGAAATGAAGGTTCAGATGGGGGAGAAGGAGATCTCCCTCCAGAAGGACGCCCGGTTTCGTCCGGGGGAGCGGGCCTACCTGGGGATCTCCCCCCCGGACGTGCGGTTGTCGGTGACGCCGGAAAATCGGCCCAACACGCTAAAGGCCGCCGTGCTCTCCATCATGGAACGGAAAAACATCATGGTCGTTCACGTGAAAATATCTCCCGACGGCCCGAGGGTGGTCGCGGACATCCAGAAACATTTCCCCCCAAAGTGGGGCCTGGCGAGCGGGTCCCCGGTCGCAAGCGGGTCCCCGGTCTACGTCTCGTTGACCCAAAACGCCCTGTTCCTCTGCCGTGAATAGCTCAACGAGGGCGGCCGGCGCCGCCCGCCCTTACGTGACCAGATCCCCTTGCGTGATCATCATGGAATCGCCCGCCTCAGCCGAAACATCGTCTTCGCTCCCTTCCTCATCCATACCCCCCACCAGGCTCTTGAGGGCCTTTTCCTCCTCGAGCAGGGCTGGGCGCGATGAGAAAGCTGTCCACCCGGTATCGGCCGTTCTGGATGGCCTCCTTGAGCCCCTCAATCCGTTCTGTCCGATCGGCGGAATTGAGCTTTTCAAGTCCCTGGATTTCCGAAAGGGCGACGGCCCCTTCGGAGAGCTTCACCACAACGCTGGAATTCTTCTGGACGGCCCGCCGCCTCGACATCAGGGGCTTTCTTCGGCCGACCTTCACTTGGACTTGTAATTCTTGTGCGGGTTGGAATTCAACGTCATCGACCATTCTCCTCAATACGCCCGGCGGCGTGATGTCCAACCGGCGCCAACCCTCACCAAAAGAAAGCGCCCATCTGGCGTGGGATGGGCGCTTTCGACACGAGGTCCGCGTCGGCAGCCCTACTGCCTTACCCCAACTTCGGGGATTAGGCTAGCGGCTTTGCGCCCTATCCTTTCGATGTAGTTTGCCTTTTACGACTCTAACTTCCTGCTCGATCTTTACTCAACGCCGGCTCGTCTCGCCGTCGTTAATCACCATATCGGGATTCGAGGCCGCTCACTTTAGTAAAATTCCCCATTCCGGCGATTTTCCCATCCCCGCAACACAAATCCGCCGGGACGGTTCCGGACGCGCCGCGCCGTCAGGTCCCGGCTTTCACCCGTTCGCGGCTCCACAAGGTGGCCAGATAAAGGGCCAGAAAAGATATGCCGGTGTGGCCCAAAACCAGCCAGTGGGCCTGCCCCAGGTCCCCCCCCGCGAAGGCCCCGTAAATCTCGAGCGGCATCGTATTGGTCCGTCCGGGGATGTTGCCCGCCAACATGAGGGTCGCGCCGAACTCCCCCATGGCCCGGGCGAACGCCAAAATGAGGCCGGCGATCAGCCCATGCCGCGCCAGGGGAAGGGTGATGGTCAACGCGGTGGACCACTCGCTCTTGCCCAACAGCTGCGAGGCGTACTCCACGTTGCGGTCCACCGATTCGATAGCCGCCCGCCCGGTCCGGACCATGAAGGGCAAGGAGACCACCGTGGACGCGACGATCGCCGCCCACCAAGTGAAGGTCACCGACCAACCCGTCAGGTCGTAGAGCGGCCCGCCGAGCAAACCCTTTCGGCCCAGGAGGCGGAACAGGTAATAACCGGTGACCGTCGGCGGCAGCACCAGCGGCAGCGTGACCAGGATGTCCAGGATGTTCTTTCCCGGAAAGTCGCGCTTGGCGAAAAAGTAGGCGATGGACGTT
>CAYRGS010000036.1:0-3435 GCA_964423875.1 uncultured bacterium
GTGCGAAAATCCTAACTCTCAAACTGGACCCGTTTCAGGGGGGCAGGTCATGTTATTATTTTTGAGATCCGGGAAATAGGAGGATTGACCTACAGAAGCGGGCGTCATCGCCGATCGCCTGGATTCCCCGGCCGCGGCTCGAAATGACACCATCGCTTCTTGCGATAGAGGGCGGCCCGAAAGGGCCGCCCTCTATCGCCAAACGAAAGTTTTCGAGGGGGTCTGGGGGACAGACCCAACCGGGTCGAGTTTTCAAAATGTCCCCCAGGGTCTTTACCCGCCGTTCGAGGCTTGCGCCTCCAGGGCTGCGAGGACCTTCTCGGGAGAGAAGGGCATGTCGTGGATGCGAATGCCTACGGCGTTGTGGATCGCGTTCGTGATGGCCGCCGCCACGGGCACAAGGCTCGGCTCGCCGATCCCCTTCGCGCCGAAGGGGCCCAGGGGGTCGTTGGTTTCCACCCAGAGGGACTCGATGCGCTCGGGCACGTCCAATTGGGTCGGGATGCGGTAGTCGTAGAAGTTGGGGTTCTCGACGATGCCGTCCGCGTACCGGAGGTCTTCCATCAGGGCGTACCCCATCCCCTGGGCGAACCCGCCTTCGACCTGGCCTTCCGCCATCAGAAGATTAATGACCCGCCCCACGTCGTGCGCCCCCCAGAAGCCGACGACATGGACCGTGCCGGTTTCCTCGTCCACCTCGACCTCGGCGACGTGGGCCGCGAAGGGATACGCCGTGGACAGGTTCCCGTGCTTCGTGGCGGGATCGGGATACTCGACCCCCGCCTTGTCGGCGTTGTACTCGCCCTTTTGGACGATGGGGTTGCCGGCGTTCTTCATGAAAACGGCGTGGTGGGCGACTTCCCGGACGGACCGGGTCCGGTCCGGAGCCGAGCGGACGAACACCCGGCCGTCCCGGATATCGAGATCCTCAGAGGACGCCTCGAGGAGCTCCGCACCGACTTCCAGGAGCTCTTTCCTGACTTTGGTGGCCGCGTCGATGACCGCGCGGCCCGCAACCGTCGTCGTCCGCGTCGCGAACGCGCCGAGGCAAAGCGGTGTCACGTCCGTATCCACGCCCGAGACGGACACGTCCTCCAGCGGCATGCCCATGACCTCGGCCGCCACCTGGGCCATGACCGTCCGGCTGCCCTGTCCGTAGTCCACCTCGCCGGAGATGACGAGAAGCTTGCCGTTTTCCGAGAGCCTGAGGATGGCCGAGGAGCCGTCGAAATCTTTGAAGATCCCCCGGTTGCCGGAGACGTGGATGCAGGCGGAGATCCCGATGCCGCGTTTCTTTGTTCCGGTCTGCCCGGCGAACCGCTTCCGCTTTTCCGCCCAGCCCGACGCTTCGACGGTCTTCTCGATGCATTCGGCCCCCCCGGCGCTATTCATCTTCCATCCGAAGGAGGTGACGTCGCCCGTCCGGACGATGTTCTTCAGCCTCACCTCGGCCGGGTCCAGGCCGATCTCCTCGGCGAACATGTCGATCGAGGTGTCCAGGGCCAGGTTTCCCTGAGGGTTGCCGAATCCCCGGTAGGCCCCGGTCGGGGCGCGGTTGGTGTAGACCAGCCGCAGGTTGGAGCGGAGGTTCGGGACGCGGTAGCACTGGTCCATCCGGTAGGCGGTGGTCCCTGAGATGGCGACGCCGTAGTCGCTGTAGGCTCCGTTGTCGGCGATGAAGTCCATGGCCTTGGCCGTGATCGTCCCGTCCTTCATCCCGCACAGGCGCACGGAAAGGTTCATGGGCAGGCGGGGGCGCGCGGCCAGGAACTCTTCTTCCCGCGTATAGACGAGGCGGACGGGCTTGCCCGCCTTGCGGGAGAGGAGGGCGGCGATGAGGTGGACGCTGTGCTCGAACTTGGAGCCGAAGGCGCCGCCGATGAAGGACTGGATGATCCGGATGTCGGCCGGGTCGATGCCCAGGGCCGGCCCGTAGACGAAGCGGACCATCCCGGGGTGCTGGACCGAGGCGTGAAGGGTGAGCCTGCCGCCCGGCGCCCAATCGGCCACGGCGGCGATGGGTTCCATATAGGCTTGGTGAACCAGCGAGGTGCGGACCTCGTTCTCGATGATCACGTCCGCCGCGGCCATGGCCGCGTCCACGTCCCCCCGGGTGAGGTTCAGGTTGTAGGCGATGTTGTCGGGTTTGTCCTCGTGGATGGGCTCGCCCCCTTCTCCCCCGGCCGCTAGGGCTTCTTCCATGTTCCCGTATGTGGTCAGGGGCTCGTACTCGACCTGGATGAGCTCCAGGGCCTCTTCCGCCGCGTCGGGGTCGGCCGCGGCCACGGCCGCGACTTCATCTCCCGCGAACCGGACTTTGTCCACCGCCAGGATGTGTTCGTCGGGCTGGATGCAGCCGTAGGTTCTCTTGAGGGTATCCGCCGCGGTGACTACCGCCCGGACGCCGCGCAGCGCTTCCGCGCGGGAGGTGTCGATGCTTAGGATTTTCGCGTGGGGGAAAGGGCTGTGGAGGATCTTTCCCCAGAGCATGCCGGGGAGGATCTGGTCCGAGACGTACCGCCCGCCGCCCCGCGACTTCTCGGCGGCCTCGATGTTGGAGGCCCGCGTGCCGATGACGGAAAATTCGCTCATGCCGATCCGCTTCCCGAGAGGATCTTGCCGGCCTCGTGGATGGCTTCCCGGATCTTCTGGTATCCGGTGCAGCGGCACAGGTTGCCGCACATCCACAGGCGGACTTCGGCGTCGGTGGGGCTGGGGTTTTCGTTCAGCAGGGCCGTGCCGCACATGATCTGGCCGGGCGTGCAGTAGCCGCACTGGATGGCCCCGTATTTCACGAAGGTCTCCTGAAGCGGGTGCAGCTTGCCGTCCTGAACGAGGCCCTCGATGGTCGTCACGCTCTTTCCGTCGGTGTCCACGGCGAGGATCGAGCACGAGCAGACGGGCAGGCCGTCCATATGGACCGTGCAGGCCCCGCACTCGTGCTGGCCGCAGCCCTCCTTGGTGCCGGTGAGACCGAGGTCGTACCGCAGGACGTGAAGCAGCGTGGTGTGGACCGGGACGTTGATCTCCTGGACCTCTCCGTTGACCGTGATCTCGATGTCTTTCCGCATGGCTCCTCCGAAATCAGCCCGAGGCGCGCTGGAAGGCCGCCTCCAGGGCGCGTCGGACGAGGACCTGGGTGAGGTGAATGCGATACTTGCCGGAGGCGCGGACATCAGTAATCCCGATCAGTCCGTCCGTCACCTTTTCCGCCGCCGCCCGGCACAGATCCTCCGAGAAGGTCTGGCCGGAGAGCATGGCTTCCGCTTCGGGATGCCGGAAGGGCGTCGGTTGCGCGGCCCCGACGGCGATTCGGGCGTTAGCCGCCCATGGAGATGAACTGGTCACCCGATACGACCGAAGCACATTACGGGTTCTAGGAACGGTGGGTGAGCCGATCAATCCCGATGCATGGACCTGGTACTATAATGTGGT
>CAYRGS010000036.1:3445-16647 GCA_964423875.1 uncultured bacterium
CGGCGATTCGGGCGGATCGGATGGTGTCGCCGTCCCGCTCCACCACTGCTGCGACCCCCACGACGGCGATGTCGAACCCGCGCCGCAGGCAGAATTTCTGGTAGTCCCAGCCGACCCCCTCCGGGAGGGGGGGGACCCGGATCTCCGTCATCATCTCTTCCGGCTCTCTCCGGGTCTCGAAGGCGTCTTCGAAGAAGTCGTTGATGGAAACGCCCCGTTTTCCCGATTTGGAGGTCAGCTCGACTTCGGCGTCCAGGGTCATCAGGACCGGACCGATGTCCGAGGACGGCTCGGCCAGGCAGAGCGCCCCGGCGATCGTTGCGATGTTCCGCACCTGGACGGATCCGACGTCGCTCGCGACGTGCGCCAGGTATTCACGGCCGTGGTCGCCTCTTTCCAGGGTCCGGTAGATGGCGAGGCCGCCGATGCGCAACGCCCCGCCGTTCGAGCGCTCGATGTAGCCCAGGTCGGGGATTTTCTTGACGTTCAGGAGGACGGCCGGGCGCGCGATGCGGAGCTTCATGAGCTTCAACAGCGCCGTTCCGCCCGCGAGGATCAGGGCTTCGTCCCCGTGCTGGGCTAGGAGGTCGCAGGTCTCTTCTACGCTGGCGGGTTCATGGTATTCAAATTGTCGCCACATGGAGCTTCTCTAGCCTTCTGGCAGACGGTATGAGGAAGGGCGTGCTTTACCCGCCGTGCGGACGCCCCATCCCTTCCCGGGACGCACAACGGCGCGGCTGTCCAAAAACCTGCCGACGCCTTCCCGGGACGGGTTTTTTTGATTTGCAACACAGTGTACGCTAATGGAGTCGCCGATTCATTGTCAACCCCAGATAAGGACCCGGGTTCAACGGCCCGGGTTGAAATAGGAGTACACGGCATGTCGGCAACCGCCATCATCAACATCGGAAAGCTCGTCTCCGGGGACTGCCGCCTGGGTCTTCTGGACGCCGACACCATCCTCATCCGGGACGGCCTGATCGACGCGTTCGGAAGGCAAGCGGACCTGGGCGTCCCAGAGGCGGACCACGTGGTGGACGTGAAGGGGATGACCGTGGCCCCCGGCCTGATCGACGCCCATACCCACCCGGTCATCGGAGACTGGCACCCCCGCCAGAACGTCCTCGGCTGGATGGAGAGTGCCTTTCACGGCGGCGTGACGACGATGGTCTCCATGGGCTCGGGCATGGTCCAGGGCCGTCCGTCCGACCCGGCGGGCGTCAAGTCGCTGGCGATCCTCGGGGCCAAGGTGGGGCAAAACTATCGTCCCGGAGGCGGGCTGAAGTTTTACGGGGGGGCCGTCATCTTGGAAAAGGGCCTGGAAAAAGCCGATTTCGAGGAAATGGCCCGGGAGGGCGTCAAGGTCGTCGCGGAGGTCGGGGCGGCCGGGCTCAACCGGCCCGAGGACATCGGACAATACCTGGATTGGGCCCGGGAGGCGGGGATGGTGGTCCCGTTGCATTTCGGGGGCCGATCCGTTCCGGGCTCGGCGAGGATCTACGCGGACGAGGCAGCCGAGATTGACCCCGACGTCGTTGTTCACATCAACGGTGGCCCGACCTCGGCCCCGGCCGAGGAGGCCGAGCGCCTGATCGACGCCACATCGGCGTATCTGGAGGTGATCTACACCGGCAACTTCAAGACGATGTACGATTTCGTCATGCTCATGAAAGAGCGGGACCTCCTGCATCGGGTTCTGATCGGCACCGACAGCCCGGTGGGCGCCGGGGTCGTCCCCCTGGGGATGATGAGGACGGTCCTTTTTGTCTCCTCCTTGTGCGGGATTCCCGCCGAAACAGCCCTTGCCATGGCTAGCGGCACAGTCGCCGACGCCTACCGGCTGAACACCGGGAAGGTCGAGATCGGCCGGGAGGCCGACTTGTTGGCCTTGGACGCCCCCTGGGACTGCCACGCCCCGGACGCCCTCGGGGCGATCGAGTTCGGCGATGTCCCGGCGGTCGCGATGATTGTGGTGGACGGCGAGGTCATCGCTCACCGGGCGAGAAACACGACGCTCACCGACCGGCGGATCAGCGTGGACGGAAAGGAGGCGAAGTTCGCCTCGCGCGAGGCGATCATGTTTCGGTGAGGAAGGGGGGGAGGGGAGGTGGGCGGCGTCCGAGAAGTTTTTTGATCGGCGCGGGTTGCGTAAAAATGACTTCGACTTCTTGAAAATTGTATGCTTTCTTTCTTGGTATCGACGTCGTTATCGAATAAGAGGAGGTTGCCAGATGGCTTCAACCGCAATCGTCAACATCGGGAAGCTCGTCTCCGGCGATTATCGGACGGGTTTGCTGGACGCCGACACCGTTCTTATCCGTGACGGAAAGATCGCCGCCTTTGGCAAGCGGGAGGACATGGACATCACCGGCGTGGACCACGTCGTTGACGTGAAGGGGCTGATCGTCTCGCCGGGCCTCATCGACGCCCACACCCACCCGGTCATCGGGGATTGGCATCCGCGCCACAACGTCATCGGGTGGATGGATGGCGCGCTCCACGGTGGGGTGACGACCATCGTCTCGATGGGCGCCTCGACCATCCAGGGCCGGCCGTCGGACCCGGCGGGGGTGAAGGCCCTGGCCATCCTCGGGGCCAAGACGGGCCGGAACTACCGGCCGGGAGGCGGGCTGAAGGTTCACGGCGGGACCATCTTTCTGGAGAAGGGGCTGACGAAGGCCGACTTCGAGGAGCTGGTCCGCGAAGGGGTCGGCGTCGTCGCCGAGATTGGCGGGACGGGCCTCTTCGAATACGACGACGTCAAGGAGTACGTGGACTGGGCGCGGGAGGTCGGGATGATCGTCCCCATGCATTTCGCCGGGCGGTCCGTTCCCGGCTCGGCCCGGCTCTACGCCGATGAGGTGCTGGCTATTCAGCCGGACGTGGTGGTCCACATCAACGGCGGGCCGACCTCGGCCCCCACCCACGAGGCCGAACGGCTCATCGACGGAACTAAGGCCTACCTGGAGGTGATCTGCAACGGAAACTACCGGACGATGTACGACTTCGTCCTGCTGATGAAGGAGCGGGACCAGCTCCACCGCGTGCTGATCGGAACGGACAGCCCGGTGGGGGCGGGGATCATGGCCCTGGGGATAATCCGGACCGTCCAGTTCGTCTCTTCCATGTGCGAGATCCCCGCCGAAAAAGTCCTCGCCATGGCCACCGGCTCCGTCGCCGACGCCTACCGGCTGAACACCGGCAAGGTGGAAGTCGGCCGGGAGGCGGACCTGATCGCCATCGACGCGCCCCTGGACTGCTACGCGAGCGACGGCCTCGGGTGCATCGAGTTCGGGGACGTCCCCGCGATCAGGATGATCATGGTGGACGGGGAGGTGATCGCCCTCAGGGCGAGGAATACCACCTTCTCCGACGTCGAGGTGAGCGTCGACGGCATAGAAGCAACGTACAAAACGCGCGAAAGCACGCTGTTCTCGGCCATCAGCGGATGACACCCGCGCCGACCCCTTAGCCTTTCAGGGAGCGGGCCCATGCTCTTCAAGAATGCCACCGTCGTCACGATGGACGCGGCGCGGCGGATCGTCCTGGACGGGGCCGTCGCGGTAAGGGGCGCCCGGATCGAGGCCGTCGGAAAGTCGCGCGAGCTGAGCCGCAAATTCTCGACGGACGAGACGATCGACCTGCGCGGCGGGCTGCTCCTGCCGGGGCTGATTGACGCCCACGTCCACCTTGCCCAGGCCCTGATTCGCGGGTGCGGCGAGGGTCTCCCCCTCATCCGGTGGCTGACGGAACGGGTGTGGCCGCTGGAGGGCTCCTACGTCGGCGACGAAGGAAAGGTCTCCGCGGAGCTCTGCGTCCTTGAAATGCTCAAATCCGGAACGACAACGTTTCTCGAAGCCTTCCTCGCGGAACGCTACGGCCTGGACGCCATCGCCGAGGTCGTCCGCGATTCGGGCATCCGGGGTTATCTCTCCAAGATGATCATGGACGTCCCCTCCTACGCGGGCAAGGAAGAGGTCATGTTCCACGGGATGAGGGAGGACCCATCCACTTCGATCCGCTTGGCCCGGGAGATGCACGCCCGGTGGGACGGGGCGGAGGACGGGCGGATCAAGGTCTGGCTGGGGCCTCACGCCATCGGGGCCTCGTCGGAAGAAGGTCTGCGGGGCGTCGTCGCGCTGGCAAAAGAGCTTGATACGGGGATCGGAATTCACTTCTGCGAGACCCGGGAAGAAGGGGTCTTCATCCGGGAGAGATACGGGTGCTCCCCGACCGAGTTTCTGGAACGGATCGGGATGCTGGGTAAGGACGTCCTACTCATCCACAGCATCTGGATCGATCAGGAGGACATCGATCGGCTTGCGGCGACCGGGACGAACGTCGTCCACAACCCCTCCGCCAACACGAAGATGGGCTCGGGGATCGCGAAGATCCCGGACATGGTCCGCGCCGGGGTCAACGTGGTGCTCGGGTGCGACGGCGGCCCCAGCAACAACACCCACGACATTCTCCGCGAGATGCGGCTTGGGTCTTATCTCCACAAGGGCGTTGCCACGGACGCCGCTATCATGCCCGCCGAAACGATGCTCGAGATGGCGACGGTCAACGGCGCCAGAATGCTGGGGGCGGAGGAGGAGATCGGCGCCATCGAGCCCGGCAAGCGCGCGGACCTGACGGCCGTGGACATGCGCGGTCCCCATCTGGTTCCCGCGCCCGATCCCATCGGGACGCTGGTGGCGTCGGCCAACGGGTCCGACGTCTCCCATGTCATGGTGGACGGAAGGCTTCTCGTCCGAAAGGGGAAGGTCCTCGCGATGGACGAAAAGGGTGTTCTCAAGCGCGCGGCCAAGGCGGCCAAGGAACTCTACGCGAGAACCGGCGTGAAGATCCCCGTCGCCTGGCCTATGGAGTGAGATACGGGATTTTCCTTGGCTGGACCGGCGCGAGATGGGAGCGGGATCATGACACAAGAAGGAGAGACGGGATGAATGGCGATCACGAGCTTTTCATGGCCATGGCCATCGAGGAAGCGAAACTCGGTTTGAGTGCGGGGGAACAGCCGTTCGGCGCCGTGGTGGCCCGGGAGGGGGAGCTTGTCACCAAAGCCCGAAGCCTGAAGGTCTCAACCTCCGACACAACCGCCCATTCCGAAACATTGGCCATCAAGTACGCCACGCAAAAGTTAAAGCAGCGGATCATCACCGGCTGCACCTTCTATGCGACGTGTGAACCCTGTCCGATGTGCCTGGGGGCGGTCTTGAATGCCGGCATCGACACCCTCGTGTTGGGCGCGCGGAATCATCATTTGAAGAATATGGCGAATTTGGCCTTCAACTTCAAAGATTATTCCGTGGAGCGGTTCGCGGAAATGACCGGGTGGGACCTTGAGGTGATCGATGGCGTGATGACGGATGAGTGCGTGGCGATGTATCGGGACACGGACATCTCTTTAACTCGATAACGTTCCCCGGAGGGTTGTACACCCAATGTGGATTAACATTCTTCGCCCGCCCGTCGGGTGAGCATGTTAACTTTGTTATCCCGAATGTGAGGAGAAAAGCCGCCGCAGCTGTGACGGCCTTCGACCTCTCCGCGGGCGATTGGCCCCATGAGCAACTGGGAAGGGAGGGAACGATGATGGCTGAGACTTCTCCGAAGGGATGGGATGGTCCCATCGAGGACTATCCGCTGACCAACTATCCGGATTTCGAGCCGGGTGTGCCGCCCCGGGTCGAGGTTCTCGAGCAATACGGCTTCCTCGACGAGGTGGAAAACATCTGGGGCTCCCGTTGGGGGGGCGGACAGGGGATCGGCAGACTGCGCGAGGTCGCCCTGATCTGGCCGACCAAGCACGAGGTGGACCCCCTCTGGGAAAAGGACCGCAACTTTTTCTTCCTCCGCCGGGTCCGCATCGACCTCGAGCGGCTTCAGCGCGGGTTCGAGGACTATGCCAAGCTCCTAGAGAGCTTGGGCGTCAAGGTCCGCTGGATGAAGGCGCCCCATAGCTGGGGGGCCTACGGGCCCATGCGGAAGCTGTTCATGGCGGCCTTTCCCCTTGTCGTCAAGGGGGGCGCCATCGTCTCCCGCCAGGGGCACGCCTCCTACATCCGGGGGCTGGAGGTCAACTTCACGAAATTCTTCGCCGAGATCAATTGCCCGATCCTTCACACGATTCACGGCCACGGGATCTGCGAAGTGGGTGTTTGCGTCGCGGTGGCCGAAGACGTGATCATGGGCTACCGGTCCTGTTCGTCCAACGAGGACGGCCTGGCCCAGGTCCTCTCGGTGTTCCAGCGCAGCGGCGTGAAGGAGACCCCCATCGCCAACTGCGGGACTGTCATCAATGATTTCGAGGCGGGCGGGGAGTTCCATCTGGACATGGTCTTCGGCGTGGCCGATCTCCGGGTGGCGGTCGTCTACCCCGGGTATCTGGATTACAGCGTCTACCGCTGGCTGAAGGAGAAGAACTTCCGGATCATCGAGGTCCCGAAGGACGAGCACCACAAGTTTTATCCGGCCAACTTCATGATCATCGAACCGGGGAAGATCATCATCGACGCACAGGCCAAAGAGACCATCAAGCGCCTGCGCGCGACCGAAGTCGAAGTCATCGAGTTCGACACGACCGGGCTTCAGGCGGGGACGAACGGGATCCGCTGCGTTACCCTCCCCCTCGTCCGCGACCCCGGCCCCGGCCTCGATGACTGACCGGGAGTTATCCACGTTCAGACATTCAAGGAGAACTAACCCGTGAGTGGAGATCCCCGCTACAGCAAGCCGGATATGTACATCGTAACGCCGAGGATCCCCCGCCAGCCGGCGGGCATCCCGAACTATTTCACCGAGATGACCCGCAAGGCGGAGGAGCTGGGGTATGACCGCGCCTGGAACATCGAGACGAACGACCGGGACGCCTTCGCCCAGGCCACCCTCCAGATGCTGGGGTCCTCGACGATCGGCGTCGGGACGAACATCGTCAGCTACTTCAGCCGCACGCCCACGCTCCTCGCCATGGGTGCCTTCACGCTGGATGAGCTCTCGGGCGGGCGGTTCATCCTCGGGATCGGTCCCGGCGGGACGCAGATCATCACGCACGGCCACGGGATCGCCTTCGAGAAGCCCGTCCGGCGCTGCCGCCAGACGCTGGAGATCATCCGCCCCCTCCTGCGGGGCGAGCGCCTCACGTATGAAGGCCCCGATTTCCACATCCAGCGGGACTTCCGCCTCCGGCTCGGCGTGGAAGGCCGCACGGTCCCCATCTACATCAGCGGGATCAACCCGAAGATGCTCCAACTGGCCGGGGAGATGGCGGACGGCGTCATCATGACCCACTTCCCCCTGGAGGCCCTCGAGGACGTGAAGAAGAACATCGCCATCGGTGCCGAGCGCGCGGGCCGCGACCCCTCCGAGGTCCACCTCTTGTCCAACCAGCCGGTCGGTGCGAACCGGGGGGACGGCCCGACGAACCTGCGAAAGGCCGTCTGCTGGCACCTGGCGTCGGAGACCTTCAACTGGTTCGTGGACCACACCGAGTGGGGCGAGCTGCGGGAAAAGGTTCGGAACCTCTGGTGGGAGAATCGCCGGGAGGAAGCCGCCGCGGCGGCCAAGGACAGCTTCATCGAGACCTTCGGCCTGGGATACAAGGACGACGTGATCCAGGAGCGGATCACGAAGTACCTGGAAGCGGGCGTGGTCCCCGTCCTCGATGTCCACGGCGTCCGCAAGGGGTACGAGGAAGAGGACACGATGCACGTCCTGAAACTCGGGACGGAAACGTTCCGGTAGGGACGAAAACCCTGGCGGGCGCTTATAGAAAAAAGGCGTCCCCCCAAAAGAAAGAACCGGCCATCTCGGCGGTTGACGTCACAAGTGAATTTCAGGCGGAAGCGAACGGTGGATGGACCTGTTCACTGGTTTTCGCCGGGCGTAAGATACATATTTCAGGGGCGAGGCGCGCCAGCGCCATCCCGTTAAAGACCTTCATCCATCAATTTATGCGGCGCCAGCCGTTCAGGTTCTCATGGCGCGAGCCGACCCGTGAGGGTCTCTCAACCCCCACACTCCGTTACTGATTGGAACACCGATGAGCCGGAAAGACTTTGAGCTCCCGCCCGAAGCCCTGAAGTGGACGTGCGACCCGGAGATTTTCCCCTTCGAGACAACCGAGGGGTGCGAGCCGCTTTCAGGCATCATGGGCCAGGACCGGGCCGCCCGTGCCCTGGACTTCGGGTTGGGGATCGACCGGCCCGGATTCAACATCTACGTGGCGGGCATTCCCGGGTCGGGCCGGACCTCTATCAGCATGGATTACTGCGAGCGCCGGGTTGCGGGCAAGCCCGTTCCCAGCGATTGGGTGTATGTCCATAATTTCAGGCACCCCGACCGGCCCGCGGCGCTCTCCCTACCGGCGGGCGTGGGCAAGAAGCTTGGACAAAACATGGAAGAGCTCTTGCAGGACCTGCTCACCGACATCCCGAAGGCCTTCGAGGGCGAAGACTATGAGCGGGAGCGGAGACGGGTGGTGGAAGAAAGTCAGGCCAAGCAGCAGGTCCTGTTCCGCGAGCTCGAAGAGGAGGCGGAAAAGGAGGGGTTCTCGATCCGCGTAGCTCAAGACGGCTTCGTCCTGGGGGCCATCATCAACGGCCAGACGTTGAGCGACGAGCAATACAACGCGCTGAACCCAGAAGTGAGAGAGGAGTTCGAGAAAAAGCGGGTCGCCTTTAACCAGGAACTCGGCGATTTCTTCAAAAAGATGAAGGGTCTGGAAAAAGGGATTCGGGAGCAGGCGCGCGCCCTCCAGCGGGAGGTCGGAATCCAGGTCATCGGTGTTCTTATGCAGGTGTTGCGCGCGGACTACGCCGAATTCCCCGAGGTCCTGGGCTATTTCGACCAGGTGCAGGAGAGCATTCTGGCGCGTTTGGATGAATTCCGAAAAGGCGTCCAGGAGAGCCCGGGCGAAAGCGCCGTCAAAGCGGAGGGCGGGGGAGGCGCCGAGGGCGCGGGGGGAGCGCCGGCCGGTCACGAGATGCACATCACACCCCCGGGCCAGGATCCGTTCGCCCCCTACCGGGTGAACGTCTTCGTGGACAACTCCGATCGGGAGCATCCCCCGGTCCTATTCGAAAACAACCCGACTTTTCAAAACCTGTTCGGGTTCATCGAGAAGAAGGCGTCCTTCGGCACCTACATCACCGACGTCAGCATGATCAAGGCCGGTTCGGTCAGCCGGGCGAACGGGGGGTATCTCGTCTTCCACGCCATGGACGCCCTGACGAATCCGGGAGTCTGGAACGCCCTGAAGCGGACCCTCCGGACGGGCCAGGTTCAGATTGAGGAATTGGGCGAGTTGATGGGATCGGTCACAATGGGCGGCATGAAGCCCATGCCCATCCCCACTGACCTGAAGGTGGTGATGGTCGGGAACCCCTACGTCTACCACGTCCTGCACCAGGTCGATGAGGACTTCCGCAAGCTCTTCAAGGTGAAGGCCGATTTCGACGTCCGCATGGGCCGGGAGGACGGCCACCTGCTGGAGTACGCCGGCTTTATCGCCTGCCAATCCGCGAAAAGTGGCCTGCCGCCCTTCCACCGGGACGCGGTGGCGAGAATCATCGAGCACGCGGCCCGGGACGTGGACGAACAGGACAAGCTCTCCACCCGCCTCAGCGAGATCCAGGACTTGATGTACGAATCGACTTATTGGTCCAAAGAACAGGGAAATCAGGTGATCCGCAAAGGGGACGTCCAGCGCGCCCTAGAGGAGCGGAAGTCGCGATCCAACCTGACGGAAGAGCGGCTCCAGGAGCTCATCACCCGGGAGGTCATCCTGGTGGACACCACGGGAGAGGTGGTCGGCCAGGTCAACGGACTTGCCGTTTACGACTTGGGGGATTACCGATTCGGCAAGCCGTCGCGAATCACCGCCCAAACCTACATGGGCGAGGAAGGCGTCATCAACATCGAGCGCGAGTCCAAGATGTCCGGACGGACCCACGACAAAGGGATCCTGATCCTGTCCGGTTACATGGGCGGCCAATACGGGGGGGACCGGCCGATGTCGCTTTCCGCCAGCATTTGCTTCGAGCAGTCTTACGAAGGCGTCGATGGAGACAGCGCCTCCTCTACCGAGCTGTACGCGCTGCTCTCCAGCCTGTCGGATCTTCCGATCCGGCAGGGCATCGCCGTAACCGGCTCGGTCAACCAGCACGGGGTGATCCAGCCCATCGGCGGGGTCAACGAAAAGATCGAGGGCTTCTTCCGGGTTTGCGAGGAGAGGGGGCTGACGGGGGATCAAGGCGTTATGATCCCGAAGCAGAATGCCTCCAACTTAATGCTCGATGATGACGTCATCGAAGCCGTCAGGGCGGGGAAGTTCCACATCTATTCCGTTTCCCATGTGGATGAGGGGATCGAGATCCTCACGGGAACGGCCGCCGGAGCGCCCGACGAAGAAGGCATGTTCCCGGAAGGGTCGGTGCACGATCGGGTCGACCAAAGGCTCCAGGACCTGGCCGAGGGACTCCGCGAATTCGGCCGGCCGGCGGGACCGGCGGACGGCGAAGGGGATGAGGAAGGGCATGAGGAGGACAAGGGGCCACCTTCTCCTCCCGTGCCGGTGGACGACGCCATGCCGCCGGAGCCGCTCCTGCCCGATGGCGAGATCGACCCTGAGGTCCTTGAAGAGGACGAGCCGGAAGAATGACGACCCCGGCCCGGCGGAAATTTTTCTCTCAAAGCGCCGTTATACCCAATCCAGGGGGCGATCTCGGGAGCCAGCGACTGATGCAGAGACGTTTCAAATTCCGGACTCGGCGCGGCGGGCGTTTCATCCTGGTGGCGGGTCTTCTGAGTTCGCTCTCCTTGGGGGCCTATTCCGCATCCGCCGGACGCCAAGCGGCCAGAAAATCGGTGCCCAACCTTGAGCTCCCGACCCTGAAAGGCAAATCCATAAGCTTGAAATCCTTGCGGGGCAAGGTGGTCTTTCTCAATTTCTGGGCGTCCTGGTGCCCGTTCTGCCTGATGGAAATGCCGACGTTAGAGAAGATCCACAAGCGCTTCAAGGACCGGGACCTCGCGGTCGTCGCCGTTTCCATCAACGCGGGGGGTAAAAAGTCGGTCCTGCCGCTGTTGAAAAAACTCGGCTTGACGTTCCCCGTTCCGCTCGGCCCCAATCAAAAGGTGATGGACCGCTACGGCGTCACGCTCATTCCGACCGCGTTCATCATCGGACGGAACGGGGAGATAATCGGCAAGGCGATCGGTCCGAAGGATTGGGACGGGGAGAACGGGCGGAGAATTATGGAGAAGTTGCTCGATGTCTCCTGGGCGGCTTCATCGAGCGGGTCTCATTCCGCGCTTCAAAGATAGAAACCCGGCTTCCGCCGGACGTTTTCGTCCATTTCCCGCTGGTTTATCTTGCTCTGAGAATTGTTTTCCCGTTAATGTAGCGTCTTGATAATGGCCGGACGGATCGAGATCCGAATTGTTCCCTCCGGCCGGGCAACATTCCCGGCCCGCCGGCTGGTGGAATGGCGTTGTTTCCCAAACCGGCACAAATCCATGCAAGCGCAAAACGAATCTGACGATGTTGAAGCGAAACCGGCGGGTCCTTGGGGAAAACTCGTCCGGACGGCTTTATGGGGAGGCTTGGCGCTCATACTGGCCGGAATCGTTGGGGGCGGGCTGCTGTCTTCCTTGCTGGGCCGGGGAGGACGCGAAATTCCCGAATATTCAACGGTCCCCGATTTCTCGCTCACCGAGCGGTCCGGCGGGAAGGTGACGCGCGCGACCCTTCTGCGGAAGGTGTGGGTGGCTGACTTTTTCTACGCGCGGTGTGAAGACACCTGTCCCCTGCAATCGGCTGAAATGGCCCGTCTTCAAGCGGATTTCGCCCGCGAAAAGGATTTCCGCCTCGTCTCCATCACGATCGATCCGCCGCGGGATACGCAGGCGTCGCTGCGCGAATACGCCGACCGCTTCGGCGCGGATGGGGAGCGGTGGCTCTTCATCACAGGGGATCAGAGAGCGATCCATGACCTCGTGCGGAATGGATTCCGTCTGAGCGTCGCCGTTTCGGAACCCCCCCGGGGACCCGCAATCCCGGGCCCGCGACCCGGCGATGAACGGGGGGGAGGGGGGGGGGCGGATCGCCCCCACGCCGGGCCGGACAGCGGGGCCGCGACCCGGTTGCCGGGGAGGATCTTCCGGATCTTCGAGGCGCGAGCGGCCTGGGCGCACCACCCCGCAGGCATCAGCTCCAAGCACACACACAGCTCCCGGTTCGTCCTCGTGGATCGAAGCGCGGTGATCCGCGGCTACTACCACAGTGACGACACGGAGTCGCTGGCCCGTCTGCGGCGGGATGTGAGAACGCTCCTGAAGCGGTGAAGACCCAGGGTGGTCAAGGGTTCCTTGTTCCGCCGCGTCGGTGATTGGATTGGCGGTCGACGGCCAAGCCCGGACTGCGGCCCGGCCGGGCCTCAGGAGCCCGAGGCGGCCGCCTGTTTGTCGCTGAAGAGCACGCCTCCACTTGCCCAATTGTCCTGGGGCACGTCGTGGAAGATGACAGTCACCGCCGCCATCGGCGCTCCGGAGTGCTTGGAGATACTCTCGGCGACCTCGCTGGCCATATTGGCTTTGGCCTCCTTGGATCGGCCTTCCAGCAGTGTGATGTGCGCAACCGGCATGGTTGAACCCTCCTGGTGTCGAGAAAACGAGACCCCCCCGGGAAGGGGAAGCCGACCTCGCTCGGCTTTCATGCGACTATAACCTACTTGAGGGACCCCGCCCGCCGGTCCGTTCGGTGTATTCGCGCGGATCGGCCGCGGGGGACCGCGACCCCCCCCCTCCCCCCCGATGTGAAAGGAAACGGCCATGCCTGAACCCGGCGACGTCGCCCCGGACTTCTCTTTACCGGATGCGCGGGGAAAGATTCACCGCCTCTCCGAATTTCAGGGCAAGCGCGTGGTTCTTTACTTCTATCCCCGCGACATGACGCCCGGTTGCACGAAGCAGGCGTGCGGCTTCCGGGACCATTTTGCCACCTACACCGAAGAGGACGTCGAGATCATCGGCGTAAGCCCCGATCCCCCGGAAAGTCATGAAGAGTTCGCGGCCGAACACAACCTTCCCTTCCTCCTCCTCGCCGATGTCGGCGTCGAAGCCGCCAGCGCCTACGGGGTGTACGGCGAACGGGTCCGCGACGGGAAAACATCGATAGGGATCATCCGAACAACGTTCCT
>CAYRGS010000036.1:16657-29733 GCA_964423875.1 uncultured bacterium
TCGGGCCCGATGGACTGATTGAGCGGGTCATTCGGGACATCCAGACGGAGACACACGCCGTGGACGTCCTCAAGATGTTGGGGGGGTCGGACACGTAAGAAAATTCGGACCCGTGGGTTTTCGAGCCTGGGCGCGGGACGGGGTGGAGGCCTCGCCGGCGGTCAATCCGGCAGGGGCCCTCTGAGTCAGACCCCTGAATCAGGACGGGATAATTCGGTCAAGGGCTTTCAAGCCCCGCCGCTCCCCGTTTATCACTCAATGATGGCGTTGACTGCTCCCGTCTTTCCCAGGTCCCGCGGAAGCCTCGAAAATGTTAATATGCCGGCATTGCTCCCGTGCATTCTTGTTTGAAGGCGGCGCCAAAGCCGCTTGGAACCGAGAGGAGAGAGGCTCAATGAATGATGACCTGCCCTTGGGCGAATGGGGCGATCCTTCATGCTCCGCCCTAATCCTTGTGGATGTCCAAAACGACTTCTGCCACCCCGAAGGGGGCCTGGGCCAACGGGGCGTAGACATGGGTCCCATTCAGGAGATGCTTCAACGCCTGATGCGATTGATGGAAGAAGCCCGCGGCAATGGGGCGCATGTCATCTCACTTTGGACGTCCCATTGGCCGGAGCGGACATGGCCCGCCTATCACAGGATGGAACGGTTCAAGTTTAGTTTGGCGGACCCCGGTTCCGAGTACACCCCCCTGGTGGCTGAGGGGACTTGGGGTGCCGACATTTGCGAGGGGTTCGAGCCCCAACCCGGAGAAATTCTCATCAAAAAGAACCGGTACGGCGGATTCACGGGGACAAACCTCGACCTCGCCCTCCGGAGCCTCGGCGTGAAGACCCTCATCCTGACGGGCGTGGCGACGAACGTATGCGTCGAGAGCACGGCACGCGAAGGATTCATGCTGGATTACAACGTGGTTTTGGTTGAAGACGCCTGCGGTGCCACGAGCCCTGAGGAGCACGAAGCAACGCTGTTGACCTTCCGTAAGTATTTCGGCCGGGTTGCGAGGGTGGATGAGGTCGTCGCCGCTTGGGCGGCGCGCGGCGCGACGGCCAAAACATAGACGGACCCCGTGGGCGAAACGTCCGGGACCTTGTCTTGAATCACCAACCCATCGCTGTCAGTGAGCCGGTCATTGCGGTGGTCAAATCGCCGGGTGTCGGCCCGAAAGGTTGAATCCGGTTCGATACGGGCGCTTTTCGAAGGGGGTGGAGATGCGCCGCCCCCGGATTGCACCGGGCCGGCCGGGGCGTCAGACGTGCGCGCTCTCTTCGAGGTCCTCCCGGACGTCCCGCTTGCGGACTCTCTCTCCCTGTCCAATCCCCTCGCACTCCCGCCGCACCTCCGCCCAGGCGGCGGGGCTTTCGACGTTCTCGGGCCAGTAGGGATAGGTCCGGCATTGGACGAACTTGACCGGGTGGATGCCGCAGGTGTTTTCCTCTTCCCGGTAAAAAGGGCAGGCCCCTTGCGGGCTCATGCGAAGCTCGTAGCCGCGCCCACCGTTGGTTTTTTTTGCGAATTTGCTCAGAAACCGGCGGACCGGGATCCCCAGATATCGGGCGATGGGCCCGACCTCTTCGCGGTTGAAATATACGTGTCCGGGCCGCTCGCAGCAACGCCCGCAGTGGGTGCAGCGAAAGCGCGATCCGTGGAGAATCTCCCACCAATCGGGGTTAAGCCGGTCGGTCATGGTTTCCTGTGGCCCCATTCACCGTGCGAACGGGTCGCGCGGTCAGTCAGGACTGTCCGCCGACATCCACTTCGTCGGCCGAGTGAATCATGAACTTTTCCGGATCGAGCTGCGTCATTAGGAAGTCCCCGGCCTTTTCCTGGATCTGGCGGATGGCGTCCGTCTCATCCTCCACCTGGACTTGAACGATTCCCGCAAATGAGAAGGTGACTTCGAAGTGTTTCAGCGACACGGCAATGCGTCCCCCTCCTCCCCGTGGATGCCAAAGGAGGCCGTCCGGAAATCGGGGATCTTTCCCGGTCGCTGAGTAATATCGTTCGGATGGGGACGGCCCGCAACCGGGAGACCCGCATGCCAGCCGAAAATCCGGGCGGGCGAAACATCATCGGGCGGGACACAAGTCCCGCCCCTGGGAGTGTCTGAAGGGGGCCGATTTCAGCCGTGAGTCGGGATTCTTGCCGGTACTTTTCGGAGAGCATCCCCGTTCCGCCGGAGCGAGGCATTGAACTCTTTGAGGGTGAGTTCCCCCACGAGATAATCTTCCAGATAAGCGCGCGCTTCGGTGTCCGGAATTTGGACAGGCGGATGCTTCATGGTGTAGGCGGAGACCGGCAACAGCGCGCCCGCATCGCCCCGGGTCCGGGCCAGCTTGCAGAAGCGAATGGCGTCGATCACCACGCCCCCGCTGTTGGGGGAGTCTTCGACCGAGAGGCGGAGCTCCAGATGCAGGGGGATGCCCGCGAAGCCGACGCCCTCCATCCGGATGAAGCAGACCTTGTTGTCGCCCTGCCAGGGCACGTAGTCGCTCGGCCCGATGTGGATGTTCTGATCGTCCAAGCGCACGTCCAATTGGGACTGAACTGCCTCGGTCTTCGACCGTTTCTTGGAGGCCAAGCGGTTTTGCGCCTTCATGTTCAGGAAGTCGGTGTTCCCGCCGGTGTTGAGTTGGTAGGTGCGCTTGAGCTCGACGCCCCGGTCCTGGAACAATCGGACGAGGTTTCTGTGAACGATGGTGGCGCCCACCTGGGACTTGATGTCATCGCCCACCACGGGAATGCCGCGCTCCCGGAAGCGCTTCTCCCACGCGGGGTCCGAGACGATGAACACCGGCACGCAGTTGATGAAGCTCACGCCCGTATTCAGGCAGCATTCGGCGTAGAACCGGACAGCCTCCTCGGATCCCACCGGGAGGTAGCAAATCAGGATCTCGGCTGAGCTTTCCCGCAGGACCGCCTCCACATCGCAGGCCGCCTGGCTGTCGACCACGAAACTGCGTTCCGGGGGGTAGTCCTTCATGTGGGAAGCGACGCCGTCCAGGGGTTCGCCCATGTGGACGCTCACACCGTAATCCGGCAGCTCCGGGAGGATTGTCGCGGTGCAATTGGGGGGGGCGAAGGCGGCCTCGTGAAGGGGTTTTCCCACCTTTCGGGTGTCCACGTCGAACGCCGCCACCGGTCGGATGTCGAAAGGGCGATGCCCCCCCAAGTCGAAATGCATCAGACCGATGGCCCCGGCCTCCGGCGTCTGCCGGTAGTACTCGATTCCCTGAAGGAGCGAGCTTGCACAGTTTCCCACTCCCGCTATCGCAATCCTAATGGGGTCCATAGGTTCCTCCTTAATCGTAAATCCAATCATCTACAACCGTCCGGCACAGTAGCGAGACCCACCGTCCAGACGAAAGAGATGTTGCTGAAATCCGCAAACCATCCCTCTTCCCGTCTGAGGCGATGCATCCGAGTGCAAGCGATTGGTGGTCGCGGTCCGCTCTTGGAAGCCGCGGCTGTCTTCTCCCGCGATTTTCATACCAGCATTGAAGGGTCCTGCTCTCGTCCGTTCACCTCACCAAAAAAAAAGCCGGACCCTGGATTCCATCGGGACGCGCTTTCGCGGGTCCTGCCGCTCGCGCCGTCCCACGGAATTTCCGGATACTGAATCAGGGCTATCCATGCGTTGGAAGAACGAACGTTGTATTTTCCCAAACCTGCCGCGGATTTGTCAAGTGTCGGCAAGGGGGGGAGGAAATCATCGTCGTACGGGGGATATCGTCACTTCCCCTTTTCGGTTCATCAAAGACCTGTATGAGTGGGGCAAGCCAGGCATCAGCGGGTCAGCTTTTTCAGGGAGTCGGCGCAACGGAAACAGATTGCAGGATCCCGCTTTGTTCTCCGAAGTCTCGGAGCCGGAGACCCCACTGAAAACCCCTCCCTTCCCCCCCCCTGTAGGGCCTCCGTCCTCGCCGTCCAGGGCATTCTTCGGCCTCTTTGTATTGGGCGCCGGAGATCCGGCCCGCCTGAAGGAGGTCCGCCAGCTTCGTCAGACGCTCGCGTATCCGGGGGAAGACGCCGACCGCCTATTGGCCTCGCCCCCCGCGATTCCTTGAGTCCAAAAGTTAGTGAGCAATGCGGGTTAGACGAACCCCATATGACCGAAAAGAGCCGCCATCAGAAAGCGACCGGGAGGGAGAGTGAAGGGAGAATCGGAAGATGCGCGTGGAGGGATGACGTCCGCCTGGCGGGAAAGCTTGCCCCGCGTTCGTACCGGGGGGGGTAGGGGAGGGGCGAATCGGGGGCTCCGGCCCTCCGCTCACATCTCCTTCGCCAGCGCCGCCGCGGCTTCCAGGTCCTCGAGGGTGTTGCAGTTCATGAACGAGAGGAACTTCGGGTCGAAGGCGGCCGCCTCCTCGGGCTCGACCCTGCGCGTCCGGACCTGGTCGAAAATCCCCCTGATGGCCAAGCGGTCTTCTTCGATCAGTTTCTCCATGTGGGCGACGCAGGCCTGCCCGTAAATGGCGTGGAGGGGCTCGCGCCCCTGGTCTGAGAAAGGAAGCACCAGGTCGAACTCCGTTCTCAGGTCCGCCAGGAACCGGATGAGAGACTCATTCAGGAAGGGCATATCGCACGACGCGCAAAAGACGTGCGGCGTTTCCGCTTTCAGCAGACCGGTGTAGATCCCCACCAACGAGGCCCGGTCCGGGTGGACGTCCAGGTAAACCGGGAAGCCGATCTCTGGGTACAGGATCGGATTGTTGGTGACAAGGATGTTTCGGCTGAACAGCCTGCGGAAGACGCGGGCGACCCGCTCGATGAGCGGGATGCCGTCCACCTCCAGAAGGGCCTTGTCGGTCCCCATCCTGCGGCTCTTGCCGCCCGCGAGGATGACACCCGTGACATCTTCGTACAAGCACCGGCGTGAGGTCATCGGCGAGGGGGCCTTCTTCTCGAGGGGAGGGCTCAGCTCTGAAGCGCCGCGGGATTGTATTGCATCTGGATGGACTTCGCCGCGAACGAGCCGCTCCCCAGGTCCTCGAAGATTCGGCAGTTGACCAAGTCTTTCCCGTAGACGTGGAGGGTGATGGCCGTCCGGTCGCTCACGTTCTCGATCTTGTGAAACTCGAAGGGCGGAATCAACCTTCCCGTGTCCCCGATGCGGGATTCAAACCGCCCCGATTGCCGGAGTTGGAATGACCCCGCCGGGCTTCCATCCTCCACCGGGTCGTACTGGGTGATCCGCACGGACCCTTCCAGAACCCCCTCGACGCACCAGATCCCGGAGTGGTCGTGGACGGGGGTCTCCTGTCCAGGCTGCCACACCATGGCGACGACGACGAACCCGAGCTCGGGGTCGCGGTAGATCAGGTTTCGGGCGTAGGTGTCGGGGTTGGGCGCGCGGTGTTCGGGGGGGAGCCACCCGCCGTCTTTTAGAAGCCTCGGCAGGGCCCCTTCGACCACCGCTGTGGATTCGTCATCGCTCCGGGAGGACTTCAGGCCGAGGGCGACTTCTTCGACGAACGCGTCGAAGACCACGGCACTGATTGTACATGCGGGGGTGCAGTCGGGTTCGTTCATGCCTTGCCGTCTCCTCGTGGGTTGGGAGATTGCCGGGACGCTTCATGCGTAAAGTTAGAGCAAATCACTTGCCAACCGACCTGATCATACACTTTCGGTGGTGTAGCGCGGAGGTTTTAGCCTCCGCTTTTCGCGTTGTTGGAACCCATTGCGTTCTTGGCAGGGGGCTGAAACCCCCGCCCTACACCGATTCCGGAGGTGATTCAGGGATCGGTCGCTTTCGCTTTTTGTGTTCACCGCTCCCCCGCCCAGGTGGGATCGCAATGCAAAAAACTCCCTTAAAAGACAAACCGCCGCCGCCGGGTCTCGACCTTCGTCTCCCGAAGCTCCTGAATCACCTTGACGATGTTCGCGACGATCGTCTTGTGGAAGACCTTTCCTTTCTCGGCCGTGCAGTGGCCCGGGTCGCCGAACGTGCCGGTCGGCAGGGTCGCCTCCCGGAAGGATTCGGGCGTCTTGGCGAAGTGGACCCGGTTGCCGACAACGTAGTGGTCCGAGAAGTGGAACTCCCGTTGCTCCCACACACGGGCTTGGGCCTTGCTCATGTCGCACAGGTGCGGGTGCAGGTGAAGCATCTGGGAGCATTCATGTTGAGAGGCGTGCCCCATGCTGCCGGGCGCTCCGGCCATCAGCTCCCGGGAGACGGCGTCCCCGATGTCCCAGGGGTCCACGACGACGGCGGCCGCGTTCGTCTCGTTCGCCAGCTTGTTGGCGGCGATGTGCATGGGCGGCAGGTTGGCCTGGGCGTTCCCGTTGACGATGACGATCTTCTTGAACCCGTGGTAGAGAAGGCTGACGCCCACTTCGAAGACCAAGTCGATGAACGTCTCGGGCTTGAGGGTGACCGTCCCCGGGTAGCCCATGTGGTGGGTCGCCCAGCCGTACCAAAGCGGCGCAGCGCACAGAACGTCGGCCGCCCGGGCGGCGTCCTCGGCGAACCCGATGGCCGTGTAAGAGTCGGTCCCCAGGGGCATGTGGTGCGCATGCTGCTCGACGCTGCCTACGGGAAGGAGGATGATGTCATCGCGCTTCAGATAGGCCTCCACCTCCGGCCAGGTGATTTCCTGGAGAATCCAAGGTCTTTTCTCGGGCATGGGCGGCTCCTTTCTCGCACGCCGAGGCGGACGGGTCCCCTCTCCCGCGCGCCTACTCTCCGTTACGGCCCCCCTGCAGTCCCTCGACGATCTTCTCCGGCGTGATCGGAAGGCGGCGGATGCGGACCCCGGTGGCGTTGTGCACGGCATTGGCCACGGCGGCGGGCGTGGGGTTGATGGCCGTCTCGGCCAGACCTTTCGCGCCGAACGGGCCCACCGGATCGATGGTCTCCACCCAAATGGAATCCACGTCAAACGCGTCCATAGAGGTCGGCAGCAGGTAGCCCTCGAAGTTGTTGTTGAGGATCTTCCCGGTCCCGTCCTTGACCAGCTCCTCCAGAACGGCGTATGCGGCCCCCTGGGCCGCGCCCCCTTCGACTTGGCCCTCGGCGCCCAAAAGGTTGATGACCTTCCCCGGGTCATGGGCGGCGACGATGCGGTTGATCTTCACCTCTCCGGTCTCCAGGTCCACGTTCACGTCGGCCGCGTGGACGGAAAAGGAGTACGTCGTCGAGGCGTTCCCGTATTTGTCCTTCGGATTGAGGATGTCCCCCCCCCCCAGGAACCGGCCCATCGCGGAGATGGCCGGCTTGCCGGTGGAGCGGACGACCTCCCCGACGGACAGGGACCGGGCCGGGGCGCCCCGCACGAAGAGGCTTCGGCCGTCGATCTCGATTTCCTCGGGGCTCGCCTCGAGGGCCTGTGCCGCGGCCTCCAGGAGCGCCCCCCGGGCGTGGACAGCGGCGTCGCGCGTCGCCCCCCCGCCCATGAGGGTGATGCGGCTGGCGAAGGCCCCCAGGCCGAACGGGACCATCGAGGTATCGTGGGACGAGGCGACCATGTCTTCGTAGGGCAGGCTGAGCTCTTCGGCGGCGACGAGGGCCATGACCGTTGTCGCGCCCTCCCCCAGGTCGCACTCGCCCGAGCGAATCTCGACCTTGCCGTCTTCGCGGATCAAGATCTCGGTCTCGGAGGGGTCCTCGTCTTTGTCTACGAGGGAGGCGCTGAACCCCCGGTTCCCCGTCACGTGGATGCAGCAGGCCAGTCCCACGCCCCGGCCGGGCTCACGCCGGCTTCGGATCTCCTTCCACTGAATGGCTTCGGCCGCTTCCTTCAGGCAATCGGAGATCCCGCAGCTGATGATCTTCCATCCGTGGATGGAGGTGTCCCCGGTGTGGGTGAGGTTTTTCAGCCGCAGGTCCACCGGGTCCATGCCGAGGCCCTCGGCCACATGGTCCAAGTGGCTCTCCCAGGCGAAGGTGGCCTGGAGGTTCCCGAACCCCCGCATCTGGCCGGTGGGCTCGGTGTTGGTGTAGGCGAGCTTGGCGTCGATTCGCACGGCCGGCGTGCGGTAGAGGGAATCCGTCCGCAGGGCGAGGGAGCTCATGATCTGCGGGGAGAGGCTGCTGTACCCCCCGTTGTCGGCGACGACCCGGACCTTCTTGCCCAGGAACTCCCCCTCCCGGGTGAAGGCCGATTGGATATCCAGGACGGCCGGCATCCGGGGCCGCATGCTGATGAGGTCTTCTTCCAGCGTTAGGACGGAGCGGACGGGCGCGCCCGCCTCGCGGCTCAGGAGCGAGACCAGAAGGGCCAGCTTCACATCCAGCTTGCCGCCGAACGCGCCCCCCGGAGGGGTCTGGATGACGGTGATGTCCTCCAGCGGGATGCCCATGGGCCGCGAGAGCAGATAGGGACGGATGGCGTAAATGGACTGAAGGCAGCCCCACACCTTGAGCTTGCCGTTCTCGAAGGCGCCGATGGCGCCGGTCGGCTCCAGATAGGCCTGGTGGGTGAGGTGGGTGCGGTAGCGCTCCTCGAAAACCTTGTCCGCGCGCTGAAACGCCCCGTCCACGTCGCCGCGCTCGATCTCGAAGGCATACGCCACGTTGCCCGGCTTGTCCTCGTGGACGAGGGGGGCCCCCGCCTCGAGGGCCTCCAGGGGGTCGATGACGGAGGGAATCTCCTCGTAATCGACGGCGATCTTGGACAGGGCCTCCTCGAGTGCGTCCTCCGACTCGGCGGCGACGCCGGCGACCTCGTCCCCCACGTAGCGGACCTTGTCAACGGCGAATGGGGTCTCGTCCAGGGTGGAGATGCCGAACTTGGGCTGGGGGGAGCTCCGGCCGGTCAGGATGGCGCGAACCCCGGGGACTTTTTCGGCCGCCGAGGCATCGATGTTCAGGATCCGGGCGTGGGGATGGGGGCTGCGAAGCATCCTTCCGTGGAGCATGCCCGGAAGGGTCATGTCCGCGATGTATTCGCCGTTTCCCGAGACCTTCTCCTTCGCATCCACCATGGGGAGTTTCTTGCCGATGACGGTGTGCTCGATGACCATGAATTCTGCTTCCTCATTCAATTTGTTGAGTCCGGGGGCACGCTCCCGCGCCCCCGCGCGGCTCATGCGCCGAAGACGGCGACGGCCCGGACGGGGGACCCAGTGCCTTCACGGATCTTGAGGGGAAGCCCGATGAACAGAAACCCCCGGCCCGCCACCGATTCCAGGTTGCAAAGATTTTCGGTGTTGGTCTTCTGATGATGCCGGCAGATGACGTGGCAGGGAAATGCCGGGTCCGCCGCGTTGTCGATGCTGGGTGCGTCCGTCCCGATATTGGCCGCGCCCTTTTCCACGTAAATGAACTCCGCCGCCTCCCGGCTCAGGCCGGCGTAGGCCGTCGAGTATTCCGGATGGGGATAAGTCTTCTGATAATGCCCGAGGTGATACAGGACGGTTCCGCCCTCGGGGATCTTCAGGCCGGTTTTGTCCAGCTCTTCTTCGATTCGCTCCCGGGCGATGGAGGTGCGGGAAGCGGCGTCGGAGAGGTCGAGACAAATCGCCTCATTGTAGAATAAATCGAGGGACATCCGGTCGATGGCGGGGGCCTCGGGCCGGGGGTCGATGTGGCTGATCGAATCCACGTGCGTCGGGCCGTGCTCGCAAAGCTGGATTACCTTCGCCGTGTAGCTCATCTCCCCGGTGAACCGCCCCGACGCGGCTGATTTTTCATGGGTCATGCAGGACCAGACCTTGGTTTCCGGATGCCCGACGAAGATGGGCTGCCCCTCGTAGAGGTCCTGGGTGAGATCGACGATGCGATGTCCCGGATAGGCCATGGATAACTCCTTGGCGGTCCTCGATGAATCGGCCGGAGAACGTTAACCATCCTAGGGACGCACCGGGCGTCCTGTCAATCCGCCTCGGGAGATCGGGCGGAATTTGAGTTCATCCGCACGGTGAATCCGGTTCGGAGAGCTCGAAATCCGAGAGATGCGGACGCACACCGGGTGATCCGCATTGGAGACGGGGTGACGCGGGCGACGGGCTGGAACGACGAAGGCGCTAGCGGGGGCTGATTCCTCCTCTCGGGAAAACAGTTGGTGTGGTACACTTCCTTTCTTCCCGGCCGCTGAGGCTCGCTGAGAAGAACTGCACATCGAGCGTTTGGGCTGTTTATTTGTTACCCCAATTGACCAATCGAAACCCATGGGATCGACGAAAAAAATTTCAACCACGAAAAAGATTCTCTTTTCCTGCTTCGTTCTCCTACTGTTCATTGTCCTGTTGGAAGGCTACTCCCGGGTCAGGACGTATCTCATCACTGGGAACAAAAAATACCTCTACACAACCCCGAATAAAGCCCTGCGATTCGGTCTGGGACCGCGGCCATACCGGGGCAGGGAAACGTCCGAAAATAAACCGGCGGGCGTTTTCCGGATCGTCACGTTGGGGGGGTCCACGACGTTTGGTTGGGGGATCGAATCAGATTCCGAAACATGGCCCGCCCAGCTAGAAACCATCCTGTGGCGAAAGGCCGGGAAGTCCCAGGTTGAAATTATCAATTTCGGGATGCCTCACGCGACCTCTGACATGGTACTCACTGGGCGGTTCCCGCCGGCAAAGCGGTTCCATCCTGATTTTTACATCATCTTCAGTGGGTACAACGACTACGACGAAGGCCTAAGGAGAGTGCTCACGGCAAAAAAAGGGGATTCGCCCCGGACTGACAGTGTCTCGACATCAAAAAAAATCGACCCGAAGCTAAGCCCGCAATCCAAGGTGCTGCCTCGGCCTGAAGACAAAAACCGCTCGACACAATTCGAACCTGGGTTTTTTGAGCGTGAGGACCTGATCGAGCACGTTACGATCTACATCTTGAATCACTTCGTTTTTGCTCACCGCCTCCGGGAATTTATAGCGAAGGTCTGGTACAAAGATATAGAATATTTCTACAAACGACAGAGGGCAAGAGCGGCCCAGAAAAGCAAGGCAAATACAATCAAAAAGCCCAAACAAGGAGCGGCGTCCGCGGCACGGGAAAAGAAGACAGGCGTCGAGCGGGCGTCGGGCCAGCTGGAAAGGGACGGCGATCAGGGTGGCCACCGAAAGGCGGCAGTCCGAGCTTTGGCTCCACGCTTCAAGGTATCCATCGACCTGCCCGAGGTCATACGGCTGTATAAGGCCAACATCGATCGCTTGCTCGAAAACATCAAGACGGAAGGCGCCGGCGCGATGATCATGACCCTGCCCGTTCAGTGGAACCACCCCGGCGCGCGGCACATCCTGGAAAGCGGTTCACTAGCTGCGTTCAACCACGCCATCCGGGAAATTGCCGCCGCGCGTAAGGTCCCAGTCTGCGATATCGAAGGCGCCTTCAATCGTCACCCCGACCCGGGCCAATTCTTCATCTGGGATTACATTCACCCGGACCCGAACGGGGCCAAACTCATTGCCGAGACTCTTGCGGCTTGCCTCGGCCGGGCGAAAGTCCTTTCTCTCTGAACGGTCTTCCAATTCCATCGCATTTCTGCGACCGGCCGTTCTCATACCCGAATGCTCGGTTAAGATATATAATGGTGGTTGGTCAATATTTCTAGCCTCTCCTGGCCGCCGCGGGTGCAAAGAAATCCCGGCGGCGTGCAGGTGCGTCTTTGTGTGAACCACGCGGGCGCTCCGCCATCGACGCCAGCTCCATGCGTTCGAGGGATTCCGCCAGAATTCGGGCCGCCAGGCCGTATCCTCGCGTGATGGGTGAATGGTGTCCGAGGGCGAATACAACGGAGAGTTTCCAGATTCCTCAACGAATAATCTGGTGAGACTTACGTAACGGTATCCATCGCGCCGTGAGAGTTCCGCAAGCCAAGCATCCGTTGAAGGGATCAGGTACAAGTTGGCATAATGCACATATGGGAAAAAGACGATGACGACTTGTATCCCGAGCCGTTTGGCGGATTCGTGAAAGCGCCGGATCTCCTTTGTCATGATCGGCCGGCCCCTGAGCTTATCCTCTATTGGGAGACTCCTCGCGAAATAGGGCGGGCGGACGTGTGGAAACACGCCGAATCCATATCGCCGGTTGCGGGGGCGAGATATTTACCCTCCCACGCTTGGGCAGGACGAAAAAGCGGTACGAAGGTCGCCCCATTTGTAGATCTCACGTACCGGTAGAGCGCCGATACCCGCAGGGAGTAGCGGATTCCCTCCAGGAGCGGTAGTCCGGCACGTCGGTCACATGGTCCTCGATGAACTGCCAAAGGACAAGGTCGGGCCGGAAGGCCGCCACCCGGTGTTAGAAATACAGCCGCTCCTGAATGGGGGAGTATCCGGGGAGCCCGGCGTTGATCACCTCGAAATGCCAGTCGCCCGCCCGGCGGTTCAGCCAGCGCTCCAGCTGAGCCAGATAGGTCTGCATATCTGCCAAGCCAAGCCCGAATGTTATTGGGTCCTCGATGGCCGCGATCCGGAATTTGTCGCCCTTCTCCCGGCGCATGTCGGGCGACCCGAGGAAGCCGAACCGGTTAGAGGATTTATAGACCGTGCCCCCCTTGCGAATTCGGTCATTTGACCAGAGGGACATACAGAAGGCTCCTGTGCGCCCGGTAGCGCATGTTGGCCTCCCGGTAGGGAAAGGAAAATTGTCGGATCGCAATCTCACCGGCCGGGAATAGCACGCAGATCAGGATCAGTGAGAAAATGACGCTGCTCGACCCAAAGGCCGCTGCTTCGTCGATGCCCTCTTCGCGGAGTTTCTTCCAATCGCCCCCCCCAAGTTTTCTGCTTTTTGTCTAGTCATGTGTCCAGGTTATTCTCCCTCCGCTTTCACTGAGCCATCTGACTGCCTGGACAGCCATCGCCAAAGCGTCACCAGCGCCGCAACCACGTACACCAAAAGAAAGGCCCGCCCCTGCAGGGTATACCGGCCCTCGGCGTGAAACGGCAGGTGAACCAACGAGAGATAGACGATCGGGACCGCCAACAGCCAATGCGACCGCCACCGCTTGCGCAACCAATAAATCCCCAACACCCCCAGGGCCAACATTCCCCACGACCCGAAGTAGAGCACCGGGTACACCACTGTGCTCATTGAGGACTGGTACGCTTGCCGCACGTCCGTCGAGCCCACCACCATCCACAAGCGGGGGATCCGCAATAAAGCAGCCTTCACGACC
>CAYRGS010000037.1:0-29422 GCA_964423875.1 uncultured bacterium
GGGGGGGGGGGGGGGGGGGGGGGGGGGGGGGGGGGGGGGGGGGGGGGGGGTGTCGGGATCCCGGAAGCGCGGAAGACAACAATTGGGTGGATGAGCACTTCGAGCGTTCCGGCCCGCGGGATTTCTAGGCGGGAGACGTCGGTTGACATTCCGCCTTCCGAGCGTAGATTGGACCCCCTGCGAAGGTTGGGTGCCGGCGTGTGAAAACTAAGGTTTTCAGACGCTTTCGCCGGGACGGCTTCCCATATCGGCCCGGTTATTCCGGCGGCCCGAGTTTTCCGAAAGTTCCCTGAGATAGGGTCGGACATTGCGCGTCATTGTCATCGGAGCGGGAGAGGCCGGGTTTCACATTGCCCGGCGTCTCGTTCAGGAACACCAGGACGTTGTCCTGATAGACCGCGAGGAATCGGTCATCGAGGCGATTTCCGACAAGCTTGACGCCTTGATGATCCTGGGCAACGGAGCGAACCCCCGGGTGCTGGCCGAGGCCGGTCTCAAGGAGGCCGGAATGCTTATCGCCGTCAGCAGCGACGATGCCGCCAACCTGGGGGCCTGCCACCTCGCCGCCGCCAACGATGTCCCCATGAAGATCGCCCGTGTAGGAGACCCAGCCTACTTCCGGGAGGACCTGGACATTCGGGGCCGGGACTTCGGGGCGGACCTCCTCATCAACCCCGCCCAGGAGGTTGCCGCCAACATCGAACGCCTGATCGCCGCCCCGGGTGCGACCGAGGCCGCCGACTTCTTCGACGGCCGGCTGCAAATGGTGGGTCTTCGCGTGGGCGAGGACTCTCCCATCAGCGGCCGATCGCTCAAATCTTTGGGGGACACCATCCGGGACTCGGGATTTCTCGTTCTGGGCCTCAGCCGGGAGGGGGACGTCTCCGTTCCCCGCGGGAACACGGTGGTCAAGTCGCATGAGGTCTTGTTGGCCATCGCCCGACAGGAGAGCGTTCCGGCGCTGATGGAGTTTTGCGGGGTCCGGCAGAAGCCGGTCGAGCGGGTGCTCGTGATCGGGGGCGGCCGCGTGGGATATTCCGTGGCGGAGCGGCTGTCGGCGAGAAACATCAAGGTGAAAGTCGTGGAATCCAGCGAGAAGCGGGCCAAGGTGCTCTCGCAGAACCTTCCCGACATCCTCATCCTCCACGGGGACGGCACGGACCTTGACCTTCTGCGTTCCGAAGGGATTCAGGAGATGGACGCCATTGTGACTACCTCCGACGACGAGGAGACCAACCTATTCTCCGCGCTCTTGGCCAAACGCCACGGGTGCCGGGAGGCGATCGCGCTGGTCAACCGCCCGGATTACACCCCGTTGTACTATTCCCTGGGGATCGACGCCACCGTAAGCCCCCGCCTGGTGACTGCCAGTGTGATCCTGGGCCACCTGAAAGGACCGAACATTATCGCCCAGTTCACGAGCGCTTTTAACGATGCCGAGGTGGTCGAGCTCGAGGTCGGCGTGAAAGCCAAGGCGGCGGGCCGCGCTCTGGCGAAATTGGATTTGCCCCGAGACGCGATTGTCGCGGGCGTGGGCCGGGGGGACGACGTCGAGATCCCCCATGGCGGCACCCTCGTTCACGGCGGCGACCGCGTCCTGCTGTTTGCCCTCCCCGATGCTCGGATCGAGGCCGAACGGCTGTTCCGTTGACCCTTCCACTGCGATCGAGGCGCCTTCTTCCAGCGCACTCCCGGCCATGAACTTTTCCACCATTTCTCGGACGTTGGGTTTCATCGCCCTGTTGCTGGGGACATCACTGCTAATCCCGACGGCGATTTCCGCGATCTTGGGCGGGCCGGACCTGGTGGCGCTGGGCGTTTCAGCCCTGATCTCGGCCGCCGTCGGCGGAGGGCTGATATTTCTGGGCGGAAAAGAGAAATTGGGTGTTCGCGACGGGTTCGCCATCGTGACGGCGACGTGGCTGCTCATCTCCTTATTGGGGGCGTTGCCTTACTGGCTATCGGGGATTCTTCCGTCGTATACGGACGCCTTCTTCGAGGCCATGTCCGGTTTCTCGACGACGGGCGCGACGGTTGTACGGAATATCGAGGCCCTGCCGGAGGGCATCCTCTTCTGGCGGAGTTTTACCCAGTGGCTGGGGGGAATGGGGATCATCGTTCTCACGGCGGCCTTGTTGCCGCTGTTCGGCGTGGGCGGGCTTCAGCTCCTGAACGCCGAGGCCCCCGGCCCCACGTTCGAGCGCTTGGCCCCCCGCCTTCAGGAGACGGCGAAACTGTTATGGGGCGTTTACGTACTCCTGTCGGCGGCGGAGGCCGTCCTGCTCATGGCCGGGGGGATGCCGCCGTTCGAAGCTGTTCTTCACGCCTTCACGACGATGGCCACGGGCGGGTTTTCTCCTAAGAACGCCAGCATCGCGGCCTACCCCAGCCCCTATATCCAGTGGGTCATCATCCTTTTCATGGGACTCGCCGGCACGAGCTTCAGCCTCCATTATTTCGCCCTGCGGAGAAGAAGCGCTTCGAGCTACTGGGAGAACACGGAGTTTCGGTTTTATCTGTCGATGATCGTCTCGGCGACGGCCGTGACGACGCTTGTGATTTTGTGGCGGGCGCCGGAGGGCGTAGAACGCGCCATCCGCGACGCGGCCTTCCAAGTGGTCTCCATCATTACTGGTACGGGGTTTGTTACGGCGGATTTCGAGCACTGGCCCATCCTTCTTCAGACCCTGTTTCTGTTTCTCATGTTCTTCGGAGGCTGCTCCGGGTCCACGGGGGGCGGGATGAAGCACATGCGGTTGTTCCTTTTGTTCCGGCAATCGGCCGCCCAGATGGTGAAGCTCGTCCATCCCCGGGCCGTGAAGGAGCTTTTCCTCGGTTCCCAGATCGTGACCGAAGAGGTCATTGCCGGCATCCAGTCCTTCTTCTTCCTGTATCTTACGCTCTGGGTGGTCGGGAGTCTGGCGCTGACCGCGCTGGGGCTGGACATCGTGACCGGGATCTCGGCGGCGGCGTCCGCGTTGAGCAATGTAGGCCCGGCCCTGGGGGCCGTCGGCCCGACGGACAACTACGCCGGTCTGCCGGATGCGGCGAAGTGGCTCCTCACTGCCTTGATGCTCATGGGACGCCTGGAGATTTTCCCGGTCCTCGTCCTGTTGAGGCGGGAGACTTGGCGGCGGTAGGGGAGGGGGGGCAGGCCGGGCGGGTTCCCGTCCGGCGGCCACCGCCGCGTTGTTACAAATCAGGCCATTGGGTCCGCAACTGAGCCTTCCTGAATACGAGCTTTCCGGAAGCGCCCGGGAGTGATCCGGATCCTCCTTTCAAAAGGGAAAACCGGACTGATAACATCTTCGGATTGAGCGACCTCTCGCCCCAAGGGTTTTCTCGTGCAAAGGGAGATTTTGAATTGGCCGAGTCCTCCGATAAGACGAAAAACATCCAGGAAGATTTCCGGGAATACCTTTTCCCATGTATTCGTCCGTTTTATAAAGAACCCCTTGTGATCGAGCGCGGCCAGGGGGCAACGGTCATGGACTCGGAGGGACGCGAGTATCTGGATTTCTTTGGGGGCATTCTCACCACGGCCGTCGGCCACTGCCACCCCAAGGTCAAGGAACGGACGGTCGCTCAGATCAACAAGCTCCAGCACGTCTCGAATTCCTATCTCACCGAGCCGGCCGTGTCGCTGGCGAAAAAGCTCGCGGAGATCACGCCCGGCCGGCTACAGAAAACCTTCTTCACCAACAGCGGCAGCGAAGCAGACGAGACCGCCGTCCTGGCGGCGCGCTGCTACACCGGGGCTTATGAAGTGGTGGCCATGCGCCACGGCTACAGCGGGCGGACCACCCTCGCCATGTCCATGATTGGCGATTCGCAGTACCGGCTTCCCGGGGCGGGCCTTGGAGCGGGCGTCGTACACGTGGCCAACCCCTACTGCTATCGCTGTCCTTATGGACTGACGTACCCGAGCTGCGATCTGCATTGCGCCCGTGACGTGGAAGAGGTCATCCGCACATCGACGATGGGGACCATCGCGGCCTTCATCGCCGAGCCCATCCAGGGGGTCGGGGGATTCATCGTTCCGCCCAAGGAATACTTCCAAGTGGTCGCCGAAATCGTTCGAAGGTACGGGGGCATCTTCATCTCCGATGAGGTCCAGACCGGCTTCGGCCGGACGGGCGGGAAGATGTTCGGCATTGAACACTACGGTGTTGAGCCGGAAGTTATGACCTTCGCCAAAGCCCTGGGCAACGGGATGCCCATCGGGGCGACCATTGCCGTCCCGGAGGTGGCCGACAGCGTCAAGGGTTCCTCCGTTTCCACTTTCGGCGGAAATCCTGTCTCCACCAAGACGGCGCTGGCGGTTCTCGACGTCATCATCAGCGAAGAGTTGGTTCAAAACGCGCAGAAGGTCGGGGCCCTCATCCGCGAGCGGCTGGAAAGCCTGAAGGAAAAATTTCCTGTCATCGGGGACGTCCGGGGAATGGGACTGATGCAGGGCATGGAATTGGTGAAAGAAGGAAAAGATCCCGCGCCGCAGGCCGTGAACCGGCTCTTCGAGGAGACTCGCAGGCGGGGGCTTCTGATCGGCAAAGGCGGCACGTATGGAAACTTCATTCGCCTCACCCCGCCGCTCAATATCCATCCGTCCGACGCGGAGACGGCCTTGGAAATTCTGGAGGCTTCCATGGAGGTGGATGGTTGAGGAGCGGGTGGACGCGGCGAGGGCCGGATTTGTCCACCCGGCGGATTGGCCCGGAGAAGCGGTCTCCCCTCTCGTGGGCTGATAGAGTTCCGGTCTTTACGATGCGGAAGCGAGGACTTTCTGGGCCGTGATGGGAAGGTCCCGGAATCGGACGCCGGTGGCGTGAAAGACCGCGTTGGCGACGGCCGCGGCGGCGGGATCGATGGGGGCCTCCGAAGCGCCCTTGGCCCCATAGGGTCCCAAGGGGTCGTTCGATTCAATCAGGATCGAATACAAATGGCCTGTGTTCTCCGCCTTGGGGAGGACATAGTCGGCCAGGTTGCCGTTCACGGCTTGGCCCTGGGAGAAGGAAATCCCCTCCGTCAGCGCGTAGCCCAGCCCCTGGACCAAAGCACCTTGAACCTGCCCTTCCGCCAGGAGCGGGTTGAGGACGAATCCCACGTCGTCGGCCACCCAGACCCCCAACAGGCTGATTTCACCGGTCTCCATGTCCACCTCGACTTCCACGGCCATGGCGGTGAACTCATAGGAAGGCGCGAAGTTTCCGTACAACTCCTTATCCAGGACAAAATCGCTGGGGGGGTCATAGGTTCCCCGGCCCACCACGGGTTGGCCGTTCTTGCGGAACAGGTGAGCTTCGGCGGCCTCTCCTATCGAGAGTTTCCGCTCCGGCGCGTTTCGGCTGAAAACGAATCCATCTTTGAGGTCCAAGTCATCGGGCCGCGCTTCCAGCCGGTCGGCGGCCGCTTCCAGGATCTGGCGCCGCGCGTCCCGTGCCGCCAAACGCGCGGCGTTCCCCCCGATAACCGTGAGGCGGCTCGCGTAAGCGCCGAAGCTCAAAGGGCTGTGGTCGGTGTCGGCGGATGAGAGGGTGACCTTTCGCATGGGCAGGTTCAACTCCTCCGCCACAATCTGGGCCAGAACCGTTTTGGCCCCCTGACCGATGTCGCCTTCGCCGTAGACGATGTGCGCCGCCCCCTCGGCGTTGATCTTCACCTCCATGTACGAGCCGTCCCAATCGCCGTAGACGCGTGCGCCGCTGGTGTGGATGGCCGCGGCCAGACCGACGCCCCTTCGTTTGACTCCGCCGCCTCGTTTCGCCCGCTTGGCTTTCCACTCGCACTGCTCCATCACTGCCCGGATGCACTGTTTCAAGGCGCAGGATTCGAGCTTCCAGCCGTGGACGGTTGTGTCTCCGGCCCGCACGGCGTTCTTGAGGCGGAGCTCCGCCGGGTCCATGTCGATGGCGTCGGCCAGCAGGTCGATGTGCTGCTCCACCGCAAATCCCACTTGCGGATTTCCATACCCGCGGAAGGCGCCCTTGGGGATAGAGTGGGTATAGGCCAAGCGGCCTTCCGTGCGGATGTTCTTCATCCGGTAATGGTTGTCCATCCGCATGATTCCGGCCGCAAGGATGCCGAGGGCCTCCCCCACGTAGGCTCCGGCATCGGCCAATGCATGGCATTCCTTGGCGGTGATCACGCCGTCCTTTCGGACGCCCATCCTGAGGGTAATCGCCATCGGGACCCGCGGCCGTCCCGCCTGAAATTCCTCGAGACGGGTGTTGAGTAGCTTCACGGGGACTCCGGTCTTTTGTGAAAGAAGCGCGGCAATCATGGGCAGGGGTTCGTCCCGTTTTCCCCCGAAAGACCCCCCGACGGTAGCCTGAACGACGCTCACCTTGGAGAGAGGGAGGCCCAGGGCCTTGGCCACCCGCTTCTGGGAGTAGAAGATGCCCTGGCAGGGCATCCACAGTTTCACCCCTCCCCCTCCCTGAGCGTCTGCCTGCGCCAGCGCTCCCAGGGGCTCCATGTAGGCCTGGGAAACGACGGAGGTCCGGTAGGTTTCTTCCAGGACGATGTCGGCTTCCCGCAGTCCGGCGTCCGGGTCCCCGCGCGCGAACTCGATCTCTCCAGCCAGGTTCCCCGATTCGTGGACCGTGGGGGAAAAATCCCGCAGGGCCTCTTCCGGATCCAGGACCGCGGGCAAGGGCTCATACTCCACCTCGATCAATTCAAGCGCGTCGAGCGCCGTCGCCTCATCCACTGCCGCCACCGCCGCCACTTCATGGCCCACGTAAAGGCTCCGCTCGACGGCCAGAACGGTCTGGTCGTCGATGACCGTGCCCCAGTGGATCGGGGGCGCGTCCTTTCCAGTGAGGATGGCTTTCACGCCCGGAACCTTGAGGGCCCGGCGGATATCGATATCGGCAATCCGGGCGTGCGGGTGGGGGCTTCTGAGAATCTTCGCGTGGAGCATGCGTGGCAGGACCATGTCCCCTACGTAAGGGACCGCTCCCTGGACCTTGAGGGGGGCGTCGATGGCGGGGATCGGTTTGCCGATCACGGAGAATTCGGGCATGGTCCTATGCCTTTGAGCCGGGTTGCGCCGGACGTGAATCGGGGGCGATAGATCGCAATGCCGAACGGTCCGGATGGGACATCCGAAACCGTCCGACGTGCATCGCCCGGCAAGGGTTCGAGGGTTTCCGGGTTTTCAATACGAAGATGAATGGTCCAGGCGTCGGGTGCGGCATGTCGCGTCCCCCGTCCCGCCCCCCCGCGCGGGGCTTCGCCCTCACCCGGGAATCGTTCTCTTTACGCGTCCCTCTCGGCCCGGAGCCTCTCCGTGGCTTTGAGGTCGACCTCGAGGGTTTTCGGGTCGATGACGACGCCATAGTCTTTTTCCGCCGCCTCGATGGACAGGACCTCATTGAGGACGTCTTCTCCGACCCACTCGGGGGGTCTTTCCAGCGGGGACCCGACGCCCCCTCCGCCGCTGCATTTGGCCGTGAGGATGTCCCCCTTGGTGTACTGGACCTGAGACATGGTCCGGAAGGGGATCCGCTCTCCGTCCCGCTCAAAATAGATGTCGTGATAGATTGCTTCCTTGCCCCCGTCCTGGCCGAAGGACCGGAATTTCTGCCCGGAGGAGGTTCCCGTATTGACGTACACGCGGCCTTCGTTCTCGTTGACCATGGCGTAGTGGGTGCCCACCCCCCCGCGCCAGCGGCCGGCGCCGGCCGAGTCTTTCAGGTAGCCGTATTGCAGGATGCGCCATGGGGTCATGATCTCGGTGATCTCAACGGTGTTTTTCGTGACGCCCCCGGCGATGATGGGCGGCGTCACGTGGGGCCACCCGTCGTAGCCCCAGATGGCCCCGCTCCCGCCGTCCGGTCCGAAGAAGGTGAAGTAGTACTTGCGATAATCCCCCGCTTCCTCATCGAACTCGCGGCCGTCATCTCCGAACGTCACGAAGGATACGTGGGGGGCCCACATCGCGCTTACCGTCTCGGGCATGGCCTTGCCCAGGGCCATCTGAATCGCCTCGATGAGTTCGCCCCCCAGATGGCAGTTGCATCCCCCAATGGTGGCTGGATACTTGGCGTTCACGCACGTCCCCTCCGGGGCGATGATCTTGATGGGCTTGCAGCTTCCCTCATTGAAGGAGATATCCGGATCCACCGACATGAGGATAGGGATGTACGTGCAGGCGTGGTTCACGGCGAGCGGGGTGCTGATGAAGTCGGTCAACTTGTCGCTACCCGTCCAATCGACGACCATCTCATCGCCTTGAATGGTGACATTGACCCTCACATAGACCGGCTTGTCCGTCGTCCCGTCCCAGTCGCAGCCGCTCTCCCCCTGATAAGTCCCGTCTGGCATCTTGGAGATTTCGGCCCGCATGGCCTGCTCGGAGGAATCCAGCAGGGCTTGCTGGCACGCGAGCATGGCTTCCTGTCCCATCTTCTGACACAGCCGGACGAGCTCCTCCTCCGCGCGCTTGGTCGCCCCCATCATGGCCATGTTGTCCATGGCGACCACATCGGGCCAGCGGACGTTGTTGAGGATGAAGTCGTAGACGGGCTGCCTTTCGCCCCGCTCGAAGATCTTCGTGTAGTCGATGCGTAGGCCTTCGCTGTGGATGTCGTACCCGTAGGGGAAGTACCCCCCCGGATATGCGCCTCCGGTGTCCTGCTGGTGCCCTTTGAGTAGCGTGAAGAAAATCAGCTCGTTTTCATAGAAGACCGGCCGGATGATGGACCAGTCGGGCAGGTGTGAGCCGCTAGCCTGATATGGGTCATTGGCGAGAAAAACGTCGCCCGGGTAGATCTTGCCCTTGAACTTTTGCGTCAAAGGCGCTACTTGCGACTTGGCGACGGCGACGTGCAAAGGCATCCAGGACTTGATGGAAAGAAGCCGCCCCTGGGCGTCAAACACCCCGGGGGAGAAATCGTTGCACTCCATCAGGATGAAGCATTGCCCCGAATGCTTGAGGACGCTCCCCATCAGATCGCAGGTGTACAGGATCTTGTGCTGGAGAATGGCCACGTCCATCGGGTCCACCTGCAGGGCGTTCATTGAATCCGCTTGTTGACTCGCCATGTTTTCGCTCTCCCTTTGACGTGGAGTCTCAGCCGCGGGGTCTTGTTTTCTTGTTCTCTCCGTATCCGGATGCGGGGGAGGGCGGTCGGGATTTCCTGGCCGAGGCGCTCGCGGTGTTTCCCTTGGACCGATTCCCCTACAACGGCACTTCCATCACATAGTTCCCGTAATGGTCGACCTCGCAATTGAAATCAGGGGGAACGGCAATCGTCGTAAACGGCTCCTCGATGATGGCCGGTCCGGTGATCCGGTCGCCTGCGCGTATCCCGTTTCCATCGTAAATTTGGGTTTCCAGAAAATCCTTAACGTTGCTGAAGTAAACGGACCGGGGGGGTCCCAAAGCCCTCGAGGGATCGGCCCCGTCTGACTGCATCGGCTTCAGCCGGGGTTTTTCAATCCGTCCGACGGCCACGAGCTTGTAGTTCATCATCTCAGTGGGCTTATCCTCCACGGAGAACGCGTACAGCTCCTGGTGAAGCAGGTGGAACCGTTCCACAACCTCTTCGACGGACGCCCGGGTGATTTGCCCGTTTGAAACCGGAACCTCGATCTCGTAGAACTGCCCCCGGTAGCGCATGTCCAGGGAGCGTAGAAACTCCATGTTCTCCGGGACCACCCCCTCCTTTTTGAGGGTGGCCATGCCGCGCTCTTCCATCTCCTGGAAGATGCCGTTGATCCGATCCAAATCGGCCGCCGCCGTTGTCGTGTAGTAGGAGTGGACATGGTTGTGACGGAGGTCGGAGAGGAGCATGCCGAACGCGCAATAGGTGCTGGCGCCCTTGGGGGCGACCACGTAGGGGATCCGCAGCTCCAGCGCGATGTCGGCCGCGTGGGCGGGGCCGAGGCCGCCGCCCATGAGAAGGGTGAAGTCCCGCACGTCGTGACCGCGTCGGTGGGCGGCATTGGCGATCGCCCCGGCCACGATTGTGTTTGTCACGGCGTAAACGGCCTTGGCGGCCTCGGTTACACTTAGGTCCAGGGGGTCCGCGATCTTCGTCCGCAGAGCCGTCTCGGCCGCCTCCCGGTCGAGGTTCATTTTTCCCCCGAGAATGTGTCCGGACGGCAGGATCCCCAGGATGAGGTTGGCGTCCGTCACCGTCGGTTCTTCCCCTCCCCGGCCGTAGCATGCCGGGCCGGGAGAGGCACCGGCCGAGCGGGGGCCCACCCGAAGAATCCCGCCGGCGTCCAGTGAGGCGATGCTCCCGCCGCCGGCCCCGATGTGGTGGAGATCGATGGAGGGGCAGGCATTGGTGTAGTCCCCGATGCTTTTGTAGATTCCCCCCCGGGAAATCATCGGAATTTTCTGATCCTCGATGTAGACAACGTCGCAGCTCGTCCCCCCCATGTCTACGCTGAGCAGGTTCTTCTTTCCGGCTCCTTCGCCTACCGCGATGGCGGCCGGAACGCTTGCGGCCGGTCCGGAGGAAATGCACGTCACGGGGCGGCTGATGGCCTCCCGCCAGGACTGAACGCCCCCGTTGGACTGCATAATGAGGAACGTCCCCTGAAAGCCGATCTCTCTCAGGGACCCGTCCAAAGAGGTCAGGTATTGTTTCAGGCGCGGTCCTATATAGGCGTCCAGCGCCGTAGTGCTGATCCGTTCGTACTCCCTCACTTGGGGGGAGACCTGGCAAGAGAGGCTGATGAAGGCGTCGGGCATTTCTTCGCGGATGATTTCTCCCACCCTTTGTTCGTGATCGGGGTGAAGAAAGCTGAACAGGAAGCAGACGGCGATGGCCTCGACCCCCTTTTTCTTGAGGGTGCGGACCGCCTCGCGGGCCGCATCTTCGTCCAGGGGGGTGAGAACTTCCCCGGTATGCACGATGCGCTCGGGGACCTCCATCCGCATGTGTCTCGGAGAGAGGGGTTTGGGAAAGTCCACCCGCCAGTTGAAGGTGTCGTCCTTCATGCCCCTACGGAATTCCAGAATGTCCCGGAAACCGGCTGTGGTGATGACGCCGATCGTGGCGCCCGTCAGGGTGAGGACGGTGTTGGTGGCGACCGTCGTCCCGTGGACGATGAGGTCCACTTCCCCGAGAAAGGACCGGATGGGCTGACTGTAGGTCTCAGCCAAATTTTCCATTCCGAGCATCACCCCCCGCGAGAAGTCGTCGGGGGTGGAAGACTCCTTGGTGTGCCGCATCTCTCCGGTCTCATCGATGCAGACGAAATCGGTGAACGTCCCGCCGCAATCAATGCCGATCCGAAAACCCATCTTCTATCTCCTCGATTTCTTCCTTGCCGGCCGCCTTGCGCAAGTGATGGAGACAAACCTGATTCCAGCGGGAGCCGACGCAAAATCCTCCGGGCGCAACTCATCCGCCTTGATTCAAGCCCGTTAGGATATCGGTGAGGCGCGCTTCAGAACGAGCCGCTCCTCGAAGTTATCTCATCCAGCTTGCCCAAGAGCCCCGTTTTCTGATAGGTCCATCCGGTGAGGTTTTCCAGGGTTCCGGCGGTCGCTCAAATCACGCGCGGGTACTCTCAGGTGTCATGCCCTTCAACCACGCGATAGAAGGATAATTCTGTTGCAAACCCACGCGGATTGCAAGAAGCAGATGGAAGCTGCTTGGGATGACGGATTGAAGGAGCTCACTGGGGGCTCCCGTTGTCGGGTCCCTAAGGGCCGGTCGAGCTCCAAACTTGCGAGTGCAAAATCTTACAGTTTTTCTCACCCACGGCTTGGGTCATCTCCCTGACTGTCCGACCCCCGTTGAGAATCACTTTTAGACCGCCGCGGCCAGAATATCCGACCGCCTCAGTGGGACAGTTTTACACCGCTGTTTAAACTTCAGTGCGTGACACTGGGTGGGATGATTAGGTGGATGCCGCGTTCTGACAACCTACACAGCGTTTTCCCGGCACCACCGCTCGAATTGGAGGCGGATCTCGACGGGACGCAGGTCATAGGGGACGTTGGGTTTTTCCCGCTGCGAGTTCACGGCCAGGCAGATGAAGGACAGGCGGTCCTCGGCGAGAAACGCGCGGGCCTTTTCCTCGAAGGCCTCGACCGTATCGACCCGGGCCGTCAGGGGGATCCCCGCGCCTCGGGCCATTTCCTCGTACCTCAGGTCGGCTTTCGCCAGGGGCTGTCCGCCGCTGGACTGGTAGACGTTGTTGTTGAAGACCACGATCATGAGGTTTTTGGGTGCCTGGATGAAAGCCGTCACCAGGCAGCCCAGGTTCATCAGGACCCCCCCGTCCCCCTCCAGGGCCACCACCCGGTCGTTCGGGCGGCTGAGGGCGATGCCCAGGGCGGCGGGGATCACCATCCCCATCGAGTCCGTGACGTAAAAGTTCGAGGGCTTGCCGTTCAGCTCCGCCCAGTGCTCGGTGGTCTCCTCCATGCAGCAGACGGCGATCCCCTCCGTCAGGATCCCCGCTAGCGTTTCAATGTAATCGCGTCTGGATGGCAGGCTCATGACGTTCGGCGCCTTCTCATCACGCCAAATGCTCCCTTTTCAACAGAAGCGCGAAGGGGTGGCTCGAGGCCTCGGCGAAACGTCCGGCGTCGGCCACCTGATCGGCGAGTCCCCGCCCCGCGTCCGGGATGCGGTAACCGATGCCGAACCCCTTGAGGACCGGCTCGGTAGCGGCCCCCTTGTGGACGTGATAGTGGAGTGTCTCTTCGGTGTTGCCCCGGTAGCTGATGACAAAGAGGAGGGGGACCTGGTACATCCGGGCGAAATTGATTCCGGTTCCGCTGCTTAGAAACCCGGCGTTCTGAAGGACCATGACTGCCTTGGTCCCGGTGGCCAGGGCGCCGACGCAGATGGCGACGCCTTCCTCCTCCCGGCAGGCGTTGACCGAGATCAAGTCCGGGTCGGCCTTGGCCGCCTGGCAGAGGGGTGCGATCCAGCGGTCGGGAACGTAGACGACCATCTTCGCCCCCCAGTCCTTGAGGCCTTGGAGGACCTCTTTATATCGGCCCGTCGCGTTCGTCATGAAACCGTTGCTTTCCTCATGGAGGGGTTCGGCCCAGGGCCGACGAGCTCAACACTTCGCAAAACCGCTGGATTATATATTCCGTTCTGGTGAGAGCCGCTCGCCCCGGTAAGGTTTTATAAATCAGTCTGTTGGGTTTGTCCAGGGTACACGTCCATGAATCATGTGATCGAGATTGGGATCGAAAATGCCTTGGGCGGCTAAAAGACCTTGCAACGCGCCGGGGTGCGGAGCGGTGACGAGTGGGCGGTTTTGTGAGTGCCACGCGGGGCGGGAGCGGCGGCGGGATGACGGGCGGCGGCTGGCGAAGATGGTCCTGGCGCGGGAGCCGATCTGCCGGGCCTGCTCGCGGCCGCCGCGCCCTTTTCCCGGGCGATGTCGGCCATGATTTCAATGAGCCTTCGGTTCATGGATCCCTTGCGGACGGAAGCAGCAAAAGCGAGAACTCTCAGCAGTCCTTTCGGCTCCTGAATCTCTCGTGAACCCACCGACCTGACCGGATTGCTCTTCTACCCGACCAGCCCCCCTCTTCCCCTCACACGTCCACCCCCAGAAATCTCATCAGGATGGACCGATCGGCCCGCAGGTCGTCCGGGACGGCCTCGTGCTGTACCTCTCCCTTCTCCATCAAGTAGATGCGGCCGGCAACGGCCAGGGCCGTCTCCACCTGCTGCTCCACCAGGAGGATTGTCATCCCGTTCCGATTCATCGACTGAATCGCCTCTTTCAGTGTTTCAATCAGGGCGGGCGCGAGCCCTTCTGTCGGCTCGTCCAGGACCAGAAGCTTCGGTCCGGTCATCAGGGCGCGCCCGATGGCCAGCATCTGTTGCTCTCCGCCGCTCAACGTGCCGCCCCACTGGCCGAAGCGCTCCTTCAACACCGGGAAATACTCAAGGACGGATTCCAGGCGCCGCGACGGGATCTTCCCTTTCAGGACGGCCGCTTCAAGGTTCTCCCGAACGGTGAGTTTCGGAAAGATGCGCCGCCCCTGAGGTGTGTATCCGATACCGAGGCGCGGGATCTCGTGAGCGGGCAGGGCCGTCACGTCACGGTCCTCGAAGCGGATCCTCCCCGCCGCGGGCGGAACCAGTTTCATCAGCGTCCGCAGCGTGGTGGTCTTCCCCACCCCGTTTCTCCCCAGGATACAGACTGTCTCACCCGGCGCCACGTGGAGGTTCACCCCATGCAGCACATGGCTCTTCCCGAAATAGGTGTGAATTTCCTCGAGACGAATCATGCGGTCCCCCGCAGGTACACGTCCTGGACCTCTTCGTTGGCGCGGATTGATTCCGTGTCCCCCTCGGCGATCTTCCGCCCTTGATGGAACACCGAAATGGTTTTCGCGACCTCCATGAGGAATTTGATGTCGTGTTCGATGAGGACGATCGTAAGGGATTCGCCGAGCGTGCCGATGAGGGGAATGAGTTTCCGGGTCTCAGCCGCGCTCAGGCCCGCCGAGGGTTCGTCCATCAGCAGGAGCGCCGGGGCGGTGCTCAGGGCCAGTCCAATCTCCAAGAGTCTCTGATCTCCGTGCGACAGGTCGGCGGCGGGGGTTTTCCGCAGAGCGCCGAGCCCCATCCATTCCAGAATCCGGCCGATCCGGTCCCGGGGCGATCTTCCTCCGTCGGCGGCGGCGTTTACGCCCACCCAGAGGTTTTCCTCCACCGAGAAGCCGGGGAAGATGCTGGTGACCTGGAGGGTCCGGGCGATGCCCAGGCGGACGATGGCGTGGGCGGAAAGTCCGGTGACCCGCTCCCCCCGAAAGAAGACCTCCCCCCCGTCGGGGGAGAGGAGCCCGGTGATGACGTTGAAAAACGTTGTCTTCCCGGCTCCGTTGGGGCCGATGATGGCGTGGAGATCCCCCGAACGGACTTGAAGATCGACGGCGGTCAAGGCCGCCAATCCGCCAAAGTGTTTCGTGATCCGCCGGGCTTCAAGAAGCGGACTTTGGTCTTCCGCCGAGTGGGCGCCTTGAATCACAAATCCTTCCCTTTCCCTGTCCTCTGAAATTCCGGCCGCCTAAAACTTCCAACGCCCCCTGATCCGCCGCCGCGCAAATCCCAGAATGCCCCGGGGAGCGAAGATCACGATGCCCAGCATCAGAACGCCCACGACGATTGGGTATCCCTTGGGCCACCAGGACGAAAGATAATCTTTGGCCACCAGCAGGACCCCCGCGCCGAGGACCGGCCCCACCAGTGTGCCCGTCCCGCCCAGCAGGGTCCAAATCATGACGTCCCCCGAAATAAACCAGTGGAAATAATCCTGGTTGGCGAACTGGGTGACGGCGGTCGAGTAGAGCGCGCCCGACAACCCTGTAAACACGCCCGCGAGAATAAACGCCCGAAGCTTCTGGTTTCGGACGTCATAACCCAACAGCGCCGCGCGGTCTCCGTTCTCCCGAATGGCCTCGAAGACCCGCCCTTGCCGGGAGCCCACAAACCACCGCAGAGCCAGAAATGCCAGAGAGACCACAACCAGAACAAAATAGTACGCCGAGATGGGTTTGCTGAGCGAACCCTTCCAAAACCCTAGCCGGAGCGCCGGAACGTTAAAAGGAATCCCCGCGTCTCCACCGGTTACACCCTGCCAGTGGTTGGCAATCAGGTAGAAAACGACGGACGTGAGGGCGGTCAGGATGATAAAGCCGGCCGCCCCGACGCGCACGGCGAAAAAACCGATGAACCACGCGGAGCTCAGGGCCAGGATCAGTCCGGCCAACAAGGCGGTCCAGAGATTGACATGAAACCAGTGAACGGAGAGGGCGACCCCGTAAACGCCCATCCCGAAGAACACGGATTGGCCGAAGCTCAGAAGACCCGCGTAACCGTACAGAAGGTCGAAGGCCATGGCGAACAGGCCCCAGACCAGGATCTCCGTCAAGAGCGTCTGCCAGAAAAGACTCAGATAAGGGGGCAAAAAAACCAGAAGGGCGAAGAGGACCAGGAGAATTCCGTGAAAGACCCCTCGTCCTTGGGGTGGACGGGTGTGGATCGATTCAGAGAAATCCTGGGTTTTCGGGGAGGGGGATGCGCCCATCAGGCCTCCTCGAACAGACCCTGCGGCCGGAAGAGGAGGATTCCCGCCATCACCAAGAGGGCGGCCACCCGGGCTGGTGTCGGCGCAAGAAAGATGCTCGCAATCCCGACCAGTTCTCCCACCAACAGGGCCGCTATGACCGAGCCTTTCAGACTTCCGACCCCTCCGATGATGACGACAATGAAGGCCGAGATGATGATGTCAATCCCCATTCGGAAATCAACGCCGACGATGGGCGCGGCCAACACGCCGCTCAGGGCGGCCAGATAAGCCCCCAACCCGAATGTCAGGGTGTATACGGCCGTGACGGGGATTCCCAGCGCCAGTGCCATTTCCTTGTCTTGCTTGACAGCCCGAATCCAGAGCCCGGCCCGGGTTTTATGCAAAAAGGCCCATGTCCCGAAAAGGATAAAGATCGCGAACGCCGCCACCAAAATACGGTAGCCGGAGTATCCGAAATCCCCGAAGGAGAGTCGGAATTGGACGGGTTCCGGGACCATCCTGCCCGCTCCCCCGAACGTCAGCAGCACGACCTGTTGAAAGATGAGCAACAGGGCGAAGGTGGCGATGATGGTCATGACCGGATTTTTTTCGATGGGCCGCAGGACCGTCCGCTCAAGCGCCATCGCCAGGATTCCCACCCCAATCGGCGCCAAGGCCAGTCCAACCCAAAAGCTGCCCGTCCACTCGATGATGATCCAGGCCAGGACCGCTCCGAGCATGTAGAGCGTGCCGTGGGCGATATTGATGATCTGGAGCAGGCCGAAGATGAGGCTGAGACCCAAAGAGATGAGGGCCAGGATCCAGCCCCAGACAAAGCCGTTCAGGATCTGGAGAAGAACCTGCGCCGCCACGGAAATGAAAACCCCCGAGCCGAGGAACGATGTGAGACTGAACGAGGGCCGCGCCCCGTTCGTTTAAAACCAGAAGGGTGCGCGGCCCGCGTCGTGGGAAGGCTGGATGAACCGCCCGCCGAGGTTAAAAACCCATCTTTCGGAGATCGATCGGGGGCGGGTACATGCCCATTTCCTTCGGGAAGGTTTTGACCACGACGTAGTGGTCGCCCTGGATCTGTTCGATGTAGTAATCGCGGAAGGCCCGGTGGTCTTGCGGACGGATCACCATATCGCCCGCTGGAAAACCGGGGCCTGCCTTAAAGGACATTCCTTCCAGGGTCTCGATCAGCTTCGGGTTGTCGTCCCGGGTCTTCCAGCCGCTGGCTTCAACGCCCGCTTTGATGACGTGAACGTTGGTCCAGGGCACCCAGAAATGCTCGCCGGTCGTGGCCCACTTGCCGCCCACGTCCATGCCCATCTTGTCGATCCCGCAGTCCTTCCGGATGGCGGCGTTGTAGGCCCGGAGATTTTTCGGGATCTGACTGAGCTCCCGGGGGAGTTCGCTGACGTAGTGAGAGCCCTGAGCGGCCGGGCTCAGGTGCTTGGGACTCATCCCCTCAATCGCGCCCATGCTGCCGAAGAGTTTGGCCTTTTTGAAAAGCCCGAGCTGGTCGGCGTCCTTGATGAGGCGGGTGACGCTCGGTCCCCACGAGACCTGGTAGAGCACCTCGGTGTCCCGGCTGACTTTTCCCAGGGAGGGGACGTAGTCGTTGGTCCCGATGGGGACGTAAAACTCGCCCAGAGTCTCTCCGCCCACCTTCCGGATCCGCGCGGTGAAGTCTTTGGCGTGGCCGTGTCCCCAAGCGGATTCAAAACCGACGAAGCTCCACTTCTTCCCCAGGTTTTTCACCGCCCAGCGGTAGGATACTTCCGCTTTGACGCGGGTGTTGTGCCCTAGGCGGAAGACGTAGCGGTTGGCCTCCGGCGCGCCCGGGTCGATGGGAACGTCGTCGGAGGGGAAATAGACGACGTTCAGGCTCTTGGCTAGGGCGCCGCTGACCCCCGTGATCCCCGATTGGATGGTCCCCAGAACGAAATCGGCTCCTTCCCGAAGGACCATCCGCCGCATCGCGCGGGCACCCGTCTTGGGGTCGGAGGCGGTGTCTCCTGTCTTCAGCTCGAGCTTCCTTCCGGCGATGCCTCCTTCACTGTTGAGCTTTTTGACGACGGCCTTGGCCGAGCGGTCGTTCCAGAATCCGAAGATGGCCGAGACGCCCGTCAGCTCCCCCTGGTGGCCGATAACAATCGGCTTGGCCGCCCGGGGAGCTCGCATCGGGAAATGGTACACCGTGAACCCCGCCGCCCCCGCCGCCGCGGTCTTGAGGAATTTCCGCCGCGAGACCTTCCCTTTGCCGCTCCGTTTCATCTTTCCCGCCATGATCACCCTCCTTCGCAATGAGACACTTCGCGCCGCCGCTTCGACCAACCCGAACCAACAGGATACCCTCTCCGTCAGCCTCCCAATTCCGTGAAGCGCCTTGAACGCCGGACCTTCATGCGTAACAAGGGTTCAATTCCAAGGGCATGGACTTGTCTCCCATTCTATCAGAATTCCGGAGTGTATGGAGAATCTTGGGAGAATCGGGGGGACGCCATACTTATTTCAACTTATGCTCCCTTTTTCGTCCGGGCTTCTCCCGTTGCGGGATACGCCCCAATGCCTCTTCAGGCTTTTTCTCGACCATCTAAAGCAGGGGCTTGACCTTCACCATCGCCGCCCATACCGGATTGAGCCCCACGTACTGTGTCGCTTCCAAAAGGACTCCTGTCCACGATTGCCCCGCTGAGTGACGGGAAAGCCTGCCCCACGACCCCTGCGATTCTTGGCGTGCGGCCACACGATGGCGGCGCAAGGCAAAGGGCAATAATTAAGTATGGTGTCCCTGGAATCCCACCATCATGGAGGCTGAATCATGCCCAAGACCCATCAGATCCCAAGCAACCAGACGCACGACCGCTGGGACAATCAAATCCCGCCGGTGCTTACCATCGACCCCAAGGATACCGTCGTGTTCGAAACCCAGGTGGCCGATGCGGGCCAGACCCCGCCCGGTTCGACGGTGGAGGACCTGTTAAGCGCCGACCCCGAAAAGACACATACCATTACCGGCCCCGTGGCCGTTCGCGGCGCTGGGCCGGGAGATGTTCTTTCCGTGAGGGTTGATAAGCTGATTCCTGGAGACTAGGGCGTGAACTATGCCTATCCGGCCGATCATAACCTGGGCTGGCTGCCCGAATTCTGTCCCGAACCCTCGGTTACGCACTTCGACATTGACCGGGAAGCGGGCGTGGCCCGTTGGGGGGATGAGATCGCCGTGCCCCTCCGGGTTCATATGGGGATTATGGGGGTGGCCCCAAAAGAACCCGGAGAGTTTCGAACTTACGCTCCGGGTGTCTTCGGCGGCAACATGGATTGCGGGGAGCTGGTGGAGGGCTCGACGCTTTACCTCCCTGTCCAGGTGGAGGGGGCGCTGTTCTCGACGGGCGATGGGCACGCGGCCATGGGAGACGGCGAGATCAACGTGACCTCGGTCGAAACCTCGATGACGGCCACCCTGACCTTCGACCTGGTCCCGGGAAAAGTCATCGCCGAACCCGAGATTGAGACGGAGGATCTCTACATCACCACCGCCATTGGGGAGGACCTGGACGAAGCCGCCAAAAAGGCCGCCCGGTTCATGATCGAGTTCCTGATGCGCGAGAGGCGGATGTCCAGGAGCGACGCCTATACCCTTTGCAGTGTGGCGGTGGACATGAAAATCAATCAGCTCGTGGATGTGGTCATGGGCGTGCGGGCGGTGTTGCCGAAGAATGTTTTTCGGACGTGGTAAGGGGCCGGTTTTCCTTCAGGCCTCTTCCTTTTCGTACGGCACGGCCAGGGCCGCGGGGGGCCGGGACCGGCCCATGAGTCCGACGAGGATGACGATGGTCAATATGTAGGGGACCATGAGCAGAAACTGGAAGGGGATCTCGATGCCCACGCGCCCATCGTTAGCCCGGCAGTTCGACCTCATAAAGCGCCGCCGCTCCCTTTTCGGCCACATCGATGGCGTGCTGTCGGCCGCAGCCGGGGCAGTAGAACGCGCGAAGCTCGAGGTCCTCATGGATGGAGATCAGCGGTCCCGCTTCTTTCGGGGCGAGCCGGACGCCGCGCGCTCCCTCCTTCCAGTTGGACCCATTGTTGGAAAGGATTTGGCCGCATTCACATACGCTCTTGAGGCCCTTGCCGTTTCGGACGATTCGGATGAACTCCCCCAACGAGCCCATTTGCCGGCCTTCGGACGTGTTTGTCATCTTTTGGGAGTGGCCGTCCCCGGTGAACACCGGACGCGCAAGCCGCTTTTGCCTGACCCGGTCTCTGAGCGCTCGCGTCGCGCCTGCCCGGACCCGGCCCGTCCGGGAGTCGAGGGCGACGCCGTAGATCCCCCGGGCCGCCTCGCGGGAGACGAGGCCGTCCCCCACGTCCTTGGCCACCTCGTCCGGATCCCGGTCGATGGGGTCTCCGTATCCGCCTCCCCCCTGCCAGGAGTTCTCGAAGACATCGCCCCGGTGGAGCGCGACCCGGCCCGGCTTGGCCCCCAGATCGATCCACTTTCCGCTCAGTTGCTTCATATCGGCCGGGGTTCGAGAGCGCTGGAACCATTCCCGCACATCGGTGTCCCGAATCAGCGTGTTGACGGTGCACGACGCCGGCAGCCCGCCGTAGAGGCCTTGCGCGTTGGGGACTTTGACCCCGTGGGAGACCAGGACCCCCGAGAGGTCGTCCACGTCGTGGATCGTAAAGGCCAGTCCACAGGATATGCCGCCCCGGTGCTTGCCGGGCCCCCCCGTGTCGCGAACCAGTTTTCGGTAAAGGTACAGGATGGGCGTTACGTTCTCCGTCGTCTCGACGTTGGCGATGTTGGGCACGGGAATGGGGTGGCTGCCTGACGCGTGGAGGCCGTCCTTGTAGGAGAACGCGCCCCCGCCTCCCGCGAGGGAATCCAGGAGCATCGTCCCGAACGGCTCTCCGTACTGGTTCAGGCCGCCCAGGTTGAAGACGGAAATGGCCCCCCGGGTGTTCGCCTGGAGATGGGGACGGTGGGCGGGATCAGAACCCATCATCCTGGAGAGCGCCAGCGTGCAGGCCCCGTTGACCGCGTACATGACGCCGCACGTGGCCATGCTGACCGGCGCCGGAGGCCGCGCGTTGCAGATCTTCCCCTCGGGCGCTTCGATTTGCAGCGGCCGCAAAAGCCCTTCCGTCCAGGGGATGTCGTAGGCGACGACAGTGAAGAGGGCGGTGCACACCGCCCCCATCAGCCCCGAGCGGGTGCAGTTGATGAAGCCGGGGGCCTGGTCCGAGGACTCGCCGAAATCGAAGATGAGCCGGTCCCGCTTTTTTGTCATCGAGAGCGCGACCTTATAGGTGCGGTCCTCATGGCCGTCGTGGTCGAGGAAATCGACCGCCCGGTAGACTCCGTCCGGAAGGCGCCGGAGGCGGGCCCTCAGCTTCCGCTCGGAAAGGCGGATCAGGCCCTCCATGGCGGAAAGGGCCGTCTCGCGCCCGTAGCGCTCGATGAGACCGATGAGGCGCGTCTTCGCGGTGTTGTTGGCGGCTGTCATCGCCCGAAGGTCCAGCCCCAGCAGGAAGGGCAGGCGCGTCATGCTCAGGACGGTGTTCCAGACGTCCTGGCGGACCTCGCCCGCCTCGATGAGCTTCAGGGGCGGCAGGTTCATGGACTCCTGCACGCGCTCCGTCGCGCGCGGACACCAGCTCCCCACGTCCATCCCGCCCATATCGAGCTGGTGGGCGACCGTGCCGACCCAGGCCACGCGCTCGCCCTCGAAGAAGACCGGCGCCGCCAGGGAGACGTCCGAGCCGTGGAGGGCGCCCTTGTAGGGGTCGTTGCAGATGAACATGTCCCCGTCGCCGATGCCGGGGCGCTCCTCGCAGTCGGAGATGATCGAGCGAATGACGTTGGCCATGGCCCCGGTCTGCCAGATCATCTGGCGGCCCAGCGTGACAATGGCGCCGTCGGAGAGATACAGGCCCGTGTTGAAATCGTTGGCCTCGGTGACGACGGGCGAGCCCGAAACCTTTCTCAGCGTGTTCGACTGCTCCCAGGTAATGGAGAGCAGCTTGTGCTTGATGACCTCGAACAGGATGGGATCGATCTTGTTCTTCGCCACGCGCCGCGTTCCTCCCCTCAGGGCTTAATCCGCACGTTGAGGTGCGGGTCGATGGCCGCCCGCTGGCCGGGCTCGATGAGGACCGTCGTCCCCGCGTACTCCAAAACAGCCGGCCCTTGAACTTCCCGGCCGGGAGGAAGGTCCGACCCCCGGTGGAAGGCTGTCGGCAACGTTCCTCCGGCCTCGTAGAAATACACGTCGCGCGTCGCGTGCGGCTTCGCGCGTTTTCCCGCGGACTTCCGGCGGGGCTGGAGCCTCGGCTTCACCTTCCGGCCGATGGCCTCGATCCGAAACGTCGTCACCTCCAGGCCGGCTTCGCGGTATTGGGATCCCCGGCCGTAGCGCGCCTCGTACTCCGCCTCGAACCGTTCGACGAGCAGATCGACCCGGGAGCGGGAGAAGCGTCCGTCCGGGGCCGGAACGGGGACCTCGTGCGTCTGGCGGCGGTAGCGCATGTGGACGTAGCGCTGGAACGCCATGTCCCGCTTCGCCACGCCGTTTCTCGCCAGGGCCGTTCGGCCTTGCTCCTCCAGCGTCTTGAATACGCTCTCGATCTCACGCGCTTCCAGGTGGTCGGAGGCGTTGCCGGAGAGGGGGGGCGTCCGCATGAGTCGGGAGAGAACAAAAGAGCATTGGATGTCCGAGGCCACCGCGCCGAAGGCCGAGTGCGAGCCCGCGGTGAGCGGGATGACGATCCGCGACAGGCGCAGCTCCTTTCCAAAAGAGGCGCAGTGCATCGGCCCCGCCCCCCCGTAGGCGTACAACACGAAGTCCTGCGGATCATATCCCCGCTCCAGGGTGACGCGGCGGATCAAATCGGCCATGCGCTGATCGATGATTTGGCGGATCCCCGCCGCCGCCTCGAGGACCGGGATGTCCAGGGGCTTCGCCACCCGCGCTTCGATGGCCCGGCGCGCCCGTTCCGGGTCCAGGTGAATCCGGCCCCCCAGGAAAAAGGCGGGATCGATGATCCCGAGGACCACGTCGGCGTCGGTGACCGTGGGCTCCGTCCCGCCCCGGCCGTAGCAGACGGGTCCGGGCGCCGCGCCCGCGCTGTCGGGGCCGACCGTGAGATTGCCGTCCTCCACGCGGGCGATGCTTCCGCCGCCGGCCCCGATGGTCTCGATGGCCATCATCGGGACGAGGGTGTGATATTTATCGTGGACGGCCCCATCCGCCTTCAAGGACCGGCCGCCGACGATCAGGCCCACGTCAAAGCTTGTTCCGCCCATGTCGGCCGTGATGATGTCATCGTGACCCAGGGTTTCCCCCAGGGTCCGGCAGCCGATGACCCCGCCGGCGGGACCGGACATGAGGAGGGTGAGGGCGTTGTCGGAGGCTTCCCCGGCCGAGATCACCCCGCCGGCGGAGTGCAGAATCAGGGGGGAGGTCCCGAGGCCGGCCTCTTTCAAGCTCGTCTCCAGCCCCCGGAAATAGTCCCGGACGATGGGCCCCAGGTATCCGTTGAGGACCGTCGATGCCGTCCGCTCATACTCGCCGAGGATGGGAAAGTGGTCGCTGGATGTCGTGACGTAGACCCCGCGGGCTTCCGCCAGGTCCCGGACCGCCCGCTCGTGGACCGGGTTGAGAAATGACCAGAGGAAGCAGACGGCGATGGCGTCCGCCCCCGCTTCGATGAGCCCCGCGACCGCCTCCTCGGCTTCATTCCGGTTCAGCGCGACGACGACCTCGCCCTTGTAATCGACGCGCTCGCTCACCTCGCGGATGAGGGCTGGCGGGACGAGAGGATCCGGGTAGGCCCGCAGCGTGTAATCGGCCAGCTCCTCTTCGGTCAGCCCCGCCGTCATGCCCAGTGAGCGTTGGATGAGGAGGGTGTCCTTGAAGCCGCGGGTGGTGATGAGACCCAGGCGGGCGCCCCGGCGCTGAAGGAGGGCGTTGGTCGCAATCGTGGTGCCGTGACCGAAATAGACCGTCTTGTCCAGAAAATCCCGCGCGTCTTCTCCGTGGTCCGCCGCCGCCAGCGCAATCGCTTCCAGGACCCCGCCGAGCAGGTTCTCGGGCGTGGAGGGGCTCTTGTAGGTGGAGACCCGGCCCCGTTCGTCGAGGAGGCAAAGGTCGGTGAAGGTGCCTCCGATGTCTACGCCCAGCAGGAGGCTTCCGGCCTTTCGTGCGCGGTCTTTGCCGGGGCGGCGTCCGGCGCCGTTGGCACGGATTTGGGTTTTCGGGGATCTTCCCGGTTTCATCGGCGGCTGGCCTTCATCTGGGGGTCAGGAGATTCCGAGCCAAGGTCATCGGTCCAGTTTTTGGTTGACAGAAATCGTTCGGTGGCATGAAAATCGACGGATCAACGATGGAAATTTCCCCGAGAGTGCGCGGCGTCCTAGAGCGGATGACCGGGGGCGGCCCCTTGAACGTGTTGGAGTGCGTGCAAGATGTATGAGCTCCTTGACTTGATGCCGGGCGCACGAAACTGTGTGCGAGATTACGCGTTTATTGAGCGGGGGCACAAGGTCCTTATCTGGACCGATCGGACGGGAGAGGTGGATGACCGGGTCGTCCAGGCCATCGCGATGGCCTGTGAAGAGGTCGGGGCGGAGACGCATTTGCTTTCCTCTCACGCCGGGATCAACCGCCTGCGCGAACCCATCTCGCCGTTGGTGCTGACGGCCATGGAATCGGCCGACGTGCTTATCACGGCCCTGGCGCTCGAGAACGCCGCCATTGTGGACAATCTGGATTTCTCGTACTTCCTCAAGCGGACCGGCAAGCGGTGTGTCTCCCTGATCTGCCCCACGCCGGCCCTGCTGGCCTCCGCTTGGGCCCGCTTTCCGGGAGAGCTTGTCTGGGCGATTTACGAGAAAACCGCGGAGCGCGCCAGGCGGGGGAAGGATGACATGTTCCATCTCACCCACCCCAACGGGACCGACCTCCGGGGGCGGCTGCCCTTTGTGATGGGTTTTTCCGAGAAACAGGCGCCCCGGGGGTGGATGTTTTTCCCGGCCGGGGACATGGCCGAGCATCCGGAATCTCCCGTGAACGGGAGCGTGGTGTTCGAGCACATCGAGGGGTTCGAGGGGTGGCTTCGCGAGCCCATCCGGCTCACGGTCGAGGATCATTGGGTGACCCGCGTTGAAGGTGGGGACGAGGCCAGGTGGCTGGAGGACCTCATGAACCGCTACGAGAAAGGAAGGTATTTCTCGGAGATCGCCATCGGGACGCATCCGAAGGCGCCCGTGGCGGAAGGGCTCCGGTGCCGCGCGCCCGACACCATCCTGTTCCGTCACGCGGGAAGCTTTCACGCCGCCGTGGGGCACTGGCCCTGGTTGCCCGAGGCGGACAGCCGCCTTCACTGGGACGGCGGCGGGCTGAAGCCCTCGTTCAGCGTCGGCGGCGAGACCCTTGTCGACTCGGGCCGGCTCCTGACGCTGGAAGATCCGGCCATCGTGGAACTGGCCTCCAAGTTCGGCGATCCGGCCGAGCTTCTTTCAGAGGTGTGGTAGTGGACGTGTCTGTTTGGTTGGGCGGTCCGGGCAGTCCGGCGGCCTGAAGGTGATTTCAATTGGGATCGTAGAGGAGCGTAGACCCATGAGAAGACTCACCACCGGGATTTTGGCGTTGGTAGCGACGTTTCTGCTCGGGTTCGGCGAAACCGCGGGATGGGCGGCGGAGGAAATAACCGCCGTGGCGAACCCCTCTTTGACCCAGACCGCGTTTCACAACTTGCCCCGTTTCGCGGCCAAGCATGGGGTCAAGCTCAAGATTCGGCGCATGGGTTCTTACACCCAGATGCAACAGGCGGTTGAGACGGCCGCGGCGGATCTGGCCGCCATCGGTTATGTGAACCTGGTTAACATGGCCGCCGCGGGCGGCGCCCCCAAAGCCCAGGCGGTGAGCGGGATCTTCATCGGCGGCCAGGATGTGGTTTTTCGCAAGGGTGTGAAGATCACCAAGTGGAAGGACGTCGAGGGGAAGACCATCGGCCGCATCCCCGGCTCGTACGCGGAATTCCTCTTCAGGGTTGCGGCGAAGCACAACGGCGCGGACCTGACGAAGGTGAAGTTCAAGAACTTCGGATTCTCCTATGCGACGATGAACCTCGCCCTGAAGAAAAAGGTCGTGGACGGCCTGGTCATCTGGTCGCCCGGCATGGACACGCCGGTGGTCGAGGGACACGGTTATTTCCCGCCCATCAGCGTTGAGGACACGCCGGTCGGGAACGTGAATGGGCTGATGGCGATGAACACCGCCTTCATGAAGAAGAACCTGGGCATCGTGAACAAGATCGTAAAGGCTTTTACGGAATCCACGCGGTATTACGCCTCGAACCCGAAGGCGATGATCCAGGGCGCTCGCAACATCACGGGAGCGGACATCAAAATTCTCGAGGAAGGCATGAAGCATGCTAGCCTGGAGAACAGGATGTTCCTGAAAAACGCGAAGATCCTTGCCAAGCTCGCGTTCGAGGGCGGGATCGTCAAGAAAAACGTCGCAAGCGCCGTTGGCGGATGGATGAATTATCAGTTTCTGATGAATGCGACGGGAAAGAGCAAGGCAGACCTGGGCGGCTGAGAGAGAGGCCGGGGAGTTCCGGCACGCCTCGTTCCGCCGGCGCCGGAGTTTCCCCGCTCTCCCATTTCATGAGGTGGAAGGCCTCGGCGAGGCTGTCTCGGCTTCCGCGTGAGACGCGGTCTGGCTCGAAGACCGCTGAAGCGATGGCCCTTGACAGGTGTAATTTTAAAATCAGCTGGTATGTTAAGGAGTCGGAGGCAGCCATACAAGGGGTAAAGAGAGCGCAGGTCTTCTCTTGCTATTGCGTTAAGGAGCGCCCTTTCGAGGGACTTCCCGAGTCGTAGAAGCTGGAGCGAGCGGAGTCCTATTTTGCTGTGATGGGACGGTAGCATGCCCAACCTGTAAGGAGAGAGAACAGTGAAATCTCGAAAAATGTTTTATTGGTTGTCGGCAATCGGAGTTGCGGTTCTTTTCGCCGTGTCGGGCGTTCCGCAGGCCTATGCCGGTAAAACGGTCAAGGTCGGGATGTTCCCCTTCGGCCCCGGCCGAATGGTCGATCAATACATCACAGATGAGGGGATCCACAAGAAGTGGGGCGCGAAGGTCGGCGTGGATTTCAAGGTTTCACATCCCCGGGACGACTTTGCGGCCTTCATGGGAAAGTCCGTCCAAATCGTTGCCCTCAGTACGATGGAGGTTGGCCGGCTGGTGGGTGACGAAAAGTACGACATAGTCATGTGGGGGAAGCAGGTGGATGCCTTCATCGATTTCTATGTCCGCGGGAACTCCCAGTACAAGGCCGTAAGAGAGCTAAAGGGCAAGAAGCTTGTCCATCCTGGGTGGGACACCGGCAGTTCACAGATGGGCTCCGTCCTGCTCAAGGAGTGGTACGGGCTGGACATGAAGAAAGACTTCAAGGTTGTCTCCGCCCCCTGGCCGGTCGGGCTTCAGCTATTGGTCAAGGGCGACGTGGAGATGGGTATCAACCTTATGGCGGGCTTTTCCCTTGAGTTGGTGCGGACCAACAGGATCCGGCCCATCCTGGCCACATATGCCACCGAGTGGGCCAAGCAACGAAACACGAGTCACCACCTCTCCATCGCTAACTTCACTTCCTGGGGAAAATGGGTTAGGGGCAACGAGCAGGCCGCCCGTGCATGGCTCGGGGCATTTTCGGAAGGCATGCAATACGCTACCAACAATCGCAGGGCGTGGGCCGTTCGGTATAAGAAGTTCATCAAGAAGAACGCCACTGACGCTCACGTCGATTTCTGGGTGAAGTGGCTGAAGAAATACACGGTGGTGTACAAAGACGCTTATCTGACCCAGAATTTCATTAACGAGGAAACGGCCTTCATGAAGATGGCGGCCAAGGCAGGTTTCGTCAAGCCTGGCGGATTGAGTCCGAAGATCTGGAAGATCATCAGACCTTAAGGGAGAAAATCCTTTTCCAAGGGAAGGATGCCCATATCGACCTGACGCACGTCGACGAAGAACTGGCCTTTATGAAAATGGCTCGCAAGGCCGGATTCGTGAAGCCCGCCGGACTGAACAGGAAAATGTGGATGATTCTCAAACCGCTGGAGTAGTTGAGGATTGAAGTCGGCCTCGCCGAAGTGGGGCGGCCTCAATCAGCGGGGTGATATTCCGCGCTTTGCAAGGCCCGGGGAAGCTCTCCTCCCGGGCCTTGCATGTTGTGAGTCGGCCATGGTCATTCAGATGAATCGCTCCCGGAGCCGGTCCGTGCGGCCTCCCGATTCCGAACCGAATTCGGCCGACCGGGTCGTGCGGAACTGCCGGCTCGTCAACGTCCTGACCCGGGAGATCTACCCGGCGGACATCGAGATTTCCGGATCGCGCATCCGGAGGATCGTCGGCCCGAATAAGGGCCGCGGGCGAAAGGTCCTGGATGCCGCGGGGGCCTTCGCCGTTCCCGGCCTGATGGACGCGCACCTCCACACCGAGGCGACCCTCCTCACGTTGGGGCGCTTCGCCGAGGCCGTTCTGCCCGGCGGGACCACCTCTTTCTTCATCAATCCCCACGAAATCGCCAACGTCCTGGGCCTGAGAGGCATCCAGTGGATGCTCCGGGACACGGCGGGACTCCCCATCCGGATCTTCCTGATCGCGCCCTGCAAGGTGCCCACGGCGCCGGGGCTGGAAACCTCCGGAGCCGAATTCAAACGGCTGCAAGTGCGGGAGATGGCCCAATGGCCGGGTGTTGTCGCCTTCGGCGAGTTCAACGGGGACCGGCTCCTGGCCGGCGACGCCCGGCAGCGGAAGATCCTCCAGTGGGTGCGGTCGGCCGGGAAGATCCTCGCCGGGCACGCGCCCGGCGTGCTGGGGGAGGACGTGGGGCGGCTCTGGGAAATGGGCATCCGGGACGACCATGAGAGCACGACGTTCGAGGAAGTCCGCGACCGTCTGCGCCTGGGCATGACGGTCTTTCTCCGCGAAGGCTCGACCGAGCGCAGCATCGGGGAGATCTTGCCTGAAATTCTGAAGGAGGGCCTCTCCACCGACCGGCTCTGCTTCTGCACGGACGACAAGCATCCGGACGACCTGCTCGCCGAGGGAGACGTCGATCATCACGTCCGCGAGGCCATCCGCCTGGGGATGGATCCCATCGACGCCTTGCGATGCGCCACCTGGAATTGCGCGCTTCATTACGGTCTCGAACGGGACCTGGGCGCCCTGACCCCCGGACGCCTGGCCGACATCGTCCTGGTGGGGAGCCTGAGGCGGTTTGATGTGCGGGCGGTTCTGGTCGATGGACAACCGGTCTTCCGGGACGGACGCCCGGTTCGCCGCCCGCGGGAGAAGGAGGTGCCGCTTTTGGTGTGGCGGACCGT
>CAYRGS010000038.1:0-3706 GCA_964423875.1 uncultured bacterium
CCTTCTTCGAGAACCGGGCGATGGAAGCGGCCGTCTTCTCGGGGTCCTGGTGGATGCAGATGCCGGTCCCGTCTGGGAAGGCGATGCCGTGCTGGACATCGGGGAAGATCATCTCGAAGCCGTAGCGCGTCAGATCCAGGTCGCGGTGGTAGGGCGTCAGCTCGACCCCCATGAAAAAATTCGCGTGATGGTTATGTCTGAAACCGGGGACGGTGGACTCCTCGGTCAGCAATCCGCCGCCGACGCGGCCGTTCCGCTCAACGACAAGGACCTTCATGCCGGCGCGGGCCAGGTAGCTTCCGCAGATGAGGCCGTTATGCCCGCTGCCGATAATGATTCCGTCGTATGACTCCATGTCGCGTCCTCGAGTAACAGGGGAAGAGAGGCTCCAACCTCGCCGGATGTGATTTTACCCGGTTGCGAGGTGTTCGGAAACAAGGAGCGGACGCGCCCGCTGAAGCGGGACCGGCCGAATCCGGACGTTCCGCGCCTCAGACCCGCCTTCTTGACAGAACAACTCCGAGAAAGGTAAAAAGTGTCTTTTTGCTGGAGCTTCGTCGATAGCGACAAGCCGGTCGAAGGTGGGCGGAGGGTTGCGTCCTCATCCGGCGTTTGCGGGGTCGGCCCCTTTGTCGCGCGTACCAGAACCCGGCCCCTGGGGTTGAAAGAAGGGAATTCAGATCAATGACTCGAATCGGATTCGCACAGGGCTACTCCCCGAAGCTGAACGTCCGGGAGATGGCCGAATGGGTGAGGCAGGCGGACGAGCGCGGCTACGAGCTCGGCTTTTTCTCGGAAACCATCGAGATCATGCGGGATTCCGTGTCCGCGATGACGGCCTTCGCCCTGGCCACGAAGAAGATCAACATCGGATGCACGCAGATTGTCCGGCTGCGGTCTCCGGTCATCCACGGCCAGACCGTCGCGACGATTGACGAGCTCTCCGAGGGCAGGTTCATCCTCGCCCCGGGCGCCTGCACGAAGACCCACGCCTTCTGGAACTCTCTCGAGCCGGACGACCCGGTGGTCTCCCTGAAGGAATACATCACCGCCATTCGAAGGATGGTTGCGGGCGAAAAACAGATCGTCTGGCAGGGCGAGACCATCAAACTGGACCGGGTGGAGCTGGCCTGGGAGCCTTACCGAAGAGAGATCCCGATGTGGATCGCGGCCACGAGCAAGACCGGCCTGAAGGTCGCCGGCGAGATCGGCGACGGCGTCATGCTCAACGCCGTGACCTCTCCCGAGTACCTGAAGAACGCCATCCGGATCTGCAAGGATTCCTGCGAGGCGGCCGGCCGGGATTGGAGCAAGTTCGAGGTTGCCTGCATCGTCGTCTCCTCGGTGGAAGACACCCACGAGGAGGCCATCGAGCAGATCCGCTGGGAGGTCGCCAGCAAGTTCGACCGGATCCAGATCAAATTCAACGCCGGCCAGCGAATCCGCGTGGGCGACCCCCATCTCAACAAGGAAGACTTCCCGAAATTCATAGAAGCGGAAGAGATGGGCGGCAAGGCGCTCCTCGCCAAGACGTTGCCCGAATCTTACGTCGAGAACCTGACGGCCTCCGGCACACCGGAGCAGGTGCAGGCCCGGATTGAGAAGTACCGGGAAGCGGGCGTCAACCTCCCCGTCGTCCGGCCCGCCCAGCCCCATCAGGCCCAACGGCTCATGGACCTGTTCGCACCGAAGTAGGCCGCGCGCCAGCGGAATCAGAAAGCCCCGCACGGTCCACCGTGCGGGGCTTTTTTCTTTCCGGATTGCCCGGTCTTTGCGCCAATGGTCGCTAGTCTCGAACCCGCCTACACGACAGGCCAGCGTGACTTCAATTTATAGGGAAGCCGCTTGACGATCCGCTCGCCCGCCCGCTGGGCCTTCCGGTTGACCTCGGCCTCATCGACCGTCGTGAACTTACGGTCCTTGTAGACGACCTTCCCGTCGATGAGGACGGTCTCGACATCGCGGCCCTCCCCCGAGTAGACGAGGTTCGGAACCAGGGCGAACGGATAATTGGGCGTCCAGTTGGACTTCGAGCAATCCACAACGATCACGTCCGCCTTCTTGCCCTTTTCCAGCGAGCCGATCTCCTCCCAGCGAAAGACCTCGGCCGCATCTACCGTCACCATCTCCAGGGCTTTCTCCGGCGAGATGAGGTCCGGAATGATCCGGGTCTCCTTGTGGGCCGTCGCCACTTGGTACATCGCCCGGAACATGTCCAGGCTGTTGTTGGCCGCCGTGCTGTCGCAGCCGATGACCACCTTCACGCCCCGCTCGATCAACTCGGGGAACTTGCCGTGCTGAATGGCGCCGTACGCGCCGTGGAGGGTCGCGCCGGGGTTGTGGCAAACGTGGACGCCCCGCTCCCGGACCCGGTCGATGTCGCGGTCCGTCACGGCCGCCATATGCGTCAGAACCCAGCGGTCGTTGAGAACGCCCAGCGAGTCCATCCACTCGATGGTGGGCATCCCCCACCGCTTTCGGACCCACTCCACCTGTGCCCAGTTGACGCAGGCGTGGAACTGGACGATGAGGTCTCTTTCCTTCGCCAGCGCGTCGCATCGCTGTAGGAGCGCGGGGGAGCAATTGGGCTCTACGCGGACTCCGGCGGAGACGCGGATCCTTCCCTTGGCTTTTCCGTGCCACCGGTCGATGAGGGCCTCTTCCGCCCGCATGGTTTCGTCCGTCGTCAGCTTTCCGCGAAAACCCTTCGGAAGCGCCCGGTCGCCGCTCCATTGATCGGCCCCGGCCCAACAAAGCAGACCCCGCATGCCGAACGTCTCCCACGCGCGGGCCACGCTGTCCATCAGATAGCTGCCGGGGTCCGCGACGGTGGTCGTCCCCGTGCGGACCATCTCCACACAGGTCATCATCGCGCTCCAGTAGGTGTCCTCTTCGGTCATGAGCGCTTCATAGGGATAGATTCGCTCGTGAATCCAGTCGATGAGGTCGATGTCGTCCCCCAAACCGCGCGCGAGGGTCTGGACGTTGTGGACGTGGGCGTCGATGAGGCCGGGCATGATGACCTTCCCCGAGGCGTCGATCTTTCTCGCCCCTTCGGCCCTTTTCGGGTTGAGCCTGGCGGCCTTCCCCACCCAGGCGATCCGGTCGTTCTCGACGAGAACTGCGCCGTTCCTGATGATACGCCGCCGGGCGTCCATCGTGATCACCGTTCCGTTCCCAATCAGAATCCTCGCCATTTTCTCTCCTCATTTATAAACCGCGGGCGCGACGGCCCGCACCGGCCCGATCCGGCCTGTGAGCGCCGCCGCTCCTCGGCAAACACCCGGCCTGAAATCCGACGAACAACCAGCGCCAAACCGGTGGTCCGCCTCTATTCTCTCAAAGGGGACGGTGGGTTGAAAGGCGATGGAAATCGCGAAGGGGGAGGGGGGGGAGCCCGAGCCGGGCGGCGGGGTGTCTGGCGACGGAGGGGTTGCCGCCCGGCTCGGGAGGGAAAACTTCTCGTAGGCCCCGCCACGCGGGGATTGGGGCCTGAAGCTCAACGGGGGACCTCGCCACCTGCTTTCATGGGGGTCCGCCCGATGTTTTCAACCTCGGACGCCCGTCCAAATCAGGACCGGCCTCCTTTGCTTCTTGTGGGATTAGACACACGAAACCGGAAAAGGTTTCAGGAAAGAGGAGAAATCTTTGGGGGGGGGGGGGGCGGCTCTGCGAGGGTTCTTACAACCCCTTTGTCGTTGCTGCC
>CAYRGS010000038.1:3716-28707 GCA_964423875.1 uncultured bacterium
CGTCCAAATCAGGAGCGGCCTCCTTGGCTTCGTGGGGGGTTAGGCAGAGGAAACCGGAAAAGGTTTCAGGAAAGGGGAGAAGGGGGGGGGGGGGGGGGTGCGGCTATGCGAGGTTTCTTACAACCCCTTTGTCGTTGCTGCCGAGCCCGGATGCGTGCCGGTGAGAAATTCCGGTCAGCGGTGTAGCGGGGAGGCGTTCGAATGGGGGCTGAGGGTCAAACCGGACCCGCGCTACGCGCCCCCCTTCGGCTCCGAGACGGCGACGGAAGGCGCGGCCGCGCCGGCCCGGACGTCGAAGCATTTGAAATAGGCCAAGTAGATCACGAAGGACGCCGCATAACAGATGGAGGCGATCCAAAACGTCGGGAGCCACAGGTTTTGGGCGAGAAAGAACCCGGCCACCGCCGAGCCGATGGCCATGGGGAATTCCTTGAAGGCGTGAATGACACCGTTGGTCGTCCCCCGCTCGCCGGGCTCAACGAGCTCCATCGGAAAAAGCTGATACACGGGGTCCACCATCCCCAGCGTCGGAAAAATGGAGCCGATCAGGACCAAAACGAAAAAGTAGGAAACCGCCGCCCAAAGGAGACTGTCGGCCATGCCCATCAGGAGGACAAAGGGGATGCCGGCCATCCTGAGCCAGACAATCGTGTTCACCTTGCCCCACCTTTGAACGAACATCGGCGTAAGGAACGTGGCCGCCGCCACCGCCAGGGCGCCCAGGGAAAATATCAACCCGATGTTCTCGGTGGTCGCGTGCAGCTTGGAAGCGAAATAGATGTTGTAGAACGGCGCCGTCGCCCCGAGGCCGACGCTCATCAGCCCCGAGGTCAGGGCCAGCATCGAGATGTGGCGATAACTCCGGAGGCTACTCCACCACTTCCGCAGGGACAGACGCTGCCAGTCCTCGCGAATCATGAAGATGGGAATCCAGGCCCCCGCCATGAACGGCAGGGACAGAAGCAGCGCCCCTCGAAAGGCCCCCGCGCCGCCGGAGCTGACCCCCACGGTCAACACCACCAAAAGCGGCAATACCCCTGCGACGAGCGTGCCCATAAAGGTGGAGCCGGTTCTCAAGATCGAATCCAGGCTGAACAGGTGAACGCGCTCCTCGGGCTTGCTCTGCTCGGTCAGGAAAGGGGGCCCCACAATAGCGTGAAAACCCTCGGCCCCGCCGTTGAAGGCATTGATCGCCAGCAGCCACGCGGGGTTCAGCGTGATCAACAACAGGACCTTGGACACGATGTTCGCAGCGTATGAGATCAAGTAGGTGTTGCGCCGGCCGAACAGGTCCGAGAGCATCCCAGCGGGAATCACCATCAGACCGTGCAGGAGCCAATTGACGGCGATCATCTTGGCGACGAACGCAGTCTCGAAGCCCAGCGCCAGGAGATAGAGGTTGAACAAAAGGTTCCAGACGCCGAGGCCGACGCCCAGGAAGGGACCCCGCATCAGGAGAAGCCGGGCGCTCCGGCTGAAGCCGCGCACCCGCTCGAGGTATTCCGAGCCGCGCAGAAACTGGAGGGCGACGAGACACACGAGGAGCAGCGCGCCGAACAGAATCGCCGGAACCCGAAAGGCCTCCAGCGTGGGCTCGGAGATCGGCGCGTTGATCCCCGCGTCGGCGCCATGAGACCACACGGCGGAGGGCAGGCAAAAAAGCCCCCCAACCGAGAGAGCAAGCCAAACGAGCGTCCCGGCGGCCCTCGGAAGTCGAAACCGGGCGTGCACCTTCATCGAGGATTATCCCTCCCGGTCCCCGGTCGGCGGCCGGGTCCTTCTAAACCGTCTCAGCCTTGACCGCCGCTGTCTTCCAGCAGGACGCGACTTCGTCCGCGCTCACGACTTCCCCGAAAAAGCGGCGGATGTTCTTCAACGTGCCTTCGTGGTCTTCCTTTGAAAAGGTGGCCGTGCAGTCTGACGTGAAGGCGATGTAGTAATCCCGAAAGAAGCCGTCCCGGGCGGTGCTCTCCACGCAAACGTTGGTGGCGATGCCCGTCATGATGAGCGTGCGAACGCCCCGGCTTCGCAGGATCAGGTCTAGGTCGGTGTCCTGAAACGCGCTGAACCGGTGTTTGGTGACGATGACGTCCTTCTCCGTCGGGCGAACCTTGTAGAAGTCTCCCGCCCAGGAGTCGGGAGCGCACACGGAATGAATAACGTAGCTTCCCTGCCGCGCCCGGGCGGCCTGCTCCAGCCAGACGTCCGAGAGGTACCAGTTGGCGTCGGTGTTGTAGACGTTCCGGATAAAGATGACCGGAACGTCCGCCTCCCGCGCCTCGTCGATCAACTGCTCCAGACGGGGAATGATTCCCTGGGACATGCTGAGGTCGTTCCCCTCGCGGTCCATCATCCCGCCCTCGGCAGCGAAATCGTTCTGGACGTCCACGACCAGAAGGGCCGCGTTGTTCGGGTCCACTTTTTTTGCCAGGGTGTCGAGCGTGTCACGGGCCATCGATCCACCTCCTTTCTTTCCGAATCGGCTTCCGGCCTATGGCCCGGCCGATCCTTTCCGCGCAGGCACCTCTTTTCGCCCACGATAACGACGTGTCACCTTCATCGTAGACGGCGGACAAAAGACAAGTCAACCGCGCCGGGCCGGGTTTCTCCCAGGGTGATCGGACGGTCCCTAGGCGGGCTGTGGACGCCGTGGCCCGCCGCGCCTTATTGCCCGTTCTGAACCGCGCCGGCCGCTTCTTTCTCCTTCTCGACGACCCAATCCGGCTTGTAGAAGTGAAAATCCACGTCCCGGGTCCACATCTTCACGTCGTCGCCGTCCTTCCGGTAGAGGATGTTCTTGCACCAGTTTTCGTTGTCCGTATCCGGAAAATCGGTGCGGCATTGGGCCCCCCGGGTCTCTTCGCGCATGAGGGCGCCTTTCAGGTGGAGCTCGGCCGTCAGGAGCAGGTCTTCGTTCTCCAGGGCGAGCATCAGCTCCTTGTTGAAGGACTTGGCTTTTCCGGTCAGGCTGGCCGCGGGGAGGTCGTTTTCCCTCACATCTTTCAGGATGCCCATGGCTTTTTCGATCCAGTCCCCGTGCTTGACCAGGCTGACGTCGTACAAGGCGTCGCGGACCTTGTCGCGCGTCACATGGGGGGCGGTTCCCTCCTCGCGCTTGTACATGGCGTCGATCTTTCCGACCAGGTCCCGGACCTGATCCTCGTTGACGGGCCCGAGCCCCTCTTGGGTCGAGGCGTATTTCGCGGCCTCGGCGCCCGCGACCTTGCCGAAGACCTGGCAGTCGGTGAGGGCGTTTCCGCCCAGGCGGTTCGCGCCGTGGAGGTTGCCCGCGACCTCGCCCGCGGCGTACATGCCGGGGATGTCCGACTCGCACCGCTCGTTGATCAGGATGCCGCCCAGGTAGAAGTGCGCCATCGGAGCGACTTCAAGGCCATCACACTTGATGTCGACGCCCTCCTCCTCAAGCTTCACGCCGCCGAAGTTGTAGCCCGGGTTGTTCTTGGCGACCCAGTTGTCGATGACGTTGTCGGGCAGATGCGCAACGGAGAGATAGACCCCGCCGTTGGGGCCGCCGCGTCCCGCGAGGATCTCCATCCACATGGCCCGGGAGGTAAGGTCCCGCGTGCTGTACTCTCCGCGCACCGGGTCGTAGCGGTGCATGAAGCGCTCGCCCTTGTTGTTGTAGAGCCGGGCGCCGAGGGCGTACCGAATGACGGCGACGGGCTGCTGGGCGTACATCGTCTTGGGCGTCACAACGTTGGTGGGGAAGAACTGGACGAGCTCCATGTCAATCAGCGTGCTGCCGGCGCGGTAGGCCCAGCCGTAGCCGTTGCCCGTGGCGTCCCGGGCGGCGTCGCTGTTCTTGAAGATCTCCATCCCTCCGCCGGCGCCGATGATCACCGCCTTGGCCCGGATGACGATGGGTTGGGTGTTGACCAAGCTCACCCCCAACGCGCCCACGCAACGGCCGTCGGCCATCAGCATGTCCGAGATGTAGGTGTCGTTCAGGACCTGGACGTTGGGCCGTTTGAAGAGCTGCCGCTTCATGATCTGGACCATCTTCCGGCCCGTGGTCCCATAGGGGAAGGTGTACGTCCCCCGCGCCTTGGAGTGCCCCGGGTACTCGAAGCAGTCATAGAGCTCGCGGTTCTTCTCCTGGCGGGCGAACTTGCATCCCCACGCCTCCATCTCATGGACGCACTGCGGGCCGAGGTCGCACATGACCTTCGTCAGGGTCTGGTCCGCTAGGTGCGAGCCGCCGTTGATGGTGTCCACCGTGTGGATGTCGGGATGGTCGTAGGGGTTCACGGCGGCGTTGTAGGTGGCCACGGCGGTGATGGTGACCGCGCTTCTGGCGATGATTTGCTTGTTGACGACGGTGATCCGGCAATCGGGAAAAAGGTCCGCCGCCTCCAGGGCCGCCTTTCCACCTGTCGCCTCCGTTCCAATGATGAGAAGGTCCGTTTCGACCACCTTCACTTCGGTTCCGTTGATTTTCATCTCGAAGCTCCTTTTGAAACGGATCGGGGCCTATTCCTCCCCGCCGTCATCGTCCTCACGGTTTTCTACGTCCATCCGCTCAAGCTGGATCAGGTCCCGGACGACGCGCTCCTTTTTCAGGGGCTCGATCACCATCTCCTGGTTCATCCGGGTGCGGCAAGTGACCTTCGATATTCCGTTGACCCGGTACGTGCAGATGAGACAACACCCCACCCAGCAGGATTCGCGCACCGCCAGGGTCGGGTCCTGCTGATCCCGGATATCGGTCAAAACTTGCAGGACGCTGTTCTGGGCGTCGAATGGAACGTCGTAGGTATCGTAGTAGGGCTCCGGGTTGTTCTCGGGGTCGTAGCGGAAGACCTTCACCGTCGCCCGTTGCTTGACCTTTCTGGGTTTCGTCGCCATGGCTTCTATTCACTCCGTATGAGAGGACTCCCCCCCTCCCCCCTGACTGGCCTTCCGCCGGTTGAACGGCCGGGAGAACACCCTCTATGAAAACGGCCTCGCCGGGCTGTTTCGATGGGTCATCTTTCGTTGATCCCTTGCTCAAGCGCTCGCTGGACCGGCCGAACATTCAAAAGCGGCTTCATCCCGCACGCTGAATGAACACACCAAATCCATCAGGCCGGCGGGGTTGCCTGGCGCAATTCATCGAGATCAGAATTTCGAGGTGGTACCGAATCACAAATATGGTGGCGGGGTTTTGGTCGAAACCCCTGTCCGCTGGACTATGGCCGACCGCGCGTACGGAACTTCATCAGTCTGCGCGGTGTGACGCGGCCGATGCGCTGCGCCCAAGCCTGAAAATTCTGGACAGGAGTTTTTTTCATCGCCTTGAAGGGCCTCCGGAATTTCCCCGTTGCGGGGAAGAGGAAAAACCCGTAACACACTGGATTTTCAGAATTCCGAGAGTTCGTCCACAACCATTAAGACATAGAAACCGATGACAAATCAAGAGCAAATCCGGATTTCTCCCGACATCCGCTTACATCCCGCGTTTCGCGATTGGGCGCGGCGCTGCTAGACTGACGGACGGCGACGGGAAGCGCTTGGCACCCGGTTGCCTCGGCAAAAGAGGCGCCTTGGAATTCTCAGAAGGGGGAGGACGGCTCGTGGATTTTGTCATCATCAAGTTTCTTCACGTCGCGTCCGCGGGGATCGCGATGGGCGGGGTTGCGTTCGCCCTCTGGGCGCTCATGCCCTCCATGGGGGGAATCGACCCCGAGGCGGCCGAAAAGCTGATGGGCGGGGTCATCCCCCGGTTCGGCCGGATGATCTGGATAGTCATCGCCCTGCTCGTTCTGACGGGCATCTGGATGATCGTCGTGGTCACCGGGGCCGGGGTCCCCCGGCCGCTCTATCACTCCATCTTGGGGATCAAGGTCATTCTCGCGCTGGGGATCTTCTTCATCGCCTTCGGCGTCCTGGCCCCCGTCAAGGCACTGGAATCGATGAGACAGAACCGGAAACGCTGGATGGTCATCAACATCCACCTGATCGCCATCGTTTTCTTCCTGGGCGTATGGCTGGGACGGATTTAGGAGAATCTTCAGGGGACATCCTTCGCCCACGGACCGGTTGACTCGGGAAGGTCCTTGAAGACGCTCCATCCGCTCGCGTTCGAATTGTTTGGCGATGGCCCATCCCTCGCCGTGGGAGTCTCAATGCTCAAGCTGCCCCAACACTCCGGAGAGAAACCCAAGACATCCCCGGACCAGCCGCACGATCAGCTCGACCAGAACCCGCCCGCCGAGATCTACGCGAAGCTGAAGGAACAGGCGTTCGCCCTGCCGCAAGTCGAGCGCCGCCCCAGCGAGCTCTCCGTCCCGGGTGCCGAAGCGCTCTGGCTCAGCGAAGAGAACGCGCATCACCGCCAGGCGGCCTTCATGTTCGGCGGGGAGTTCGCCCACGTCCACCCGCCCTACGACGGGAGCATGCACATGACGCTCCCCGAAGAAGACGTGCGGGAGCTTCTGGACAAGGGGTGGGGGGAGATGCACCCGAACGTCATTCGAGGACAAAGCCCGAGGCAGACGGTCCTGTGTTTACGGCCCGCGGGACGAGGCGGAGCTGGACGTGATCGTGCGGAAGCCTCTCGGCCTCCTATCAGTTCGCCCTCGACAAATAGGATCGCGGGCGGGAAACCTGTTTTTTCTTGGAAAGGGGAGCGCGGATGCCTTTGAAATCCTCTTGCGGCGGGCGGCGGGATGTACTGGAGGCTTTTGTCGTCGCCGACTGCGAGGCCGGCGACACACTGGTCCACACCGTCGTGGGTCACCAGAAGATCCTGAAAAATGAGGCCGAATACCCGGGCGAGGGAACGGACGGGGATGATCCCGAGCTGATCGGCGGGGACCAGGTGTTCTACGTGGATGAGCCTCCGATCCTCGGCGGGGAGGGAAAGCACCCCCAACCCCTGACCTATATCGCAGGCGGAATCGGCGCCTGACTCCTGACCCAGGTGAAGCGGTTCGCTTCCATGATGAAGATCGAGTTGCGGAGCGCCCGGGTGCGGGTGGAGATGGAATACTTCCGCAGCGGCTCCGTCCTGCGAGGCGACGTGCAATCCGGATGCAGAGGGGTCCGCACACGCTTCGAGATTGAATCGGACGCGCCCGAAGAGAGGCTTCGCCTCCTCGTCCAAAACGCCAAAGGCGGGTGCTTCGCCGAGAGCATGGTCCGGACGGCCGTCCCCCTGAAAAGCGTCATCACGATCAACGGTAAGGAGATGGATCTCCCGGAGAATGTCTGAGGTTTGTCGATTTCGGACCCGGGTGAAAGAGGGGGCCGTCCTTGAAAACGCTACTCCCTCTTCTGAAATAATATCCCGCCAGGGAGGACCGACCTGCCAATCCGCCGAATTGGGGGTTGTCGAACATGTCCAACCGGGTTGAATCATTGATCCGGCGATAGTGTGGGGATGATGGCGATGACCGAAAACTTGCCCGCCCGGTTGCGGAATTTCATCCCCGCCGACCGCGTCCTCGAAGCCCTCGAGGAGCGCATCACGTACGCCCGGGACGGCACGCAGCGAGCGGAGTCCGTGCCGGACGTCGTTGTGCGGGCCGCCTCTGCCGATGAGGTGGAGGCCATCGTCGCTCTCGCCCATGAGCATCAGGTCCCCATCACGCCACGCGGCGCCGGGACCAGCACCACGGGCGGGGCGATTCCCGTGAAGAAGGGGATCGTTCTCGACCTCACGGCGATGAACCGGATCAAGGAAATCGACACGGACAACCTCGTGGCCGTTGTCGAGCCCGGCGTGGTCACGGGACAGTTCCACACCGCGGTCGAGAAGCTCGGACTCTTCTATCCCCCGGACCCGGCCAGCAGGGCGGTATGCACGCTGGGCGGGAACGCGGCCATGTGCGCCGGCGGACCTCGGGGGGTGAAGTACGGCGTGACGAAGGACTACATCATCGGATTGGAAGCCGTCACGCCGGCCTTTGGCCGCATCCGCACGGGCGTCCGGACGATGAAGGGCGTCGTCGGCTACGACCTCACGAAGCTCCTCGTGGGCTCGGAGGGGACCCTCGGCGTCATCACCGAGATGACCCTGCGGCTCATCCCGAAACCCGAAGCCACGGGGACGATGATGGCGGCCTTCCCCGACCCGGCGGCCGCCTCCGAGACGGTCTCGCGAATCATCGCCTCCCGCATCATCCCCTCGATGTTGGAGTTTCTGGACCAGCAGTGCATCCGGACCGCGGAGAATCATCTCCACGCCGGCCTGCCGGTGGAGTCGCAAGCCCTGCTGCTTATCCAGGTGGCCGGCCCACGCGAATCCATTTCGCCGCAGCTCCCCCGCATTCGGGACATCTGCCGCGAAAAGGGGGCCGATCCCATCCGCATCGCCGAAGACGCCGAGGAAGCAGCGACATTGATGGCGGTGCGCACCAGTCTGGCCAACGCCATCCTCCAAATCGAGCCCACGAAGATCAACGAGGACATCACTGTCCCCCGCTCCCGCATCCCTGAAATGATGAGAAAGCTCCAGGAAATCGGCGAGCGGCGCGGCCACCTGATCATCACCTTCGGCCATGCGGGCGACGGAAACCTCCACGTGAACGTGATGACGGATGAGCGCGATCCCGCGCGGATGGCCAGCGCCCTGGAGGCGGTCCGGGACATCTTCGTCGCGACGGTCGAGATGAATGGAACGCTCTCGGGAGAGCACGGCATCGGCATCACCAAGTCGGAGTTTCTTCCCTTGGAGCAATCCCCCGAGATCATCGAGCTTCAAAAGCAAATCAAGGCGGTCTTCGACCCCCGCAACGTCATGAACCCCGGCAAGATTTTCTGGCCCGTGAAACACTGAAGAGACCGCTGAGGGCCTCTCCCCGGCCCCGCCGAGAACATTCTTCCCGCATAGGCGGTCCGCCGAATTCGTCGCGCCCCGCAGCGCAAAGCGGATCCGTCCGCAGCCTCCGCCGTGACGGGTCGCAGGTCCTAACCTGGATTTCTCACAAACGCTTCCACTGAATTGTGTTTGGCCGAGGAATCACCCCCGATGATACGTTTCCGCTGATGCTGACAGATTCTCCAAGCGATCGGTTTTCCGGGCCGGTACGGAGACCGGCCCCTACGGGCACACCACGTTTTCCGTCGTAGGGGCCGGTCTCCGTACCGGCCCGTCACACGCCCGCGCAGAGAATGGGGTGTTTCAGCCGGGCGACTCCCTTGCATCGGGCAATGGATTGAAAGGCAAACAATTCACCCGCCCATCCGAGGTTCAAGATTTTCTTTGTGAAAAATGCGGGCTAAGTCATCCAGATGTTTCTTGACGTGACTTTCCCTCTGCCGGAGAATAGAGGTTAATGAATCTCCTGAAAAAAAACTGCAGATAGGAGGGCATGCGGTGAGTGCACACGTCAAAGTTGCTTGGGCGGTGGCCGGAGTCCTGGCGATTTCCTTGGCGGTTGTCGGATCCCGGTCCGCATCACGCTCCGGCGATTACGAGAAGCAGGTGTCGGGTTTGGAGGCGAAGCTGAATACGGAGGCCGCCAAATCAAAAAGCCGGGCGGACGAGCTGAAAACCCTGGGAGGGAAACTGAAGGCCCAGGCGGCCCTGTTGAAAACACGGGGCAATCAGCTGAAAATCGGGGGAGATCAGCTGAAAACCCTCCGGGAGCGTCTGGACTCACGCGAGACCGAGAACCGCAGCCTGGCCGGGGCCCTGGAAGCCGCCCGCAAAAACGTTTCCCGCCTCGAGGAAGAGAGCGAAAAGCAGGTCGCTTCCCTCGAGGCCCGCAGGAAAGAGCTCTCCGAGGCCGGAGCCAAGGTGAAGGACACATCCTCCTGGCTGAAAATTCGCGAGTCGGAGCTGGCTCAAGCGAACCGTCATGCCGCCGAGCGCGAGTCCGCGCACAAATCGCTGGTGGAGCTGCTTCAAACCTTCTTGCGGAGCTCCGACAACTCCCTGGCGACCTCCCGTTCGGACCTTGCCAAGGTCAACCAGGAAGCCGGCGAGTTGCGGTCAGAAATGGCCGCGCTGAGTTCAACCATCGCGGGGCTGAATGAAACGATCGCCGAGCTGCGCAAAGACAACGCGACCGTCGGGGAGGAGTTGAACGCGAAAAGCGCCGAGCTCCGCGACCGCGCCGCCGCCGCCGAGAAGGCCGCCGCCACCCTCGCCGATACCAAGCGGGAAATCGGAAAGATGAAAAACCGCAACGATGCGATGAGCGCGCAAATCGCCGAGTTGCGAAAGCAAAACGCCGAGCTACGAAAGCAGGGGGCCAAGTAGAGCACACGGATTCCTGGCCGGCGCGCAAACGGCCCTCGACAAAACGGCGCCCGTCTTTCGCCCAACAAAAGATTTCAACGAGGGTCCCCAACCCGTGCCCTCCGCGGGAAGGGCCGCTGAGACACACCCCGCGGGCGGGAGGAGGGGGGGGGAATTCAAGGCGCGCCCTGAGTGAAGCACGAAGGACGCGCCTCCTGCCGAACCGGCACTTGGAATGCTTGAAGGAAATTCGGGCTACGCGATCATCCCCGCCAGGGCGGCGGAAAATCGGGCCGCCTGGGCATTGGTCGGGAACACCCTCACACCCGCCTCCTGCAACGCGGCCTCCTGAACGGAGAGCGTCTGAGGGTCGCCTTCCGTTCCGCACACGGACGCCGCCACCGCAAGCGCCCGCCCCGCCTTCGCCGCGACTTTTACGGCCTCCCGGACGGCGGCCGCCGCAGAACCCGCCGGGTCGTCGTGCGCCCCGTGGCCGAGCACAACGTCCAACAGCAGGACAGCCGTTTCCGGATCCTCGGCCTCGCGGAGGATCCGCTCGTTCCGCATCCCCGGGTCAATCATCGGATGTGGGCGCCCCCGCGTGAAAAAGTCCTCCCCGAGGTCAACCACCGTGTGTCCGACGCTCCGGGTCGGGTCGGCCAATCGGAGGGATTCTTCCAAGGCGATGTTGGAGTGTATTCGCTCCAGGCGCTCCCCGAGAATAAGCATCGCTTCGTCGCAGAGGGTCCCCCCGGAAAAGAGCCCGCGGATGAACCGTTGACCGGGGGCGAGCCGACGGCGCTCCTCCTCGATCCAGGGCGTCCACTCCGCGGCCGCGTCCGCCCCGGCCGATGGAGGGCGCTCTCCGCAAGCGAGGGCGACGGCCGCCCGGGCCGCTTCTTCAAGGTCCCCCGCCACATGAACCCCGGTCCCGGCGGCCACGTCCGCGTCCCCCCCCAGAAAGATCCCCACAGCCGGCTTCCCGGTTTCCGACGCCGCCTTGAGAACCCGCTTCATGACCTCGGGGTCCGGAGGCTTGGAGACAAGGAGCAGGACCTTCGTCGCCTCGTCTTCCCCGAGCATCCGGATTCCCCTCAGCATCGTCCGGCCGCCGACGGCCTGGGAGAGGTCGCGGCCCCCGGTCCCGATCCCATGGCTGACGCCGGAGCCGAGTCGGTCGATGAGGACCGATACGGCCTGAATCCCTGTCCCCGAGGCGCCGACGATCCCCACCGGACCGGTCGAGACCACGTTGGCGAATGCCAGGGCCTTGCCGCCGATGAGGGCCGTTCCGCAGTCAGGCCCCATGAGGAGGAGGCCTTTCTCCTCCGCGCGGCGCTTCAGGCGGACTTCGTCCTCGACGGATACGTTATCGCTGAAAACCATGCAATGGAGGCCGGCGTTCAACGCCGCCTCGGCCTCCCGACGCACGTAGGGTCCGGGAACGGAAATCAGGACGAGATTTGCGTCGGGCCGCTGGTCGAGGGCCGAGCGCAGCGTCCGGGGGCGCGCGTCGTCCTCCCCGGTCGAGGCGACTGCCGACAAAAGCATCGCCTCCATCGCGTCGAGGGCCGCCTCGGCGGCCTCGGCGGCGTCCGCGCGCACCGCCAGGATCAGGTCGTTGGGAGAGGCGTCCGCCGCAACGGCCGGGTCAAACCCGGCGCCCGCGAGATTGTCCAGGTTGGTCTCGGTCGCCATGACGGCGACGGCGACCTTCACGCCGGAGCGCTCGCTTCCGGCGGCGGAGATCCGCATAAGCTTGACGGAATCCTGATACGCGCCCGCTTGGACGCGGAAGGCTACGGCCACGTTGATTTCCTTCCTTGGGCTTCCCCCGGGGGACGCCGCCCGGCGGCCTGTCAGAACTCCGCCACCACCCGGCCGGAGATCTCCCGGTTGAGAAGTTTCTCGTGGATGGTCTCGATCTCCTCCAGGGTGACGACGTCCGTGATGACGGGTTGGATCCGGCCCCGCCGGACGATCTCCAGGGTGGCTTCGATCTCCGACAGGTTGGCGTAGCGGGAGCCGTGGATCTCCAGCATCTTCTCCAGGACGGCCCCCGGGTTCACGGTGAAGTCGGGGGATTTGCCGAAGACGTGCTTCGGGTTGGCGCCGACGATGACGAGGCGGCCCATTTTGCCGAGGCTCGCCATGCAGGCCTCCAGCGTGACCCGGTTGGCGACATAGTCGATGGCGGAATCGGCCCCCTGTCCGTCCGTGAGCCGGAGGACCTCCTCCGGGATGGACTGCCGCCCGGAGAGAATAACCTCGTCGGCCCCGTGTCGCTTGGCGAATTCAAGCTTCTCTTCGCTGATGTCGGCCGCGATGACGCGCCCGCCCATGAGCTTGGCCATCTGGACGGCGTGAACGCCAACGCCCCCGGCCGCGCCGACGATGAGGACGTTGTCCCCCGGGCCGATCTGCGCCTCTTCCCGGCAGTTGTGATACGGCGTGCAAATGGCGTCCGCGGCGATGGAGGCGTCCCGATAAGACACCCCTTCGGGGATCTTGATGAGGTTGCGGGCCCGCAGCGTCGCGTACTCCGCGTAGCCCCCGTCGCACGCCATGCCGACGTACCCCTCCCAGTTCTCGCAGAGGGTCTCTTTTCCTCTCCGGCAGAACTTGCAGTTTCCGCACGTCAGGTAGAAATGACACGTCACCCGGTCGCCTGGCTGTAGGTGGGTGACGCCCTCGCCGACTTCGACGACATCGCCGGCGATCTCGTGGCCGGGGATGCGGGGGAGCTCGGTGACGAGCTCCGCCGTGGCCTTCATGATCGCCACGGTGAGGCCCACGCCCGTCGCCTTCATCTTGACCAACACTTCGCCGAATCCCGGCGGACGCGGCTCGCGCTCCTCCAGGACAACCGGCCCGCCAAGTTCGTGAAGCACCATCGCTCTCATGAGTCAAGTTCCCTCGAAGATGCGGGTTGATCTATGCTTGGAGCCGCGCGGCTCAGACCGCCGGGAAATCTTACCAAAGTTCGGGGGCGCTTGCGCGCCGGCCAGGCTGCGGATGGAAGTGCTCGTGCTGATGAGCACGTCGTTGGCGCGCCGGCTAGGCTGCGAACAAAGGTGCATCGCGCTGATAATCACGTCGTTGGCGCACGCCAAGCCTGAGTCGATCGGCCTGGCACTGCCGCGCGGAAATCGGACGCCCCGTGTCCCCCCCCGTTTTCCAACCCAAGCCGGAGGGTTCCGATGTTCAAGGAAATCGTCGACCTGTCCAACGAGATCTTCGACGGTATGACGTGCTACGGCAGTCCCAAGACAACGTTCTGGAAGTGGTACTCCCACGAGGAGACGGCGAAAAAGTTCGGCGGCCGGGTCTCGCTGGAGGGTCATTGCTTCTTCGCCACCGAGCACCTGGGCACCCACCTGGACGCGCCTTACCACTTCAACCCCAAGGGGAAGAAGATCGCGGAGATCCCCATCGAGGAGGTCATCCTGCCGGGACACGCGGTGGACATGTCGCACAAGAGGGAGTGGGAGGCGATCACAGGCGAAGACCTGGAGGCCGGCTGTATGAAGGCGGGCTTCCGGGTGAGACCGGGGGACGCGCTTCTGGTCTACACGGGCTGGGGAGAGAAGTTCGACGACCCGGAGAAGGCCGTCCCGCGGCCCTATCTGGACGCCGGCGCGGCAGACTGGGTGCTGGAGCGGGGCTTGCGGCTGATCGGCGTGGACTTGGTCAGTGTCGAGGCCCCCGAGATCACCCCCGAGGACCGGCCCGTCCATATGAAAATTTGTGGCAGCAACCGGGTGTATATGGTCGAGATGCTCAGAAACGTCGGGGAGTTGATCGGCAGGGATTTTTGGTTCTTCGCGGTTCCCATCAAGATCAAGCACGGGACGGGCGCGCCTTGCCGGGCGTTCGCGGGGATTTCGTAGCGGCCCTCCTTCGGGCTCCGCCGAGAGAGGGCGAGCTCCGGCCGGCCTGACGGGTGCGCCGAACGGCGGGCCCGCCGAAATCACCCCTCCATCGGGGCAGGCCCCTCGCTGAGAGGCGTAAGCCGAAAAAAATCAAAGGGTAGTGAGACAGACGGGCTAAACCGAAACTTTCAGGCTGGCTTGCGGCTGCTTCTGAACGAGGATCTCACGGACGTTGTTTTTCATCACATAGAAATTCAGGACCTTGAAACCCGAGAACAGGCTCATGATCTCGCCATTTTCATAGCTGAACCGCTCCAGTTTTCTTCCCTTGTCCGGGATGGGCTCAAGGCGGTTCTGGTCTCGAATCATGAATCCGCGGTGATTCTCAGCAACCTCGGTCTTGCCTTTCATCCCGAATATGGAGAGGATCATCCCTCCCTCATCCAGGGCCAATGAGATCCGCCGAACCAGCTCCCTGGTCCATATCAAGGGAAGCCTGTCCAAGACATCCCAACAAAGGATCCCGCTTAACGAACCCGGCTCATAGTTCAGTTGCCGAAGGACATCTTCAATCGGATTCGGCCGGTCGGTCTCCGCCTGCCCATCTTCGGAGTCTTCGGCCATGGTCTCTTCGACCGCTTCCCGGTATTCCTGGAGAAGGTCGTAGGCGTACAGCTTCCAACCCATTTCCCCATAGAAGGAGACATTGCAGTTCGTGACCGGCCCAAGATCGAGAATCGAGGGGCGGTCCACGCGGTCGAGCGATTCCAGGAAGGGACCAATCACCTTGGAGGTCCAGAATCCTGTCTCTTCCTCCTGCGCGCCGGACAACTCACCGTTTTTCGGAACTTCCTCGTCGACCAGCTTTTTCCAGAGAAAGAGCTCGTTGGTGACCTTATCGTTCCAGCCGTGCGCGTTCTTGCGACGTCCCAAAGACAACCCTCAACCTCCTCGATCCCTTTGAGTAGACGCATCCCCCATTTGGTGTAAGGCAGGACTTTCCGTAGAGGTGAATTTTGCGATTGGGAGGAGAATCAGCCGAGTCCTCTTCAAGACCCCTTCTGCGCGGTGACATCTTTCCTCTCGCGATTCTGAGGGGTCTCCCCGTTCTTGCGCTTCGAGGAAGCCGATAGAGAGAGTCCGGAAGAAGAACTGTCTCCGCTGGACATGTCCACGGAGCCCTTGAACTTTGCGCCATCGGCGATGAGCACGCGAGGTGAGCGGATATCGCCGGTCAATGTGCCGGATTCGGAAAGCTCGGCCCTTTCTTTCGCGTAGAGATTCCCTTCCATCCGACCGATAATCGTCACCGTATTCGCAACAACCTCGGCTGCGATGTTTCCTGTCTCGCCAACCGTAAGATGATGTCCTTCCAGGGTGATTTTCCCCTCGACCCGGCCTTCAATGATGAGATCTTCCCCGCCGCTCAACTCTCCTCGGACCACGATGGTTTTGCCAATCTTCACATGGAGGTCGGTCTGCCGGGATACAGGCTCAATGGGAGAAGGGGTCGCTTCACCGACAGTTACTATCGGCTCCATGGACTGCTCAGGTGCCTTCTCTCGGCTGGAAGATTTCGACCACATGCCGCTGTCTCCTCACTCAGAATTTTAAATATCCAGCCACCATCCAATCCACAGGAATTCCCTGGCCATTGATTACTGAAACTCATCCGAAACTCAATATATTATTCACGGAAAGGCAATGCAAAGAAAATAAAATCGGGTATAGAAAATCGACTCACCGAATCTCAGCCATCCGCCGACCCTTTTCCGTGCCGTTTGACACCCCTTGACCCGGCCCCTATCTTACACGGGAAAATGACCTCTTGCCGGATTCGACGCGCCGATCGCGGAATGAGCCCAATCCATACATCTCCCCGCGCCTCGAAGCTTAGCCATTGACCCGCTTATCTTTCTACGTCCATTGGCCCTATTGCCCAAGCCGTTGTCACTATTGCGACTTCAACGCATACGCCGTCGGCCGAGATCCGTCCCGCCTTTTCGATGACTACCAGACAGCCCTCAAGACCGAGGTCAAAGGACGACTCGGCCAAATCCAAGAAAGGATGGGCGCTCGGCCTTGGAGCGCGGGTTCCATCTTCTTCGGCGGCGGGACCCCTTCCCTGGTTCCGCCCGAGATGATCGAGGAGATGATCGCCCTGATCGGAAATCTTCTGCCGGTGTCCCAGAGCACGGAAATCACCCTGGAAGCGAACCCCGGGACGGTTTCCACCAAGGGCTTGTGCGCGTTTCGGAAATCGGGAATCAACCGTCTGAGCCTGGGGATTCAATCCCTGAGAAACACGGAGCTTCGCTTTCTCGGGCGGCTTCACGATGCCCATACGGCCCGGCGGGCGGTCGATTGCGTCCGCGAAGCCGGGTTTGAAAATTATTCGGTCGACCTCATCTACGGCCTGCCGGGCCAGGCCCTTCGGGACTGGGAAGAATCCCTCGAAGGGGCTTTGGAATTTTCCACCCCGCATGTATCGGCGTATGAGCTGACCCTGGAGCCCGGCACCCCCCTCGCCGGACACCTGGACTTCACCTTGGACGAAGACCGGCTGAACGAGATGCATCTCCGGGCTGAAGAAAGGCTCGAAGCGGCGGGATATGAGCATTATGAAATCTCCAACTACGCCCGGCCGGGATTTCGGTGCCGACACAACATCCATGATTGGACCGGCGGCGAATGCCTCGGTCTCGGGGCGGGCGCCCATTCCTACCTCAATGGGGTGCGGTTCCGAAACGTCCGGCGGCCGGAGGATTATCGGGCTTCGGTCCTCAAACAAGGACACGCTGTGGAAGAAAGCGATCGTTTGCCCCCCCGACAGGCGGCCGGAGAAGCGGTCATGCTCGGGTTGCGGATCAAGGAGGGAATCGACCTGGCCGCCCTGGGGGAACGAACCGGGTCGCGGCCCCTGGAGGATTTCGCCGGCCCCCTCAGGGAGATGGTGGACGACGGCCGACTCATTCAGGAAGGAAGCCGTATTCGGCTGTCCGATTCCGGAAGGCTTCTGGCAGACGCCGTGGCGGAAAAATTCCTTGGGTTGGGGCCGTGAACGCTTTGCCCCGGGCGCGCCGCTGAGCTATCATAAATAGGGGAAGTTATCCACGGGAAAAAGCAACCGGAAGGAATAGACACCAACGAAAGGTTCTGATGACGCCCGCAGACCATAAAGCCATCCCCGAAAGAATCCTCCTGGGCCCCGGTCCCAGCTTGGCCGACCCGCGCGTGCTCCGCGCGATGAACCAGCCCATGATCGGATATTTGGACCCGGCCTACCTGAACATCATGGACGAGGTGGCCCAGAACTTAAGGGATACGCTCCAGACAAAGAACGCGGCGACGTTCCCCGTTCAAGGAACCGGGTTCTCCGGCATGGATGCCTGCTTCGGCACGCTCATCGAACCGGGCGACAAGGTCATCATCGCGGTTCTCGGCTTCTTCGGGACCCGGATGTGCGAGATGGCCGAGCGCTACGGGGCCAACATTGTCCGGTTGGACCAGGAATGGGGCAAGGCGTTCGACCCCGAAACCATCGGGGAGACCCTCAAAGCCAACCCGGACGCCAAGTTTCTGGCCATTGTCCACGCCGAAACCTCCACCGGTGTCCTCCAACCCCTCCAGGAGATCGGCGCGCGTTGCCGGGAACACGGAATTCTGCTCCTGGTGGACGCGGTGACCTCGGTCGGCGGGGTGGAGTTGGCCGTGGACGATTGGGGAATCGATATCTGCTACAGCGGATCCCAGAAGTGTCTCGGCGTGCCGCCCGGGTTGGCGCCGGTCACCATCAGCGACCGGGCCTTGGGCGTGGTCGCCGAGCGGGTGACGCCGCCCGCCTCCTACTACCTGGACCTGTCGCTCATCAAGGAATACTGGGGGGAAGCACACGTCTATCATCACACCGGCCCGATGTCCATGGTTTACGCGATGCAAGAGGCCCTTCGAATCGTCAAGGAGGAAGGGCTTGAGGCGCGCTGGGCGCGGCATGCGTTGAACGGCTCTGCGCTGTGGGCCGGCCTGGAGGCGCTGGGTCTGGTCCTGCACGCCGAGGCGGGTCGCCGCCTGCCGTCCCTCACCACGGTTCGGGTTCCCGAGGGCGTCGATGACGCTGCGTTGCGGGGCCGGCTGTTGAATGAGTTCAATATCGAGATCGGCGGGGGCCTCGGACCCCTGAAGGGGGATACGTGGCGAATCGGCATGATGGGCTACGCCTCGAAGCGCAGCAACGTCTTGTACCTGCTTTCGGTCCTGGAAACCTTGTTGACGGAAGCGGGCATTCGTCCGGCACAGCCGGGCGCTGGAATGGCGGCCGCACAGGAAGTATATTTACAATCGGCCGAAGGCCAGAATTGAATCGGCCTGTGATTCGATTCATGACCGGGAGTTAAAAACCATGTTTGGCATCGGCATGACCGAGTTGATGATCGTTCTGGTCATCATCCTCGTGGTCTTCGGCGCCCGAAAGCTACCGGAGATCGGGACCGGACTCGGGAAGGGAATCAAAAGCTTCAAGGCGGGCATGGTGGGGAAAGAGGAAGACCCCTCGGACACCGACCGGCTTGCGGAGTCGTCCCCCGAAGAGACGGGGGAACCGAAGAAAACTTAGCCGCGCCTCGGGAACGGGGACTCGACCCTTTCGCCCCTCGCAAACGGCCCGAGCAAAAACCTGCCGCGGGTGGTTCCTTTGGAACTTCCATGAAAGACTTTTTCAAAGTGGCCGCACCGGCCGAGGTGTTGGCCGTCATCGAACAGTTCGAGCCGCTCTCATCGGAGATCGTCCCCACGACCGACGCCCTGGGCCGGGTGCTGGCCGAGGAGGTCCTCTCTCCCGTGGACCTGCCGGACTTCGTGCGGGCGACCATGGACGGCTTCGCCGTCCGCGCCTCCGACACCACGGGCGCGAGCGACTCCTCGGCCATCCAGTTCGAATTCGTCGGCGAAGTCCGCATGGGGGAAACTCCCGGGTTCGCGATCGAGCGCGGCCAGGCAGCCAAGATCCCCACGGGCGGGATGCTTCCGCAAGGGGCCGACGCCGTCGTGATGGACGAATACTCCTCTTTCGCCGACGCTCGGACCGTTCAGCTCGCCCGCGGAGCGGCCCCCTGGGAAAACATCGTCCGCGTCGGACAGGACATCCAGCAAGGCGAGAAGATCCTGTCCGCCGGGGACGTGCTCCGCCCCCAGGAGCTGGGTGCGCTGTGCGGCCTGGGGATCACGAGCGTCCCGGTCCGGAAAAAGCCCCGGGTCGCAATCCTCGCCACGGGAGACGAGGTGGTCGACCCCGCCGAGACGCCGAAGCCGGGCCAAATACGCGACATCAACCGGTTCACCCTCAGCGCCCTGACCGCCGCGGCGGGCGGCGTCCCGGTTTCCCTCGGAATCGTCGGCGACGACCCCGCGGCTCTCGAAGCGGTCGTCCGCAGGGCCCACCGCAACAATGACGTCGTCCTGATGTCGGGCGGCAGCTCGATGGGGCAGCGGGATCACAGCGTCGAGATCATCGACTCCCTCGGCGAGCCCGGGGTGCTCATCCACGGGGTGTCCATCAAACCCGGCAAGCCGCTCATCGTGGGCCGCGTAGGGCCGAAGGCCATCATCGGCGTTCCGGGACATCCCGTCTCCAACATGATGGTCTTTCAGGTTTTTCTTAAACCACTTTTGCACCGGCTCCAGGGAAGACAGGCCAAGACCGAGGTGATCTGGACGGAGGCGGTGCTATCCCGCAACCTCCCTTCCGCGTCGGGCCGGGAAGATTACATCCGCGTCCGATTGGAACGGACCGAGGACGGCCTTCTCGCCCACCCGGTGCTGGGAAGCTCGAGCATGATCTCCACCATGGTGAAAGCCGACGGATTCATCATCGTCGGGGTGGATTCCGAGGGACTCGTCCAGGGAGAGCGCGTCCGCGTGCACTCCTTTTGACCACCCCCCCCGGACGAATCCGGTCCGGAAAATCCGCCCGCTGAAGTCCAGTCGCCGGACGGAGACCTTCGGACGCCGGAACAAGCTTGATTGCGCAAGGGAAAAATAAGGATGAAAACCAAGCGGAAGATGTACCTGAACCGTAAGCCGCTGGAGGAGGTTCTCCCCGCGTTTCTGGAATCCGTCCGCGTCCCCGCTCCCATTCCCATCGAGCGGGTTCCCATCCAGGACGCCCTCGGGCGGGTCACCGGGGAATCCATCCCGGCCGAAGTCTCCTCGCCCCATTATCACGGGGCCGCCATGGACGGCGTGGCCGTCGAGGCGGCCACCACCGTCGGCGCGAGCGAGAGCCATCCGCTCGAGCTGCGGCTCGGCCCCCAGGTCGCCTATGTGGATACGGGCGGTCCTCTCCCGGAGGGGACCGATTCGGTCGTCATCATCGAGAACGTCCAACCCCTGGACGGGGACCGCATTGAGATCCTCTCCGCCGTCCGTCCCTGGCAGCACGTCCGGACCCTGGGCGAGGACCTGGTGGCCTCCCAGCTCATCCTGCCCCCCGGACACCGGATCCGCCCCTACGACATCGGCGCACTCCTGGCGGGCGGCCTCACGGAAATCTCCGTTCGTCGAAAGCCGAGGGTGGTGATCCTCCCAACCGGCACCGAGCTCGTTCAGCCCGGGCAGGCGCTCAAGCCGGGGGACATCATCGAGTTCAACTCCCGGATGCTGGGCGCGTTCGTCCGGGAGTGGGGCGCCGAGTGGGTCCCCCACCCCATCGTTCCGGACGACCCGGATGCATTGCTTGAAGCGGTGCGCGCGGCCCTGGCCGAAAACGACGTCGTCATCGTCAACGCCGGCTCCTCCGCCGGGGAGGAGGACTACACCGTCCATGTTTTCGAGACCGTCGGCGAGGTGATCCAACACGGCGTTGCCCTTGCGCCGGGACAGCCGGCCATCTTTGCGCACGCCGAGGGGAAGCCGCTGATCGGCTGCCCCGGATTCCCGGTCTCGGGCGTGGTCATCTTCAACGAGTTCGTTCGGCCGTTACTCGGCCGGCTGATAGGCGTCGCCCCGCCGTCGGGCCCGCGCGTCCGGGCCGAGATCGGCCGAAAGCTGCCGTCCCGGCTGGGTCTGCTCGAGCACGTCCGCGTTAAGGTCGGGACCGTCAACGGCCGGACCATCGCCCTGCCCCTGCCCCGGGCCTCGTCCTTGACCACCTCGATGGCGGAGGCCGACGGTGTCGTCCGCATCCCCCGAAACGTCGAAGGTCTCGGCAAGGGGGTGGAGGTCGAAGTCGAGCTCTTCCGGGGCGCGGAGGACATCGGCCGAAACATCCTTCTGGCGGGAAGCCACGACTTGGCTTTGGACCTTCTCGGGGTCGCCCTGGCCGAGCGCGTCCCCGGCGTCTATCTGTCCAAGGCGCCCATGGGCAGCCTCGACGGCCTTCTGGCCCTGAAAGGGGGAGAAGCTCACCTGGCGGGCTGCCACCTGCTGGACCCCGATTCGGGCGCGTACAATTTCCCCTCCGTCGCGGAGCACTTCCCCCCCGGCGAGATGACCCTGGTAAACCTCGTCTACCGGCAACAGGGGCTTTTGGTCCCTCGGGGAAACCCGCTGGGCCTCGCGGGTCTCGCCGACCTGGCCCGGGAAGACGTCCGGTTCGTCAACCGGCAGCGCGGCGCGGGCACAAGAATCCTGCTGGACGACCGGCTGGAAAAGATGGGAATCGACCCGGACTCCATCCAGGGCTACGACCGGGTCGTGACCACCCACATGGCGGTCGCGGCCGCGGTCGCGAGTGGAGCGGCCGATGTGGGGCTGGGCGTCCTGTCGGCCGCCCGCGTTCTGGACCTGGATTTCCTCCCCATCGGCTGGGAGCGGTATGACCTGGTGGCGCCTCGGGCCTCGCTGGAATCCACCCTCGTGGGCCCCCTGTTTGATATCCTGAACCATGCGGCGTATCGTGAGAAGGTCCTCTCATTGGGCGGCTATCAAGTCCATCACATGGGCGATGTGCTCGAATCTGATCCGGGACCGCTGCCGGAGACGGAATAAGCGAACAATGCGGAGCGGACGGCCTGAACGGATGGGAACGAAGGGGAGAAGGGGACGGATGAGCGTCCTCGGGCCGGTGGCCGCGGCCGTTTGCGCGATCCCGCTCTTCCTCGCGCTTTCCGCCGACGGGGCCAGATCGGCCTTGGAGCGGATGATGGTCCGGGGCGTGATTTCCGATCCCCAACGCCGGACGCCCGTTCTGGTTCTGGAAGACGTCAAGACCGGCCGAAAAATCCTCCCCCTTTGGATCGGCGCCTCGGAGGCGAAAGCCATCCTCATGGCGCTTCGTCATGTGAGCGCCCCGCGGCCCATGACGCATGACCTGTTGCGGAACCTTCTCCGGGATCTGAAAACGAGGGTGCTCCGGATCACGATCACCGAGCTCCGGGATAATACATTTATCGCCGCCATGACCCTGCGAGCGGGGGACAAAATTCTTCGCGTGGACAGCCGGCCGAGCGATGCGGTGGCCCTCGCGTTGAGGACGGACGCCCCCATTTTCGTGTCCACCGGGGTGCTGGCCCGCGCCGGACACATCCGGCTCGAGGGCGGCTCGCTGACATCCGAGGTGCCAGGGTACGGCCTATCGGTTCAGGAAATCACAGGCGAGCTGCTTCCCCACTTTCGCGGGGCCAGGATCGGCTCAATCCTGATCACCAATGTGAGGCTCGAAAGCCGGGGAGCGCGGGATGGTCTAAAGCGCGGGGACGTTGTTCTTCAGGTCAACGACCTCTCGGTGCGGGGGTTGAAGAATTTCATGCAACTGATGCGCTCGGCCCGATCCCGAAACGAAGCCGTCCGGCTCTCTATCCACCGGGGTGAGAGCCGCCTGGGGCTCACGATGTCCAGACCGTAAAGGAAGATTCGGCCCGTCCCATCAGGCTCTCCGAAACCTTGACCCGCCGCACGCCAAACGACGCCGGAATCCATGACGGAACCCAAAAACGTCTTGTTCGTCTGTACAGGAAACATCTGCCGAAGCCCGATGGCGGAGGTCTACCTGAGGAGTCTCATCCAGCAGGGGGGCCCGACGGACGTCACCGTCTCTTCGGCGGGGACCCACGCCATGCGGGAAAACCGGACGCCCGAGGAGGGAATCGAGACCGCCGCGCACATCGGGCTGAATCTCGAGTCTCACCGGGCGAGGCCCCTGACCCCCGAGTTGTTGGAACAGGCTGACCGCATCGTCGTCATGGCGCCCGAGCACGCCGATTTCATTCGATCCCACTCTCCCGAAGCTGCGGGCAAGGTTGAGTTCCTGGCACGCCGCATCATCGGGGCAGGTGACGATACGATCGCCGATCCGCTCGGGGGGTCCGCCTTTCACTATCGAAGCAGCTACGCCACCATCACCCAGGCCGTTCAGGCGTTCTATGACGAGACCTTCTCCGCGGCGGGCTCCGCACCTGTTTCTCCCGGACCCCGGACGCTTCCTGCGGAGCGCGGACGATCCGTCCCCGGTCGCCGGGTCCGGGTCGTGGTCCCGGCTTCGGCGGCCAATCTGGGCCCCGGGTATGACACCCTCGGGCTCGCCCTCCAGCTCTATAACCGCGTGAGCCTCGAGGAAGCCGAACGGGACGAAGTTCGGGTCTCGGGCGAGGGCGAATCGGCCCTTCCGGCGGACGCGACGAACATCGTTTTTCAGGCCGTTGAATCCGTCTTTCAGGACGCGAAGATCGAGCGGCCCCCGCTTCGGCTGACGCTCGAAAACACCATCCCCCTGGCGAGGGGCCTGGGAAGCAGCGCGGCCGCCCGGGTCGGAGGGCTGCTGGCGGCCCGGACCTGGTGCGGCCTATCCGTCGAGTCGGCGGAGGTGCTGAAGCGGGCCGAGGCCCTCGAGGGCCACGCCGACAACGCCGCTCCCTCCCTCCTGGGCGGACTCACAGTGGCGGCGGGCGCGGGAAGCGACCTTCTCGCCGTGCGTGCGGCCCTGTCGGATAAGATTCAGGTCTCGCTGGTGGTCCCGAATTTCGAGGTCTCCACCCCCAAGGCCCGCGGCGCCCTGCCTGAAAACCTGCCCCACGACCAAGCGGTTTTTAACGTCCAGCGGACCGCGCTCCTGATGGTCGCCCTCGCGGAGGGAGACGGCGCCCTCTTGCCGCTGGCTATGCAGGACCGGCTGCACCAGCCCCATCGCGCCCACCTCATGGGTCCAATCGACGACGCCTTCTCCGCCGCGAGAAAGGCCGGGGCGGCCGGGGTCGCCTTGAGCGGGGCCGGGCCCACCGTCATCGCCCTATCTATCGCGGGGAAAGCGGACCCCCTCCGGATCGCCCAGGCCATGGCAACCCCTTACAAGGATCGGGGGATCGGCTGCACGCCGTTGACCCTGAAGATCGACCGGGAGGGCGCGCAATCGGAGTCAAGCGATCACCGGGGAAGGCCATGAACGCACGCACGATTGAATTCTCGCTGTCCACCCGGGGTTTCGGGGACGCGCACGACATCACGGAGCGGGTCGCCGGGTGCGTCGCGGAATCTGGAATCGAGGCCGGAACCGCGACGGTCTTCATACCGGGATCGACGGCGGGCGTGACGACGATTGAATTCGAGGCCGGTGCCGTCGCGGACCTGAAGGCCACCCTCGAGCGCATCGCCCCCCGTGACATCCCCTATGAGCATGACGCGCGGTGGGGGGACGGAAACGGGTTCTCCCACGTCCGGGCCGCCCTCCTGGGCCCCGCGCTCTCCGTTCCCTTCGTCCAAGGGCGCCTCCTCCTGGGAACCTGGCAGCAGATCGTCCTCCTCGATTGCGACAACCGGCCCAGGGACCGGCGGGTGATCGTCCAGGTCGTGGGATAAAGGGCCTCCGAAACAATTCCCCCCCCCCCCCCCCCCCCTTTTCCCCCCCCCCCCCCCCCCCGCCCCCTTCCCCCCCCCCCCGAACCCCCCCCCCCCCATCGTGTCCCCGAAAAAACCCCCCGCATTCTGAAGCCCCCCCCAGAAGGGG
>CAYRGS010000038.1:28717-29139 GCA_964423875.1 uncultured bacterium
CCCCCCCCTCCCCCTCGCTTTTTCCCCGCCCGATCATCCCAGGCCCTTGGCGCACATCCCGGGAATCTACGCACTCATGTCGTGTCTCAGAAATAACCCCTCGAATTCTGAAGCTCCTCAGAGAAGGGCGCCACTGGCGGCGCGACACGGTTGTGTCTGTCCGCCAGTGCCTCATTTTTCGGGAAGGCCAAAGGGCATCCTGCCACCAGAAACTTATTGAAACCATTTCTGAGACACGACACGAGCCGGGTATTCAGCGCTATGAAGTGTCGCGCGGAGAGGGTCGCAAACCCTAAGCTTCAGCCTCCGCCTAAACGTAGCGTCGCATAAAAACCAGCATAGGCCGAGGGTCAACCGACCCGCGCTACACCGCCTAGCCTGTATATTTCACAAAGAAAGGGAGCCAAGCCGGTTTTTCGGGT
>CAYRGS010000039.1:0-6535 GCA_964423875.1 uncultured bacterium
AGATCGACCCGCAGCACAGAACGCTGGATTCCCGCCTGCGCGGGAATGACGGCTCCGTGTGGACGTTTGACAGCGCCTGCTCTCACGATCCCTGGCGCCGTACGGCTGATGAAAGCTGGGGATCACTGAAGGCTCCCGGGATTGACCCGAGAAGGCCTCCTGGCTTATCGTCTGAAGCGTTTCCAGAAAGGATGTCGGAATCCCTTCAACATCCGCCCGGAGCGGCTTGTCCGGCCGCTCGTGGGAGCGACGCGGGGCGCGCCTTGGACCTCACGGGACAACTCGTCGATCACCTCGTCGGCGTGCAGTTCGACGACCTCCCAACGCGAGCCGTCGAGGCGACAAAGCGGATGGTCCTCGACACCCTGGGCGTCGCCGTGGCGGGGAGCGGGGCGGCCGGCTCGCCGGCGCTGATCGAACAAATCCTGTCCTGGTCGCCGCCTGGGAAATCGACCGTTCTTGCGTCCGGTGAGGTCATACCGGCGCCCATGGCCGCGTGGGCCAACGCCTCGATGGCCCGCGCCCAGGAGATCGACGACTCCCACGACGCGACGGGGGATCATTCCGGCATCGCGGCCACGCCGGCGGCCGTCGCCGTCGCCGAAGAGCTGGGGGGCGTTTCCGGAAAGGAGCTGATCACGGCCGTCGCCCTGGGCGTGGACCTCGTGGCGCGGCTGCGGATGGCCTGCGGGATCCGCGTGGGTGAAATCGCCTGGGGGGCCGCCACCTTCGCCCCCTTCTCCGCCGCGGCGGTCACGGGAAAGCTCCTCGGGCTCGACACGGCTCAGATGCGGAGTGCGCTGGGAATCGCCTACAGCCAAGCGGCGGGTTCGCTTCAGGGCCAGCTCGACGGAGCGCTGAACCTGAGGGTGCAGCACGGGATGGCGGTCGAGGCGGGGGTGCGCGCGGCATTCCTCGCCCGGGCCGGCCTGGACGGTATCCACAATTTCCTCGAGGGCCGGTTCGGTCTGTACTCCACGTATTTCATGGACAACTGGAACCCGGAGCCCGTCACCGACCACCTCGGAAAGCGGTTCGAGGTTTCCAACACCAGCATCAAGCTCTACCCCTGCGGCCGGTACTTCCACGGAGCGGTGGACAGCGTACTGACGCTGGTGACAAACGAGGACCTGCCCCCCGATCGAATCCGGGAGATCCGGGTCGCGGTCAGCCGGAACGGGTACAACATGACGTGCGAGCCCAAAGCGGATCGGGTCCAGCCCCGGACCTCTCCGCACGCGGCCTTCAGCCTCTATTATTGCCTGGCCGCCGCAGCGGTCCGCAAACGGCTGTTCCTCGATGAATTTTCCGACGAGGCGTTGGCGGACCCGGACATCCAGTCTCTCGCCCAAAGGGTGATTCCCGAGGTGGACGACCGGCTGGGCCATCTGGCCCCGGTGATCCCGCCGACCCCGGTCGAGATCGTGACCACCGACGGGGAATCCTTTTACAACACGACGGAATACCCCAGGGGCCATCCCGCGAATCCCGTCAAGCTCGACGAAGTGTTCGAAAAGGTGAAGGCGTGCGCGGGGCGCTCGGTGAAACCGATCCCCGAGGACAATCTTCTAAAGTTCAAAGAAGCGGCCGCGGCGCTGGAGGAGTTGGACGATGTCTCATCCATCCCGGCGTGGTTGACGGGTTGATTCCTGCTCTATGAGCGGACGGGTGCCGTGACTTGCGGCGCTTCCATCCGGCCGTCCCGGTTACGCTCATTTCCTGGTACGATCCGATAATGGGAGACACGTCATGCGTCCGGAAGCCGTTCAACTCGCCATGGAAGGGCTCAAAGAGGCCGGGGTGAGCATTGTCTGTTATCTGCCGGATTCACATCTGAAAGAGCTCTACGAGGCCATCGTGGCGGACCCGGATCTTCGGGCTGTGTGCGTCACGAACGAGGGCGAAGGCACGGCCATCTGCGGAGGCATCTGGGCGTCCGGAAAGCGGGCGGTGATGATCATGGAGAACTCCGGCCTCCGCGTCGCGTCCGAGCCCCTGGCGCGGATGGGGCTGGGGCACGGCATCCCGGTGGTCATGATCATGAGCTACCGGGGCGAATTCGGCGAGCAGAACTGGTGGGGGGTCCCTCACGGGACGACGATGGAGCCGATCCTCCAGGCCCTGCGGATCCCCTATCAAATCGCCCGGAAGGACGAGGAGATCCGGGAGGCCATCGTGAACGCCTTCCACCATGCCTATGCCTCTTACTACCACACCGCCGTCATCTTGGCGGGGGGGACTGTGCGATGAAGCGATACGAATGCATGCAAACCCTGGCCCCCACGATCAAAGAGGAGCTGATGGTCCTTTCCCTGGGCGGGGCCGTGGATGAATGGTACGACGCCGCGCCGCACCTGCGGGAGCAGAGCCTCTATCACCAGCACCTGGGAACGGTCTCCCCCGTGGCCTTCGGCCTGTCGATGGGGCTCCCCCACCGGCGGGTCATCGCCCTCGACACCGACGGCGGGCTTCTGCTGAATCTGGGGATCATCGCGACGCTAGGGAACGAGCGGCCCGGGAACCTAGCGGTCATCGTCTGGGACAACGAGAGCTATCTCTCGATCGGCGGCCCCCCGACCCACACGGCCGGGCGGACCGACCTGGAAGGCATCGCGCGCGCCTGCGGAATCGAGAAAGCACGCACGGTGGACAACCTGGAAGACTTCGGCCGGGCTTGCGAGGAGGCCCTCCGGACCGACGGCCCCCACTTCATCGTCGCCAAGGTCGAGGCCGTGGCCCAGCCCGGCGTGAAGCGCAAGCACGCGGACGGCCGGGAGCACAAGTACACCTTCATCCGCCGCATCGAGAAGACCGAAGGGATCTCGATCATGGGGCCGAGCGCCCACAACTGAGGGAGCGAATGGCATGGGAAAAGGGGTCGCGCGCGAAGGTCTCCTCTGGCCGAAACTGAGGGAATACTGGCACCCGGTGGCCTTCGCCGAAGACGCGGACGACGGCCCCCTGGCCGTCACCTTGCTGGACGAGCGCGTGGCCGTGTGCCGGATCGGTGGGCAGGTCAGGGCCTTTCGGGACCTTTGCGTCCACCGGGGGACGCCCGTCTCCCTGGGATGGGTCCAAGACGACACCCTGGTGTGCGCCTATCACGGCTGGGCCTACCGAGAGGACGGCCGGTGCGTCCGGATTCCTTCCATACCGCCCAAGCATCCCATCCCGAAGAAGGCCTGCCTGACGCCCTATCACGCCACCGAGCGGTACGGCCTCCTCTGGGTCTGCCTGGCCGAAAAGCCCCGGATCCCCATCCCCGACGTCCCCGAGTTCGAGGACCCGGCCTACCGGGTGATGTTCCGGCAGAAAAAGACCTGGGATTGCTCCGCCGCCCGGGCCATCGAAAACTTCTTCGACCTAGCCCACTTCCCCTGGATTCATGAAGGGATCCTGGGCGACCGAGACCATCCCCTAGCCCCGGAAGTCAACGTGAGCCTGGAGGGCGAGTTGATCCGGGTCGTAGTCGACAACCCCGCCGACGCGGTCCATCCGGTCGCCCACAAGCGCAACTACCGGATCACCCGGCCCTTCTTCATCCACCAACGGAAGGAAGAGGCCGGGGACAAGACGGAGACTTACATCTTCACCTGTCTCCCCCACTCCACCTCGGAGACCACGCGGTTCATGCTGATGACGCGCAACTTCAACCTGGACGCCCCCGAATACAAGCACGCCCCCTACACCATGCGGGGCGATGAAGTCACATCGCCGGTCCGCGGCTTCCGTGGCAAGCTCCCCAAGTACGTCGCCACGCACAACCAGATCGGCGAGCAAGACCGGGTCATCGCGGAACAGCAGCGGCCCGAGGAGCTTCCCCTGGACCTGGCCGAAGAGTTCCACCTCAAAGGCCCCGACGCCATGGCCCTGGCGTACCGAAGGGCGCTGGGGGAGCTGGGGGTTGAGGCCTGAGAGGGGATTGGGACGGGCAACCGGGGTTTTTTCGTCGTAGGGACCGCTCTAAGCCTGCCCACCGAATGAAGCCATCGGAGGTCCCGGCCTGCTCCTGTTGGGAACAAAATGTTGACATGTGAGACCTGACCCTAACCTGGGATTCTCACAAAGAGAATCTTCAACCTCGGATGGGCCGGTGAAACGGGTTGCCTTTCAATAGATTGCCCGATGCGAGCGAGTCGCCTGGCTGAAACACCCTGTTTTTGCGCGGGCGTGTGACGGGCCGGGACGGGGACCGGCCCCTACGACGAAAAAACCTGCTTAGAGGCTGTCATCCTGGGTGGGGATTGAAAATCCCCGCGTGAGGATCTTGCCGTGTTTTTTTCGCAGTGGACTCCCACGCTCGCTCGGTCTCAAGGCGATCCACAGATTGGAAAAGGCCAAAGAGAAGGAAAACTTCAATCGATCCGCAGATTACGCAGATTGGAAAAGGCCAAGAATAAAGACAAAATGCGGGCCGGGACAAGGAGCCAACCGGTTCAATCGAACTACCCCGTTCGGGCATTAAAGTTGGTGAGAAACCCAGGCTAAAGACCCCACCGTGCCCCAGGGACGTGGTGGTCAGGGCTAGGCCCTTCACCCGCAGCTTGGCCGGCGTGCAAGCGCCCTCCGTGCGCCAAGACGTTGTAATGACCGCAACGACCTCCAATCGCAGCTTGGCCGGCACGCAAGTACCTCAACCGCAGCCTGGCTGGCGTGCAAGCGCCCCTCGGTGCTATCATCTGGCCCGCCCCTGATCGATTCCCGAGGGGGGGAGGGGGCGGTCCGGGCGTTGCAGCCGGGAGGGAGAAGGCAAGGGGTGCGCCACCGAAAATGGGTAAGAACGGCTTGCGTCGCGCTCTTGGCCTACGGGCTCCTGCGATTCCTGTACGGGGGCGTGTTTACGCCCGCCCGCTCCATCACCGGGGATTTCTATTCAGCCTTCCCCGCGCCCTTCACCGAGGCCTACAATCCGGTTCTCCTGAAGGACAACATTTTCGGCAAGAGTCACGTCAGCCTTCAGGGGTACTGGAGTTACGGTCCCGGGTTTCACGTGATCACCCTTCCCTTGACCCTCTTCAGCTCCTACAGCCTGATCGACTGGCTGGTCCTTCTCGCACTGTGGTGCTCGATCGGGGCGGCCTTCTGGCTGGTGGGCCGCAGGCTGCTCAATCTCACCGGATGGGTGGAGTGGTCTTTTCTCGCGCTCATCTGGTTGAATTTCACGCCCCTGCACGCCTCCATCGGGCAGCGCGCCATCGAGCTGCCCGAGATGCTCCTCATTCTCTGGGCGTTTGCGTATTGGGAGCATCAGGCGCGCGGTGGGATCGGGATCATCATCGCCGCCACGCTGAAATTCCTGCCTGTGATGTTTATTCCCTACCTGGCCTGGAAACGGCGATGGAAGGGGGTGGGCGCCGCCGTGCTCGCGGCGGCGATCATCCTGGCCTCCTTGTCGCCGATCCTCCCCTGGCGTCTATCCAACTCGGTGAAGGAATATCGGGCCACAACATTCGGCGCGGGACACACCACAACCCACGCGAACAACCAGTCCCTGGTGAATCTGATCCAGCGGGTTTTCATCGAGGGAGAGCCTGAAAAGCTTTGGCTCCGCGTCCGGAATTCCGAGCAAGTCCGCAAGTGGGCGGGATGGGTCAACCTAGCCGTGCTGGCCATGCTGGCGGCGTACGGAATCCTCCGCATCCCTTCGTCGAGGCCGGGTTTCCTCGCCCAGGAATGCGGTCTCCTCCTGTTGATGATGGTGATGCTCATCAACCGCAACCAGACATATTATCTGGCCCTCGCCCTGCCGGGGATTTCGGCGGCGGCGGTTCAGCTCTTCCGGGAGGACGCGTCCGCCGGCCGGAAAGTCTCGCTCCGGATTTGGGCGGCGGCCCTCGCCGCGGCCTACTTGATGATGAGCCCGCCCGTCCCGATGCGGGTCTTCGACTGGCTGGCGGACGCCCCACTTTCCACAACGCTAGATTCGTGGAAGATCCTGGGCGGACCGGGATTGGGGGGGCTGCTCCTGCTTGTCGTCCTGGTCGGGGTGCACGCCCGAACCGTCAAAAGGGAGCGAGCGCATGCCGCCTGAGAGGGCCTTTGGGACCGAAGGAGGTGAAGAGGCCGGGGGCGCCGGTATCCGATTCCTGACCCGCCGCTCGGGGTGGCTCCTGATCGCCGTCCTGGGGGCCGCCCTGTGGATACGGCTCTACAGCCTGGGCCGGATCGTGGACTCCAGCCACGACGAGGTGAACCCCCTGCTGGCCGGGTTCCGCCTGACCCAATCCCACTTTCTTCCCGGCGGGCCCTGGATCGAGAACTTCTTCGCCCAGATCTTCCTTTACTATAACGGGGTGAGCTCACCGCTCATCCAGTTCATCAATCTCGAGGTCCTGAACCTGCTCGGGATTCCCCTCCGGGAGTTCTACCTCTTCCTTCCCTACGCGGTGGCCGGGACGCTTTCCATCGTGGGGCTTTACTTCCTCGGAAGGCGCTGGTTCGACGCGCCCACGGCGCTTGTGGCGGCGGCCTTCGCGGCCGCGGCCCCTTACCACGGGGTGATATCGCGCATCAATCACCCGATGGTGGGGATCTT